>JAISTV010000029.1 GCA_031272485.1 Eubacteriales Family XIII. Incertae Sedis bacterium
TCGCCATCAACGATTCTCGTATCGTGACAATACTCGCATTCCTCAACCGTAAACCCTGCCTGCGTGCAGGTCGCTTCATGCGTTTCTATGACTTCGTAGTTGTGTCCGGTTGCGGGAACTATATCTCTATGTTCCTCAAGGCCGCACTCTTTGCAGGTGTAAATCGTATAACCGTCATGGGTGCAATCCACAGGAATCGTTTCGCCCTCAACAAAGTCGTGGGCTATCGTGATTCTGCCGCTCTTCGTAAGTGTGGCGTCAACTTGACTCTCCGGCACGTTTTGATTGTCCGGAGAAACCTGCTCGCCAGGGCCGGCAGGACCGGCAGGACCGCCCGGACCGGCAGGACCGCCCGGACCGGAAAGATCGGTTAGATCATTCAGACCGTAGACGTCGATTGTTATCGTGTAGTCAATCGTCTTGTCTTCGAGCGCATTACAGGGCAGGATGTCAACGTTCAGAGACTCCGAACTGAAGGCCGGGATATCGAGAGTAAGGACAGCACAACCGTCATCTACACTCAAAGCAGGCTCATCCCAGTTATCCCAGGTCTTTTCATAAAATGCGGAGGTTTCTGTCCCAACATAAATGATAGTGTTTTCCTCCTCTGACGTCGGCGAAATGCTGATAGCCGAAGCCAATGCCGCTATCTCCTCAGGAGTCGGCTCGCCGCCGTTCACCGTAAAGCTGATAGTAGCCACAGCTCTGTTCCAGTCCCACGGATACGGTAATGTGGGAACCGGCAAAAAGTCTATAGCCAGCTCGGTCGGCTCTGTAGCACTGGGATCTATGGCGATATCTGTAGCGTCCTGCCTGGTCTCACGATCGACGATGTTCATGTCTGTCGGGAAAGGGACGCCCACATAGAGTCTGCCGCTGGTGGTGATCGGTGTCAGGGAACCTTGATATTCATTATCATAGGTCACATCCACAGTAATCGTGTAGTCAACGACGTGACCATTGAGCTCCGCATCCGCAGTTACCGTGAAATCTACTATAGTGGAGTTAAACAGGATATCCTGATATGCAATTGTTCCGTTTCCATCCGGATTCCAGATCACCTGCCCCAGTCCGCCGTCGAGAAATACTTCTAATACATCTTCGTCAAATCCTGCTTCGGCCGGCGTCTTACCGTCTATCGTGTATGTCATGCTAATGTTGGCTGTACCCCATGTCTCACCGCTGTCCGGTTTAATATCGGCTGTGAGTTCTTCGGGTTTTCCGGGGTCCACTTGGATATTCGAGGCGGGCTCTTCGGTTCCTCTATAGAAAATCTCGATGTACGGAGAAACAGCCCCCGCCTGAGGAATCAAGCCACCGAAGGGCACGAAGGCAGACAGCGCATTCACTGCGCCGGACTGCTTTACCGGTGCATTCACCGCGTCTGCAACCGCAGCGTCATCCGTTCCCTGCGCGGCAGGCTCCTGCTCTGTCGCAGCCGGGGCATCTTCGGTGGTTGCAGCGGTGTCAACCTCGTCGCCGCCCTGCTGGATGTCTTCATTTACTACTTCTTCATTAACGGTTGTGGTGACGCTATCGTCCACCGGCTCATCGCTCGCGACTACGGATTCCTCCGAGATACTCTCTGCCGGGTCCCCCGCAGCATTCTCATCCGCAAACGCGAACATCGGCACTGCGTACGTGAGGATAACGCAGAGCGCGATCAAGCATGCCACGGCTTTGCGCGCGAGGCTCTTACCGGTTTCCGGTTTTTTCTGCTTGAAAACTACCATTCTTACCTGCCTTTCTTCTAACTACTTAATCCTTTCAAAACATACGGCGTACGGGCATACTTACGTACGTCTACCTGTAATTTGTACCACACTCTTTAGAATTTTAACAGGGTTTTTTTAATGTCTTTTTCTCGAATATTGAAGTTGTAATATTCAGAAATTGGCGCAAATTGGCGAATTCCATTGAAATTTCGCGCGTGTAGGATTCGAATAAGCGTTTGATTGTTTATGGCATGGTTCGAAGTGCAGTGCTGGATTGCCGGGACAAGCCCGGCAATGACGGGTGCGGTTATACGGCAATGACGTATATGCCATCGCGCGGCGCGTGCGGCTAATTCATATTAAATTTATAGAAAATATCAGAATTGTTCTTGACATTCACATAGTTTTAATATATGTTTACCATGTTATGCAAAACCGTAAACAGAGCCTGGCATTTATACTCAAGATATTTGCTCCTGCGCTGGCAGCCGCCGTCTGCCTTGCTGTGCAGGCGCTGGTTCCGGACGCGTCCACGCAGCCTAAGGCGAAGCATCCGTACTTTACCTATTTTATGCTGGCCATGGTGGCGCTGCAGATTCTGCTGGCCGTCCGTGCGCTCGTGAGCAAGCGCGGGGCGCAGAAGGTGCTGGGGCGCTGGGCATTCCGCTCGGTGGTCTTCCTGGTTCTTACCGTATTTAACTATGTCATAGCCAAGCGGGCACTCTTCCCCATCCTGTACTTCCCCACCTACGACCGGATACTGGGCGTGCTGGTGGAGGAGCGCGCGGTGGTTCTTAAGTGCCTGCTGTATTCGCTGCGCCTGCTGCTGTTCGGCTACTTTGGCGGCGCGATTATAGGCTTCTTCACCGGCGTGTCCATGGGCTTCAGCCGCAAGGTGAGCTACTGGCTGTCCACGCCCGTGCACCTCGTGGGCCCCATGCCCTCCACAGCGTGGATCCCCATCCTGCTCGTAATCTTCCCGAGCGCGTTTTCCGCGAGCGCGGTACTCATAGGCATAGCCGTGTGGTTCCCGGTAACGCTCATGACCGCGAGCGGCATCTCGAACATCTCTCAGACCTACTTCGACGTGGCGGGCATACTCGGCGCCAGGCGCGCGCAGCAAATCGTGCGCGTGGGGATTCCGGCCGCCGCGCCGCACATATTCCTCGGCGTGTTCAACGGCGCGTGTATGTCGTTCATAACGCTGGTGGTGGCAGAGCTCATAGGCGCCAAGTACGGCATAGGCTGGTACATCAACTGGCAGAAGGAAATGCTCGCGTACGCAAACGTGTACGCCGGGCTTATAGTAATCGCCATAGTCTTTTCACTGCTCGTGACGGCGCTCTTCCGGCTCCGCGACGTGGCGCTCGTTTGGCAGAAGGGAGTCATCAAATGGTAGCAGCGGCCGCCGCGGGCCGTATCCGCATAGACAACATAACCAAGACCTTTATCAACGAGGCGGATGCAAATGCAACCGTCCGCGCGCTGTCAAACGTTTCGCTTGACATAGCGCCGGGCGAGTTTGTGACGCTTATAGGCGCCTCGGGCTGCGGCAAGTCCACGCTTCTGCGGCTTATCGCGGGGCTCATAAAACCGGACAGCGGGAGCCTTTCCATGGACGGCGAGGATATATCCGGGCCGGGGCCGGAGCGCGGGTTCGCGTTTCAGGACCACGCCCTCTTCCCGTGGCTTACCATAGCGGGCAATGTGGCCTTCGGCCTGAAGACGCAGGGGGTGTACGCGGAGCGAAAGGCGGACGTGGCGCACTGGATTGAGCGCGTGGGGCTCAAGGGGTTCGAGAAATACTACCCGCACCAGATTTCCGGCGGCATGTGCCAGCGCGCGGCGCTCGCCCGCTCGCTGATAGTCAGTCCCAAGGTGCTGCTCTTGGACGAGCCACTGGGAGCGCTGGACGCGTTTACGCGCATGAACATCCAGGACGAGATTCTCAAGATTCACTCGGGCGAGCAGACGACCATGATCATGGTTACGCACGATGTGGACGAGGCGGTCTATATGTCGGACCGCGTGGTGGTGCTCTCGCCAAGGCCGGGGCGGATTCGCGAAACGATAGAAATAGACCTTGCCCGGCCGCGCGCGCGGAGTTCGGCGGATTTTATGGCTTACCGTAAACAGCTGCTCAACATCCTCCATCTCGGCGGGGAGGATACGGGGGCCGACTACGTTATATAGCCCTACTTCCCCGAAGAAAAAGTGCGGGGGCCGCGAGGAAGGCTGTCAAGCAAACAACTTGACACGCGCCTGCAGAATGTCAAGCTTAAGAGCTTTACAGATAGATTCGTTAGAGCACTGGAATTATGAATTAAGATTACTGGGAGGTAAGAAAAATGAAGAAGAAGGTATTGGCGGCGTTTTTGACGCTGGTGCTGGTGCTGGGTTTGGCGCTGGCGGGCTGCGGCAATGACGATTCGAGCTCGGGTACGGACACGGACAGCGGCGAGGCAGTGGCGGACGATTACACGGTTCGCATAGCATACGGCAGTTCGCTGTGCCACGCGGCGCTGCATGTGGCCATAGAGAACGGCTACTTTGAGGAGGAAGGGATTAACTTCGAGGCGGTGCCGCTGGACAGCTCGCAGACGGTGGACGGCGCGGCTTCCGGCACGGTGGACGCGGGCGCGGGGCTCATAGGCAAGTTCGGGCAGCCGCTGGAGAACGGGCTTACGATTAAGCTGGTGGCGGGCCTGCATGCGGGCTGCATAAAGATAGTCACCACGGCGGACTCGGGGATTACATCGGTGGCGGACCTGAAGGGCAAGCGGATAGGCGTGGCGGCGCTGGCGGACTCTCCGGCGGCGGTGGCCAAGCGGGCGCTGGAGACTGCGGGGATAGACACGGGCGCGGCGAACCCGGAGGTGGAGTTCGTAATCTTCCCGAACGCGGACCTGCCGGCGGCGCTGGAGAACGGCTCTATAGACGCATACGCGGCGCTGGACCCGGCGGTCTCCATAGCGGCGCGCGATAACGGCTACACGATAATCCTCGACACGTCCAAGGACGAGCCCTTCGCAAGCGAGTACTGCTGCGCGGCTTTTGTCACGGACAAGTTCGCGGAGGAGCATCCGGAGTTGGCGGCGGCGTACACGCGCGCGGTGGTCAAGGCGGCCCAGTGGGTGGGCGAGCACCCGGAGGAGACGGTCAAGCTGCAGCTGGAGAAGCAGTATATAACGGGCGACGAGGAGCTGCTGGTGGAACTGATTAAGGACTACCGGTTCGGCGATGCGGACGCGGACGCGGTCTACGAGTCGCTGCTCGTGAACCTGCAGGAGCTGCAGATAATAGGTATACTCAAAGAGGAGACGGACGTGGAGGCGCTGGCCGAGCGGGCGTACCTGAAGACGACGGAATAAGGAGAAGGGGCGGGGGCGCTGCGGCTTCGGCCGTGGCGCCCTTTCGCGCGGGATAGGACGCGCAAGAAGGAGGAGGAAATGGCGAAAGTTAAGAAGGAGCTTTTCACCTGTGCGGACTGCGCCACGCAGGCCTGCCGGGCCAAGGACGAGGGGCACTACCCGGCGTTCTGCCTCACGGCCGGCCTGCCGCAGGAGAAGATAGACCGGGTGAACCGGAAGATTACATCGAGCCGGAAGCTCAGGAAGATAGCGCTCGCCTCGGCGGAGGTGGAGGGCACCACGTACGGCAAGCTGTGCCGCGTGGAGGAGACCATAGCGTTCTTCGAGAAGATAGGCGGCAAGAAGATAGGGATTGCGAGCTGCATGGGGCTTATCAGCGAGGCGCGGCTGTTTACGGACATCCTCGACCGCAAGGGGATACCGTACTACACGGTGTGCTGCAAGATAGGCGCGGTGGATAAGGGCGAGATAGGCATACCCGACGAGCACAAGCTGAACCGCGGGTGCGGGCACGAGTCCATGTGCAACCCCATCATGCAGGCGGAACTGCTAAACGAGCAAGGCACGGATTTTAACATCATCATAGGGCTTTGCGTGGGGCACGACATGCTGTTTACCATGCACAGCAAGTCGCCGGTGACCACGCTGGTGGTCAAGGACCGCGTGCTGGCGCACAACCCGGTGAGCGCGCTTTACACGAGCAAGGGGATTTACTCGCGGTTTAAGTAGAGCCGGAAGCAGAGTATAATGTAGGAGTCGCTCCGGATGCGGGGCGGCTCTTGTTGTGTAGTATATAAGTCAATGAAAAAAGTTGTTGCGAACATTTTAATCTCTGCCTTCGTTTTCGCCACGATGGAGGTGGCGCTGAAGCTGGCGGGCAGCGCGCTGGATCCGCTGCAGCTTACGTTTCTGCGCTTTACGGGCGGCGGGATAGTGCTGCTGCCTTTCGGCGTGGCGGAGATGCGGCGCAAGGGGGCGCGGCTTACGCCGGGGCTCTTGGGCTACTACCTGCTGCTGGGGACGCTGTGCGTGCCGCTTTCCATGGTGCTGTTTCAGTACGGGATCCTGTACTCGAACGCGGCCACGGCGGCGGTACTGTTTTGCACGAACCCCATAGCTACGGCGGTGTTGGCGCACTTCTTCGCGAAGGACGACAAGCTGACCAAGGGGAAGGTGCTCTCGGTACTCATAACCATTCCGGGGATTCTGCTCATGATCCGGCCGTGGGACCTCATGCCGGGAAACACCATACACGGCGCCCTGCTCTCTATCGGGGCGGGCGTGCTGTTTTCGCTTTACGGGGTGCTGGGCACCAGGTCCATACAGAAGGCCGGGCCTTTTACGCAGACGGCTATGAGTTTCCTGCTGGGCGCGGCTGTGCTGCTGGCGGTGCTAATAGCGACGGGCCGCCCTGTCACCCACGGGGTTATAGACGAGATGCCGCTGGTGCTCTATACGGCGGTGGTGGTTTCGGGCGTGGGGTATCTGACCTACTTCTTCGTGATTAAGCACGCGAACGCGACGACGGCGTCTATCATCTTCCTGCTCAAGCCGGCCATAGCGCCGGTGATTGCGGTGGTGGTGCTGGGGGAGCGGATCTCCTGGAACATGGTGGCGGGAATCGTGCTGATACTGGCGGCGTCGGGCGCCATACTGGCGGAGAAGCGCAGGGATAGCAAGACGTGATATAATCGGTAATGACGGTGCTGGACCAACGGAACGAGTCCGGCAATGACGTTGCAGCACGGCAGGGAGATATAGGATGAAACGAATCGCAGTACTTACGAGCGGCGGGGATTCGCCGGGCATGAACGCCACGATTCGCGCGGTGGTGCGCGGGGCGCTTTATCACGAGATGGAGATTTTCGGGATTGAGCGCGGCTATTCGGGGCTGATTGAGGGCGAGATTCGCGAGATGAACGCACGGTCGGTGGGCGATATCATCCAGCGCGGCGGCACCATTCTGAAGACGGCGCGCAGCGCGGAGTTTCTCACGGAGAAGGGCTTTAACATGGCGCTCAACATGCTCGCGAGCTTTAAGATTGAGGGGCTCGTGGTCATAGGCGGAAACGGCTCGCTTCTGGGCGCGCTGAAGCTGGCGGAGGCGGGGGTGAAGGTCATGGGCCTGCCCGGCACCATAGACAACGACCTGGCCTTTACCGACTACACCATAGGATTCGACACGGCGGTGAATACGGCGCTCACGGCCATTGGCAACATACGCGACACCTCGCAGTCGCACGACCGGACCACCATCGTGGAGGTTATGGGGCGCAACTGCGGCGACATAGCCATCCTTTCGGCGCTGGGCGGCGGCGCGGAGATCGTGCTTATCCCGGAGCGGCCGGAGGACGTGGACGACATTTGCCGGCGGCTGGTGGAGTCCAAGAACCGCGGCAAGAAGTCCAGCATAATCATAAAGGCGGAGGGCGTAGAGGTTCCTTCGCAGGAGCTGGCGGACCTGATTGCGGCGCGCACGGGGCTGGAGGCCAAGGTGGTCATCCTGGGCTACATCCAGCGCGGGGGTTCGCCCACGGCGCGCGACCGGCAGCTGGCGGCCATGCTCGGCTACGAGGCGGCGCGGCTGCTGAAGAAGGACGTTTACAACCGGGCGGTGGGCGTGCGCGGCGACAGCGTGGTGGACTACGATCTGGCCGAGGCGCTGGCCATGAAGAGCGACCCGCTCCTCGACCTGGACGGGCTCGCCGACATTCTTTCCCAGTAGGGGCGCGGGGCGGCGGCCATGGCATCTCCGGCGAAACTCATTACCATTACCAACAGGCGCGGCGCGGAACTTTCGCTGACGGACTTCGGCGCGGCGATTACGGGCTTTAAGCTGCCCATTTCCCGCACGCGAAAGATAGATTTGATTCTGGGCTATGACAATTTAGACGCGTACCGGGCGGGCACGGCATATCTGGGCGCTACCGTCGGGCGCTGTGCGAACCGCATAGCGTACGGCAAGATTCCCATAGCGGGCTACACGTACACACTGGATAAGAACGAAGGCGGCAAGCACACGCTGCACAGCGGGTTTCACGGATACGAGAAGCGGCTGTGGCGGTACGCGGTGGTGAACGAAAACACCATTCGCTTCTCGCTGACGAGCGAGGACGGGGACCAGGGCTTCCCCGGAAACGCGCAGATAGAGGTGGAATACTTCTTGGACGATAATAATGTTATAGTTATCTCCTACCGTGCCTACGCGAACCGGACCACCTGCTTTAACCTCACGAACCATTCGTATTTCAACCTGAACGGCTACGCCAACGGGCGGATAGACGACCACGTGGTGCAGATAGACGCGAACGCCTACACGCCGGTGAACGAGGAGCTCATTCCCACAGGGGAGATCCGGCACGTGGGCGGCACACCGTTCGACTTCCGCCACCCGAAGATGATTGGAGCGAGCGTGGACGCCGGCAGCCGACAGATTCGCTACGCCGGCGGGTTTGACCACAACTTTGTCCTGAACCACCACGACGGACATACGCCGGTTGCCTCGGTATTCAGCCCGCGCACGGGCATTCGCATGGAGGTCTATACGGACATGCCCGGGCTGCAGTTTTACACGGGCAACTCGCTGCCCGAGGGCGAGATCATGAAGAAAGGCGCCACCATCCACCGCCGCGGAGCGTTCTGCATGGAGACGCAGTTTTACCCGGACGCGCCGCACTTCGCGCAGTTCCCCTCCCCCATAGTGCGGATGGGCGAAATCTTCCGCTCCGTAACCAAGTACGCGTTCACCCGCGTGTAACCAGCTCGGTGCAGCTGTTTCCGAATATGTCCTTGGCTACGATTTTGATGGCCTGTAGCTGGGCGCCTCCGCTTCTCGGCAGGAAGAACTCGAGCGCTTCCCCGCGGCGCGCGGCGGCGAGGGGGCGGTAGGGCTGTTCATCCGGGCCGGCCATGAGCAGCGCAATCATCTGCGCGGGGTCCGCGGCGGCGGCCTCTTCTACGAGCGCACGGTCACGCGCCTTGACCGGCATGTCCTCCGGCGCTATCCCGTACCGGCTCACGCGCACCCGCACGAGCAGGCGCTGCGCGTCCACCTCCTCCGTCTCCACATCGAAGCGCACCGTAATCTCCGGCGTCCGAGGTGGGTGCGGAATCAGCCGGAGCCGCACCTTGCGCTCCTCCGGAATCTCCGCGCTCGCAAGGTAGGCGGCTATGTCCTCCTCGCCCAGCAGCGGGTGGCCGCACAACACCGAAAACGGCAGGCCTGACGCTACCATCCGGCTCTCGGCCGTGAGGATGGCAGCCGGGGCATTGTCGCATAAAATGTAGTCCCGTCCGTACGCGGCGGCCGCTATGGCTGTGGTGCCGCTACCGCCGTAGAGGTCCACGACGAGGTCGCCCTCACGGGTGCAGGCATTCAGGATGCGCAGCAGCAGGGCGTAGGGCTTCTGGGTGGCATAGCCGGTGCGCTCCGCGGAGGTGCGGCCGACCATGTCTATCTGCCAGACGTCCTTCATGTTCACCCACGTGTACCAGCCCTCGTCATCGCGGTACTCCTTGACGCCCTTGAAGCGGTAGGGTTTCCTGCCGCGGTTGTAGGACTTCTCCTTGCTGAGGAAGAACTTGCAGCGGCGCGGGTCCTTCGCGTAGAAGAGCAGCGTGTCGTGCTTGCGCGCGAACCGGCGCTTGGTGGCGCCGCCGCTTTTGTACTGCCAGATGACCTCGTTCATGAGGTGCTCCGGCCCGCCGAAAATGGCGTCCGCGAGGACCTTCACGTAGTGCACGGCGTGGTGGTCGAGGTGCAGCCACAGACTCCCGTCCTCCGCGAGCAGCTCGCGCGCCGCCATGATGCAGGCGCAGGTCTGCGTGAGGTAGGCCTCAAAAGCCGTGCCCTCCTCCGCGTCCTTCCACGTGTCCGCAAACGACTCGGTGGCAATGACGTGGCTGCCGCCCTCTGCGTCCCGTACGGCCACGGTGCCGGTCAGAACGCTGCGGGTGAAGAACGGCGGGTCGAGGTATACGAGGTTGGCCGGGGGAATGGTTCCCGCCGCCATGCCCGCGCGGAGGGTCTTGGCCACCTGCAGGTTATCGCCCAGAATCAGGCGGCCGGCGCCAATGATCCCTTTCTCAATGTTCGCCTTCTGCGCCTCCAGGCCGCTGTGCCGGTCGAAGACGGCCTCGAAGCGGATGTCGCCCGGCAGCGCGTGGTCCGCCTGCTGCTGCGCCGCCTCGAGTATGTCGGGAAAACGGTTCAGTATGTCCAAAGCTGCGTTCCTCCTGCCTCTGCCCGCGGCTGCGTCAATCGAGATTCTGATACGCGGCGCACTTACCGCTGAGCACGCGCGCGAGCACCTCGGCGCCTTCCGCCGCCAGTGCCCGCTCGTCTATCCCCGCGATTTTCCCGTCTGCGTAGACAGCCTTGCCGCCTATGAACGTCATGGCCACCGGGCCGGTCACGCCCGTGCGCGCGAGCAGGTTCTTCGCGTCGTGCGCCGTGGCCGTAAGCTCAAGCGTGTCCGCGTCTATCAGGAAAAAGTCGGCCGCCATGCCCGGCGCCAGGTAGCCTATGTCCGTGCGCCCCAGCGTCTTCGCCCCGTTCACCGTGGCAATCTTGAGCATCTCGTACGGGCTTATGCAGCCCCCGCGCGCCTTGCTGTGCCACGCCTGCATGAGCCAGCCGGTGCGCAGCGCGTCTAAGAGATTCGAGCTGTCGTTCGTGGCCGAGCCGTCGCAGCCGAGGCTTATGTTAATCCCCGCGCGCTGCATCTGCTGCATGGGCAGAATGGGCGAACCGCCCAGAATGGCCGGCGTGGGACAATGCGAAACCCCGGTGCCCGTGCGCCCCATCACAGCGTACTCTTCCGGCAGCAGGTCCCAGCCGTGCGCGTACCAGACATCGTCGCCTATGAACCCGGCCTCCTCGGCCCAGGCCAGCGTGCGCTTGCCCCAACGCTCCAGCATAATATCGTTCTCGCCCTCGCAAAGATGCGTGTGCATGCGCACCCCCGCCTCGCGCGCCATGCGCACCGTCTCGGTAAACGTGTCGCGGTAGCAGTTAATCGGCTGGCACGGCGCCATGACTATCTGCGCGTAGGACAGCGGGTCCGGGTTATGGTACAGCCCGATCACGCGCGCGCAGTCATCCAGAAACTCCTGCGTGCTCTCCACCATCTCATCCGGCATGGTGCTGCCCTCGCTGCGCGGCAGCGTATTCGTCCCGCGCCCCGCGTGGTAGCGAATGCCTATCTCCCGCGCCGCCGCAAACTGCCGGTCTATGGGCGTCTTGCCCGTGGCCGTGGTAAAGCAGTACTGGTGGTCGAACGCCGTGGTGCACCCGTGCTTGACCAGGTCGGCCATGGCCGTGAGCGACGAGTAGTAAATCACATCGCCGTCTATGTGCGCGAAAATCCGGTAGATTTCGTCGAGCCATTCGGCAAGCGTGACATTGACGAAGTCCACGCGAATCAGGTTCCTCACAAACGTCTGAAAGAAATGGTGGTGCGTGTTGACCAGCCCCGGGTAGACAATGTACCGGCTGCCGTCGATCACCTCGTCCGCCGCGACCTCAGACCGGCCCGCGATGTCCGCCCCGGCTTGCGGAACGCCTGTGTCCGCGATACCCGCCCCGGCTTGCGGAACCGCACAATCTCCTGCGCCCGCCCCGGCTTGCGGAACCGCGATGCTCTCGATACGCCCCCCGCGAACCAGCAGGTCCGCCCCGCGATAAACCCGATCCTCCGCGTCACAGGTAACTATGGCCTTCACGCCCTTCAGTAATAATGTCTTTTCCATAAGCACCTCCGCCCTCTATTATACCGCACGCCCCCACCCGCGCAAAATTTCAGTATTTCGTGTGTCCCCACGCCCCCGCCCACGCAAAATTTCAGTATTTCGTGTGGATTCACCAGATATTTCCAGCAATAATACACGAAATACTGAAATTTTGCGCACGTACCAAGGGCACCGGGAGGTGCTGCGGCTGCGCACTGGGGGCTGCGGGGGTTAGCGGTGCTTGAGCATGCGGCGGGCCTTGGCGGCGCGGGGTTTGTTTTCTTTTTTGTGCTCGTGCAGGAGGGCGCGCTGGAGGGCGCGCTCGCCGGGGACTGCGGGGTTCTTCCCAGGGACGTAGACCGGCGCGCCCGTGAACGGATCCATGCCGGTGTGGTACATGCAGGTGGCGAGCGTTCCGGGCGTCGGGTAGAAATCCTGAATCTGGTCCGGCACGAAACCGTGCGCCTTCAAATGGTCCGTAAGTTCGGCCGCGCTGGCAAGGTCGCATCCCGGGTGCGCGGAGATGTAGTACGGCAACAGATACTGCGGCGAGCACTTGCCGCCCGCCTTCTGCGCTTCCGCCTGCCGCGCCGCTTCCGCTTCGTTAAAGCGCGCCTCGAATCGCTCGTACACTTCCGGGCCCGGCTTGCGCATACACGCGAGGGTCTGCGCGTTCACGTGCTCCGGCGCCGTCTTTAGGATGCCGCTCACGTGGTACCCAACCAGCTCCTTCAGGAAGGCCGGGCCGCCTTTTCCGTCCGCGAGCACCAGGTCGTAGCGGATCCCCGAGCGCACGAAGGCCTTCTTAACCCCGGGCACGCCGCGCACCGCACGCAGAAGCTGCGTATACTCCGTGTGATCCGCGCGCAGGTTCTTACACGGCTGCGGCCAGAGACAGTCCCGCTGTTTGCAGCTGCCGCGCTTCTCCTGCGCCGCGCAGGCCGCCCCGCGTATGTTGGCCGTGGGACCGCCCACATCGTGAATGTATCCGTAAAAACCGGGCAGGGAGGCCATCTTCTCCGCCTCCGCCACCACCGACTCCCGGCTGCGCGCCGTGGGGATTCGCCCCTGGTGCGCGGTTATGGCGCAGAAAGCGCAGTTACCGAAGCAGCCGCGTACGTGTGCTATGGAAAAGCGAATCTCGTGCAGCGCGGGGATTTCACACCCCTCCTGGCTATACACGGGGTGCTGGTCGTAACAGAACGGCAGCGCGTAGACATTGTCAAGTTCTTTCCTTGACAGCGGGGCTTGCGGCGGGTTTTGCAGAACGTAGATGCCGCCTTCATACGCCTCGGCCAGCGGCCGGCTGCCTATGTGTTCGCCGTTCTCGTACTGAAGAACGTAGCTGCGACAGTAGGCCTCCTTGGCCTCCGCAAAGTCCCCCGCTACATCCGCAAACGCAGGCAGCGGCAAAGCATCCGCGGGCAGGGTCTCCTCGCGAGCCCGAAAGGCCGTACCGGCTATCCATGTGATGTCGCGCGCGGCAAACCCGTCCGCGAGCGCGTCCGCCACCTCGACTATGGCGCGCTCCCCCATGCCGTAGACCAGGATGTCCGCCTTGGAGTCCAGCAGCACGCTGCGGCGAACCTTGTCCGACCAGTAGTCATAGTGCGCGAGGCGGCGCAGGCTCGCTTCTATGCCGCCCAGGATGACCGGGCAGCCCGGAAAGGCCGCCTTGCAGCCATTTGTATAGACAATGAGCGCGCGGTCCGGGCGCCGGCCCGTCTGCCCGCCCGGCGAAAGGCTGTCCTTGCGGCGCTTATGCTTCGCCGCGGTGTAATTGGCTACCATGGAGTCCACCGAGCCGGCGGTAATGAGGAAGCCCAGGCGCGGCCGTCCAAAACGCTTAAAGGCATCGGCGTCCGTCCAGTCCGGCTGCGCCAGCACCGCCACGCTGTAGCCCCGGCTCTCCAGCAGCCGGCCTATAATCGCCGTGCCGAAAGACGGGTGGTCTATGTACGGGTCACCGCTCACCAGCACAAAATCCACACAGTCCAGCCCCCGCTCGCGCATTTCCTCGGACGTGCACGTGAGGAAGTTATCTATTGTATTCTTTTTATTTGACACAAAAAACCTCTCAGAAAGAAGTAACACCGCTTGGTAAAAGCGGTGTCTTCTCAAATGACCATAAATCGTTTCGAGAGGTGCCGCCGTAACCACTCGGCAACTCCTTCGTTTTCAATATTATCCACTATCGATGCCCAAAATGTCAACTCCTATTTTACATATTTCTGTAAAATCTCCTCTGCCCGCGCGCCCTGCACGCTCCAGTTGTAGAAGTGCAGCCCTTCTGTCGGGGACGGCGAATACCGCGTGTACGCCTCATCATCCGTAGAGAGCGCCGCAACCGCAGCCTCCCGCACATCCGCGGATGCCTTCCCGGACCCCGCCAGCTCGTCCAGGTACGGCACCGCCGCGTCCGAAAGCCCGTCCAGCATCTCTACGTCCACCGTGGGCAGGCTCCCCGTCAGGTACTGCTCCACGTTGTAGCGGGCTATGAGTCCGTCCGTGTTCACGTAAAACAGCGCCAGAACGCACACCACGCACGCCACCGCGATGGGACGCCCCGCGTTAAACGGCCGCACGTGCCAGACAAGCAGCACCGCGAACACGAGCAACAGCAACGCCATGAACCAGAAGGTGTAAAGGCGCAGCCTTGACAGCCCGTAAGCGTCTATGTACAGCACCATCTTGCTCATGGCCGTGACCACGAGCAGCACCGTGAGCGCGCTCAGCAGGCCCGTGAGAACCCGCAGCGCCACCGGATACTCCCCTGCCCCGCGCTTGGCGAACAGGTAGACGAACGCCAGGAGCGCCAGGTTTATGGACGCCACGCCGCACAGCTCGAAGAACCCGCGCCGCGCGTACTCGGCGTACGTGAACCCGGCCGGCAGGTCCCCGCCGAACGCGGAGAACAGGTAGCCGCCCATGACGGCCAGAAAGAGCAGATATACCAGGGCGAGAAGGCAGAGCGGCGCCAGTATTGCCGCCCGCGGAATGCCCCGGAAATACGAGAGCGTCTTCACCGTGCCCTCCCGGGTCACATGCCCCGTGTGCCGCCGCCGCGCGTTGCCGTATACCGCGCCGAAAAGATAGCACGCCACCGGCACGCCGAAGACCGCGTTAAACACCCACATCCCGAAGTGCTCCTTGAGGAAGTCAGGAATCTCAAGCCGGCGAATCACATCGTCGAAGGCCGCGTCCGCCATCATGAGCAGGTTCAAAATGAAGATCAGCACCGGGATGAAGGCCACCACGCCCAGAAGCGCCGCAAGCGCCAGCCGCCCGCGCCCTTTGCGTTTCTCAGCGCCCGCGCCCTCAGCCGCCACCGGCTGCCCCTTCTCGTCGGTCGCTTTCCCGAAACTCCTGAAGAGGCCAATGAAGTTGGCGAACGGAATGATGCAGCCCTGGTTTATGGCGTCGGGGAGGAGGAAGCCGGACAGCTTCTCCGAAATCGAGGTGCCGCACGAGGCCATGACCCACAGCAGGAGCGCCAGCGCCTCGAAGGCCATGAGGAAAAACCGCACGGGCGTACCAGCATAAAGCAGGAACGGCACCGCTCCCGCCAGCGCCACCGCGCCCCAGAAGAGCGAGCGCCGGTTTTGCTTCCTGCCGCGCGCCTGCAGGAAGACCAGCGTGCCCGCCATGGCGAGCACTAAGAAGCAGAACGCGCCCAGCGCCGTGGGGAAAAACTCCCGACGGTCTGCATAAGCCGTGCCCACGACCCATTCCCAGAACAGAAACCCCATAGCGAGCGCGTAGCAGGCGAAGAGCGTCTCCGCCGTTCCCACTACCCACGGCTGCCCCGGTTTCTGATATGCCAGCGGCCGCACCACGGGAGCCGGCGCGGGCGTACCCGGACAGTAAGCCTGCGCGGGCGTACCCGGACCGTAATACGGCGCCTGCGCCGGATTTCCTTGCAAATATATATTCATGATCCTTCTCCTTTACTCGTCCTCCGTAAATTCGAGGAGGTCGCCGGGCTGACAGTCCAGTTCCCGGCACAGGGCTTCCAGCGTCGAAAAGCGGATGGCCCTGGCTTTGTTGTTCTTCAGGATGGAAAGGTTGGCCGGCGTTATGCCTATGCGCTCCGCGAGCTCGCCCGCCGAGATTTTCCGCCGTGCCATCATGACGTCTATGTTGACCGTGATTCTCACCAGCTGCGCCCCCTAAACCGTAAAATCGTTCTCTGTCTTAATCTCCACCGCGGCGGCAAAGACATTTTTCACGACGCGCAGGATGAGGCCCACGAAGGCCGCCATGAGACCTATGAGGATAAACGAGAGTCCGCACACGTACGCGCCGCACACCAGCGCCAGCGCACACGCGAAGCACAGCCAGGAAATCCGGCGCAGCGCCTGCACGTTCCCCGCGGAGAACACGTCGCCCCGCCGGATGCGCGAGAGCATGCCGTGCAGGAGGCACAGCGCCGCCAGCGCTATGGCGCAGACCACATAGATAACCGCCACGAACGCGAAGCTGCTGCCGGTCCGGACTATGGAAATCTCCACGTGCTCCGAAAACCGCGAACTGATGGTTTCGCCGTCCGCAGACTTCGCCACGGAAGTCTGCGCCACGACACTCGTCTCGCCGCCCATCAGATACCACACGGTGACTGCCACCGCCGAGGCGATCACCAGCCCGATCACGATCTTCGTACAGATCAGCGAAAGTTTAAGCGACCGCCCGTCATTCCACTTGCTCGTGCCCATCCTCTTCCTCCTGAAGCTATAACGAATAGAGAATTCTCAATAAAATAATGACACACGGATTATCGTGTGTCAATACTTTTTTATCGTTTTTCGATAAATTTTCTACGCCTGCTTGAGCTCGTTTATCATCTCCACAATCTTGTTGCCGTAGCCCACCGCCGTGGCCCAGCCGTACCCGTACGGGTTCTCGTTCTTCCCGAGCCACTGCACGAACGGCGCACAGCCGCGCGTGACTAAGCTGAACCGCGGGTCCACGCAGGTCTGATTCAAGGGCGCCGTAGACGCGTACGCCTTCAGGTGCTGCACCTGCGCCCGCACGCCCTCGCGCACCGTCTTGAAGCTCGCGGACGTAGCGCCGGCCGCTCCCGTAGCGCCTATCCCCGCGAAGTTAAACTGATTCACCTGCACCGAGCCGCCGTACTGCAGCCAGCCCGTCTCCTGCATGCACTGCGCGAAGACCACCTCCGCCTTGACGCCCTCCGCCGCCGCCTCCTCGAGGACTATCTGCGCGAAGGTCTCTATGTTGGGCGCCCCGCCGTTATAGCCGAGCGCACCCGTCTGCCCCAGCGCCGCCGGGTAGGTCTTGTTCTTGCTCTTGTACCACCGCACCATCTGCGCCGCCGTGACCGTGCTCGTACCCATAATCGCATAGCCGGGGTCGACGAGCGTGTAGGTGGTGCCGCCCGCGTAGGCGACCGTGCCATTGGCGCTTTCCACATACAGGTGGGCCGTGTAAGTGCCGTACTCATACTTGTGGTTCTTAATGTTGATCGGGAAGGTCACGAGGCTCGTGGCCGCGTTCACGGACTGCTCATACCAGCGGATGTCGTCCTGCCCGTTCGCGTTGGTCCACACCGCCAGCTTGAGCTTTTTCGCGCCGGAGGCCGAGGCGATGTTCGTTACATTGACGTCAAATGTTCCGCTGTACTGGTTCGCGTTGGCCACTGCCACCGTGGCCGTCGGGGCCGGGACGTTGGCCAGTGCGGAGCCGCAGAAGACGCTCTGGCCGTTTGTGAGCACCGCGTAGAGGTGGATGTAGTAGACGCCCGTCTCCTTGTGGTTGAGCACCGAGACATCCATGAGGTAGCTGCCGCTCGCGGATGCCGGCATGGAGTACCAGCGCAGGTCGTTCTGACCGCCCGCCTCGCCCCACACCGCGAAGCGCACCTCCTTAATGCCCGGCGCGCGCTGCAGGCCAGCCAGCGAAATGCGAATGGTCATGGCGTCCGGAAGCGCGTCGGAGAGAAGCACCGCCGTGGGTGCGGGTA
The DNA here is from genome assembly GCA_031272485.1 of Eubacteriales Family XIII. Incertae Sedis bacterium. Classification (GTDB taxonomy): domain Bacteria; phylum Bacillota; class Clostridia; order Peptostreptococcales; family Anaerovoracaceae; genus JAISTV01. Next base: position 17,796 of record JAISTV010000029.1, read on the forward strand.
TGGTCTTGTACGTGCTGCCCGCGTAACCCAGCGTGCCGTTGCCGGACTCTATGTAGGCGTGCGCTATAAACGTGCCGTAGTTGTAGCCGTGGCGCGCCAGATTCGCGTGAATCGTGGCAGTAGTCGCGCCGGCCGCAAGCGTGGTCTCGTACCAGTAGATATCGTCCTGGCCGCCCTCGTTGGTCCACACGGCGACCTTGAGCTTCTTCGCGCCCGAGGGAGAGCTTATGCCCGTGACGTTTATGTCAAACGTGCCGCCCGCCGCGTTCACCGAGCTGTCCGGAATGCTGAGCGTGGCCACAGGGCTGCTCACCGTGACGGCAGTCCCGCCCATGAAAACGCTCTGCCCGTTCGTGAGCGTCGCGTAGCAGTGCACGTAGTAGATGCCCGTCTCCTTATGCGCGGAGACCGGAATGTCCAGCACGTAGCTGCCGGCCGAGGAGGCCGTGCGCGAGTACCAGACCAGGTCGTTCTGACCGCTGGCCGCGCCCCACACCGCGAACCGCACCGACGAGATGCCCGGCGCGCGCTGCACGCCGCTCGCCGCTATGCGTATGGTGTTCTCGCTGTTCAGCAGCGAGGCGGAAATGCTGGCCGCCGGCGCGTTTATCGTATAACTCGCGCCCCCCGCGAAAGCCAGCGTGCCGTTCCCCGACTCCACATAGGCGTGCGCCGTGAAACTGCCGTAGCTGTACTTGTGGTTCGCCACGTTCGCGTAGACCGTGGCCGCCGAGGCGCCGTTTGCCAGCGTCTGCTCGTACCAGTAAATATCGTCCTGCCCGTTCTCGAGGGTCCAGACCGCTATCTTAATCTTCTTCGCGCCCGACGCGGAACTGATCCCGGTGGCTTGCACCTTGAACGTCCCCGCCGCCGCGTTCACATCCTTGAAGCTGAGCGTCGCCGTAGCCCCGCTCACGTTCACCGTGCCGCCGCCCACGAAGACCGAGGCGCCGCTCCCCAGCGTCGCGTACACGTGCGCGTAGTAAGTCCCCGTCTCCTTGTGATTGCTCACCGGCACATCCAGCGTGTAGTTGCCGCTGCTCGTAGCAGACAGCGGATACCAGCGCAGGTCGTTCTGTCCGTTCGTCGCGCCCCAGACGGCAATGTTCAGGCTCTTCACGCCTGACGCGTAGCCCACGCTATTCGCCGTGACCCGGATGGTGTTTTCGCTGTTAATCAGGCTCGCCCCCACCGAAGCCGTGCTCGTAGGCGCGTTCGGGTCCAATAGCTGCAGGCCCAGTGCGTTCACTATGCCTGCCGCATCCGCCAGCCCCAGCTTGATGAGCATGCCCGTCTGCTTGACCAAGCCGGCATCCTCTGCATTGTCTATGAAGGCGTGTTCAATGATTATGCCCGTAATGCCGTTTTCCTTGGGCCAGCGCACGTTCGCGTAGTAGTCCTTGGCGGACCCGTCCGCGTAATAGTCGTCCGGGCCTTCCAGCTCCGAGCCCTGGAACACGCGAGTCATGGTGCCGCGGTTCGCGAAGCCCAGCTTGTTAAGCTGCGTCAGGATGGCGTTCCCCAGCTGGTTGCCCTTGAGGAATATATCGTAGTTTCCGCCCGTGGAGGGCACGATTACGAGCGAGCCGCGGGCGCTTCCCGTTCCCGTCGCGTTAAAGTGAAACGAAATGAAATAGTTGGCGCCCTGCGCCTTGGCGTATTCCATGTTCGCGTACATGCACTCCGAGCTCGTACTGCCCGGATACGGGCAGGCACCGGTTCCGCTCGTGGCGCCGGTCTTGATTATCTTTACGTTTGCGTATTTCGCGAGTTCGGCAGCCGTCACGTCGCGGACCTGCCAGGTGATGTTCTCCTCCGCGAGCCCATTGTAGTTCGCGCCCTTATGCGTGGTGTCGTGGCCCGCGTCCAGCGCTATGACCACCGTGCCGCCGGCAGCCGGCGCCAACTCCATAACGCTGATTCCCACACTGCCTATCTCCCCGACCGGCACCAGCATGTCGAGGTCTATCTCCGCAGGAGACTCCTCGCTGCCGTCGTGTACATGCTCTTCTATGACAGCGTCCACCGCCTCCGGGGAGGACGTCTCCGCGTCCGCGTCGTCTTCCGCGTTCACCCCCACGGGCACCGCCAGAACCCCCAACATAGCGACCGTCAATACCGCCGCCAAAAATCTCTTAATCTTCCCGTTTCCTGCTGCTTTAATTCGCTTACTCATACGCGCTCCTTGCCCGAAATAACAAACCGGATTCGCTGTCGCAAACCCGGTTTTATCATATCAAATCCCGCCCCGAAAGGCTGTTAAGGAACCGTTAACTTCCCGTTACAACGTCCAAGGCACGCGCGCCTCCGCGCCCCGCTCAGCCGTAATAGTAGTCCATATCCACGTTGCCGCCTATGCCCGCCACCGAGCCCGTGCTGCGGTACTGCCACGCGTTCACCTGCCCGCCCGGCCACACGCCCGCCGTAAACGGATCCATCTCCGCGCTGTTCGTGTACCACCGCGCCAGCCAGAACTTGTAGCCCTGGTCTATGAGCTGCTGCTGGTTGTAGTAGTTCTGCGCCCAGGACAGGTTCGCATACACGCCCGGATCCCAGCCGTAGCCGCGCATGGCATCCATGCTGCTCTTCAGGAAATTCGTCAAATAGTTATACCGCGCCGTTCCGGAATTGCCCGCTATGGCCGCCGCGCCGTTCAGCACGTCCGCGTCCTCCATGTCGAGGAATACCGGCAGGTCGAAACCGCCCACCGCGCGCACCGCGTTCATCTGCGCGGAGGCGTTCATCTCCATAAAGCCCACGGCCATGGACGTATTCGTATAATTGTAGTTGTAGATGTACGTACCTATCTTCAGGCCCACCGCCTTGGCGCCCTGCACATTCTGAATAAACCGCAGGTCCGGGTTGAACACGTTGGAGCTTCCCTCGGTAAAGTACCCGATCCGGATGATGGCAAAGTCTACGCCGCTCGCCTTGACAGCCGCCCAATTGATATCGCCCTGCCAGTACGACACGTCTATGCCGCGCATATAGTAGGTCACGTTCGTCACGCTCGCGCTCCCCAGGTAGACCGTGGCGCCGTTTGTGTAAGTCGCATAAACATGCACCGCGTAACTGCCGCCTTCCTTGTGATTGAGCACGGGCGCGTTAATCCGCCAGACCCCGCCCACGTTCGTCGCGTTATACCAAATGAGGTCGTTCTGTCCGCCGGCCAGTCCCCAGACCGCAAACTGCACCTTGACCACCCCCGGCGTACTTCTCAGCGAGGCCGTAGCGGCGGTAATCCGCCCCAGCGACTCGTCAAACACCGCCTGCACCGCCGGGCTCGCCGGCAGGGTCACGGAAAAAGTCGTGCTGCCTATGTACGCCTGCACGCCGTTTTGCAGTGTCGCATACACGTGCGCGTAATACGTGCCCTCGCTGTAGCCGTGGTAGCCCAGGAAGCCGTCCAGCTTATACGTATTGCCGCTCACCAGCGGCGCGTCATACCAGTGTATGTCGCTCTGATCTGCCTTACTCCACACGGCCACCTGCACGTAAGCCACGCCGCTCGCGCTGCTGCCGTTGGCCGTGACATTGGCCGTAAACGTCCCCGCCGTCAGGTTCCTGCTCACCGTGCCTATGCTGCCCGAAGGCGCGCCCACCGTCACGCTGACCGAGCCCAGGAACACCGCCGTCCCGTTATTCATGGTCGCGTACGCGTGGATGTTGTATACCCCCGCCTCGCGATGATTCACAATGTCCGCAATCGTCGAGTACGTACCGCCGCTCGCATCGTTTGCGGTATACCAGACAAGGTCGTTCTGCCCTGTGCCGGTGCCGGCCGCACCCCACACCGCGAACTGCACCTTGCTCACCGGCCGGATGAGGTTCACCCCCGTCACGCCGAGCGTTATCTGGCTCTGGTCGGGCGAAAGCGCTGCCGTAAGCGCGGTCCCCGGCGAGATGTTAAAGTTCGCGGCGCCTAAGAACTTCTCTATCCCGTTCTTCTGCGTCGCGTAGATATGCGCGTAGTACTGGCCATACTGATAGCCGTGGGCGGACATGTTATCCGTGGCCTTGTATGTGCCACTGCCCGTCTTGGTCAACGTAATCCACTTCAGGTCGCTCTGATTCGCGTTGGTCCACACCGCCACCTTCATGGAGGAGAGCGCCGATTCCGGCGAGAGCCCTGTGATCGTCACCTCTATGTTTCCGGAGGTCGGATTTCCCGTTCCCGTAGCTGTGCCTGTCAAGCTTAATACATTGACAGTCTGGCCGCCAATGAAAATGCTTGTCCCGTTTGTGAGCGTTGCGTACGTGTGTATGTAGTAGGTGCCTGTCTCTTTATGGTTGGAGACCGGAACATTCGTCGCATAGCCGCCCAGCACCCCCGTGCTGCTCGCGTTATACCAGCGCAGGTCGTTCTGTCCGCCTGCGTCGCCCCATACGGCAAAACGCACGCCGGACACGCCCGGAAGGAGCGTAACGCCCGAGGCGGCCATGATAATCGTCTGCTGGTCGCCGGTAAGCGAGGCCGTAACCGTGGAGGCCGGCGCCGTCATGCTCACGACGCTGCTTCCTACAAACTGGTCTATGCCATTCTTCTGTTTGGCGTAGAAGTGGCAGATATAATTCCCGTACTGATAGCCGTGGGAGCTCATGTAAATGGTGGCAGCAAAGTTAGACCCGCTCTTGCTGAGGTTATACCAGCGCAGGTCATCCTGCCCGCCTGCCTCGGTCCACACCGCCACACGCACGTCGCCCGCCGCTTCGGAGACAGCCGTCGCGGGGCTGAAGCTGCCGGCCTGCAGCGTGAAATAGCCGGACGTGACGTTCTTGGACGGGCTGCTGACAGCAGCTGTCAAGCCATTTACATTGACAGAGCTTGCGCCCACATAGACGCTCGTTCCGTTCGAGAGCGTGGCGTACACATGGATGTAATAGAGACCTGTCTCCTTATGGTAGGAGACCGCTTCACTCGCAGTCCACGTACCGCCGCTGTTTGTGGCGGGCACCCAGCGCAGGTCGTTCTGCGTGTTTCCGCTGGCCGCCGCCGCACCCCAGACCGCGAAACTCACGCCCGTCACGTTCGTGTAGGACAGGCCGCTCGCGCTCATGCTTATGGTCTGCTGGTCCGCGGAAAGCGTGGAGGTAACCACGTTGCCCGTATCCCAGTGCGCATAGAGCGTGGAGCCGGTTGTAAGCGTGTAGGTGGTCGCGCTCGTCACTTTCGTGCCGCCGCTGGCCGCCGTGTACCAGCCGGTGAACGTATAACCCGTGCGCACGGGATCCGCCGGAAGTACGTAAGGCTGCCCGTAAGTCTGCGTCACGGTGCTGTGCGGCGTTATGCCGCCGTTGGAGTTAAATGTCACCGTATAGTTGTTGGCCTTCCAGTGCGCGTAGAGCGTGGAATTGCCCACAGCCGTATATTTGGTCGTACTCGTTACCTTCGTGCCGCCGGATGCCGCCGTGTACCAGCCGTCAAAGGTATAGCCCGTGCGGCTTGTGGTGGCAAGGGTTCCGTACGCCGCGCCGTAGTAAGCTGTCTTGGAAGCCATCGATAGCGTCGTGCCGCCGTTCGCGTTAAAGGTGACGGTCACCTGCGGATTGCGCGCCTTCTGCACGGCCGCCTCCGCATTCACAAGGCCGTAGCCGAAATAGATGTCCTTGCCGGGCGTACCCAGGTCGGTCGCCGTGCTGTAGAGGATGTCCACCGCCTGCGCCGCGGTCAGGTTGGGGTTCACGTAGAGAATAAGCGCCAGCACGCCGGATACGTACCCCGTGGCCATGGACGTGCCCTGCATGCCCGCATAGGAATTGTATGCGGCGGAAACCGTACCGTGCGCCTCGTGACCGTAAGTGCTGTATATACTGTTGCCCGGCGCGGATATGTTCTTGTTCGCGTTATAGTCCGACGCGTACCAGCGCGTGTTGTCGTTGTTCGTCGCCACCACGGAAACCACGTTCGGAAAATCGGAAGGAAAGCTCGCGGTCGAACGGGTACCGTTCCCCGCGGCTGCCACCGTAATAACCCCGTTTGCGTAGGCGGAATCTATGGCCAGCTGGAGCAGTATGTCATAGGTCTCCAGTGCGTCGTAGCTGCCGAGGCTCAAGTTTATTATCCGGCAGCCCTCGCTCACCGCCTTGTTGTAGGCCTGATACACATAGATGGTCTCAGAGGTCGGCTGCGCGGAGGAAGGCGTCTCATACCAGAAGATCTGATAAGGGATTATCTCCGCGTGGTTGTGCGCCACGCCCGCCACGCCAGTGCCGTTGTCGGTCACCGCGCCGATTATGCCCGCCACGTGCGTGCCGTGCCCGTAGATGTCCTTGACCGTGCTGCCGGGAAGCAGCGCGCCGTTCGTCACATAGTTCCATCCCTTGGCTGTGTTCAGGTTTGCCGCCAGGTCCGGGTGGTCCGTCTGCACGCCCGTGTCTATGACCGCCACCTTCACCTTGGCGCCGGAAAGCCCAAGCCCCTCCACGTAAGTCCACGCCTCGTTCACACGCGTGGTCACGGACGAGCCCGCGGGCAGCAGCGCCCACTGCGAGGAGAGGTTCGGGTCGTTCGGGTTGGCCAGCGGGCTCACCTCTTCCTCCGCGTCCACCTCAGCGTCGTCCATAAGCGTATAAGTAAAGTTCGGCTGCACGAACGCCACGTTCGGGTCGCTCTGGTATTCCTCTATGGCCGTGGCCACATCCGCGTCCGTCTCCACCTTGACTATCTTAAGTTCGTCGGACAGGTCCACCGTCTCGGTCGCCTCGTCCTCCGGCGCTACGACGGCCTCTTCCGGCACGTCCTGCCGCATGACCACCAGCACCTGATTCTCTTTTATAGCCCCGTTGGAAGTAAGCTCGTCTATCTGCTCTTCGGTAAGCGCCGGCGCAGAAGCCACCAAGTCCTCAAACGCCGCGGTGTCCGCACCCGTTATTGCCGCACCCGTCGTGTCGTCGTCCGTCTCCGCGTCCGTTATCGCCTCACCCGTCGTCTCCTCATCCGCCACCGCTACCAGCGGAGAAACCGCAAAAACCAAAACAAGCAGCGCACAGAGCCACACGCTCAGCGCCCGCTTAAAACCAGCCTTATTAGTAATCTTAAATCGCATCATAAATCCTTGCCTCTTACGCCTTTCGCCCCCGCTATTACCTTTCTGATAAGGAACCGAAATACAGCCTTAGAGCAAGGCTGCACCCCATATCTATCGTATAGTATATCACAGGATTCCGGCTCGAATATTACAGTTTTCCGCTATTTTCTTGGGTTTTCGGCGTTCATTCGGTGTCGATTATGTGGAAAGTCTAAACCGTCACGCTCGTTCCGCCTATGTACAGGCTCCTCCCGTTCGTCAGCGTGGCGTACACGTGCACGTAGTAAATCCCCTTCTCACCATGCCGCGTCAGGTCCGCGCTCGACAGGTACTTCCCGCCGCTCTTGCTCGTCATGGAATACCACACGAGGTCGTTCTGCCCGCCGGCCGCACCCCACACCGCGAAGCGCACGCTCTGCACGCCCGGCAGCAGCGCCACCTCCGTGGCCGAGAGGCTCAGGCTCTTGCCGCCGCCGCTGACCGAAGCAGTAACCGTGGACATAGGTTGCTCCACCGTCACCACGCTCGAGCCCATAAAAACGTCTGCCCCGTTCTTCTGCTTGCCGTAGAAGTGGCAGATATACCGCCCGTATTCATACCCGTGGTTGCGCAAATCCGCCGTCCCGGAAAAGCCGCCGTCCGCGCTGCTCATGGAATACCAGCGCAGGTCGTCCTGTCCGCCGGCCTCCGTCCACACCGCGCACCGCACGTCGCCGTACACCGTAGAGACCGCGCTCGCCGGGCTCACCGCATCCACCCGCAGGCTTATGTACCCCGCGGACCGCTCCAGCGCCGTAGCCCCCACGCTCGCCGTCAAGGGCACCACCGTAAAGCTCGTCGCGCCCAGAAAGACCGCCTGCCCATTGCTCAGGTAGCCGTAGACGTGCACCGCGTACTGCCCGCTCTCCTTGTGCCGGGAAAGCTGTGTCTGCACGCTGTAGGTTCCCCCGCTCTTTGAGGACGCATACCACACCAGATCGTTCTGCCCGCCGGCCAGCCCCCACACCGCGAACTTGACGGACGTTATGGGAAGCCCCGTCGTAAGCCCGCTCGCAGAGAGCGTCACGCTCGTCTGATCCGCCGTAAGCGCCGCCGTGGCCGTAACCGTGGGCGCCTTCACATCCACCGTGGCCCCGCCGATAAACTGCCACGCCCCGTTCGTCTGCGCCGCGTAAACGTGCGCGTAGTAGCGCCCGAACCCGTACTTATGGCTGGCTATGTTCACCGCCCGCTCGTACGTCCCGCCGCTACCCGTCATGTCGTACCAGACGAGGTCGTCCTGCCCGCCGGCCTCACTCCACACAGCCACCCGCACACTGCCCGAAGTCGTGCGCAGCGCCGAGAGCGGCTGCAGGCCCTCGACCCGAATCTGAAACGTCCCGGCCGTATCGTTTTGCGCCGCCAGCGACACGCTCCCCGAGAGGCCGTCCACCGTCATACTGCTCGCCCCCAGAAAGACCGACTGCCCGTTCGCCTGCGTCCCGTACGCGTGCACATAGTACAGCCCCGTCTCCCCGTGAATGTTCAGCTGCTTGCTGTCAAACGCATAAACCCCGTCGCGCACGCCCGCCACATACCAACGCAGGTCGTTTTGCCCGCCTGCCGCGCCCCAGACGGCGAAGCGGACATCCTTCAGATTTGTTTGGGAAGGAAGTGCCCGCAGGCTGAATCCGCTTTGCGCGCTGTCCAGACTGGACCTTATCAGCGTGCCTCCGGTATACGCCGCGCGCACAGCTGCGTCCGCGTTCACTATGCCCCAACCGAAATAGGGGTCCTTGCCCGCCGTGCCCAGCTCCGTGGCCGTAGCGTACAGATACTGCACCGCCTGCTGCGCGCTCATCTGCGGCCGTTCGTAGAGGATGAGCGCCAGAATGCCCGCCACATACGGCGCCGCCATGGACGTGCCGGTCTTGTAGGCGTAGTGACCGCCAGGGTACGTGCTCAGCACGTCCGAGCCCGGCGCGGCTATGTCCTTCGCGTCGTTGTGGTCCGAGTAGGACGCGCGCAAATCATCGGAATCCGTAGCAATAACAGAAACAACATTATCGTAATCCGATGGATAACACGTCTGATCCGTGTCGCCGTTGCCCGCGGAAGCCACCGTGACCACCCCGTTCGCATAGGCATTATCCACCGCGCGGCTGAGCGCCTGGTCCACCTGCGTCATATCCCCGTAGCCGCCCAGTGACATGTTTATTACCCGGCAACCGTCCGTCACCGCTGCCGCGTAAGCCTGCAGGAGGACGTACGTGTTCGTGGTGTTCTGACTGCCGAAGACCTTGTAGACCACCACCTCCGCCTTGTTGTTCGTTACGCCCGACACGCCTATGCCGTTATACGACTGCGCCGCGATAATCCCCGCCACGTGCGTCCCGTGCCCTATCTCGTCCGTAACCGGTTGCCCCGGCGTAACTATGTTCTTGCACAGCGCCACGTTCAGATTCCCCACCAGATCCGGATGATCCGTCTGCACGCCGGTGTCTATGACCGCCACGCGCACCTTGGAGGCAGCCGGCACATTCGCGTCCAGAAAGCTCCACGCCTCCCGCACGCCGGTAATCCGCCCGGCCTCCAATCCCCACTGATAAACCGTATCATCCGTCCCGGCAGTAGAAACCTCCGCAACCTCCACGTCATTCCCGACTATACTCCCCACGTCATTCCCGACTATACTCCCTACGTCATTCCCGGGCTTGTCCCGGGAATCCAGAACCGTATCCTCGCATGTATAAATATAATTCGGCTGCACAAACTCCACCGCCGGGTCCGCCGCATAGGCCGCCGCGGCCGCATCCAAATCCCCGTCCGTCTGCACAATAACCGCCTTGGAGCCCGCATCCAGCGGCGTAACCTCCGCGGCCACATCGCCGTCCTCTAAAACCGCCGCCGCATCCGCGGACTCTTTCATGACAACAATAAGCTCCCCGGACTCCGCCGCCCCGCTATCCACCAGAGTCTCCAGGGTACCGACAGACTCCTCCGCAGAAGCAGCCACTTCCTCCGAATCCGTCATTGCCGGGCTTGTCCCGGCAATCCAGTCGTCTCCCTCTCCCGTCTCGTCACTACTGGATCCCCGGGACAAGCCCGAGGATGACGTATATGTGTCCTCATCCGTAGCCGCAACCGGCGCAGCCAAAAATACAAACAAAAAAAGCGTACAAAAAAAGAATCCAAAGAACCGCTTCATAATTCAATACCCCCCGTAACGTCCGGCAGCCCCTCGCTACCTATAGCGGACGTCATTGCCGGCCTTCTGCCGGCAATCCAGAATCGTCGCTGGATACCCGGGGCAAGCCCGGGTATGACGTATTTTTTCGCCGTAACAAAAAAATACAACAAAAAACGGGGCGAAACATCACCCCGTTTCGAACTTCACATTCGCCGCGCCCCACCCCAAAGGGTGAACGCCTTAAACATCAGTACCTCAGCAACAAGCCCTTCACGTCATCCCTTCGCAAGGCCGTTCGTCATTGCCGGGCTTGTCCCGGCAATCCAGCACCGCACCTAATAATGTATCCGCACCTCCGTCCCCACCGGGCACGTCTCATAAAGCACCCGCGCCGGCTCCGTAGGCATATTCACGCACCCGTGCGAGCCCGCCCAGTAATACTTGTTCCCGCCGAACACGCCGTTCTGCCAGCTCGCGTCATGGAACCCGTACATATTGCCGATAAACGACAGCCAATACAGCGAGAACAGCCCGCCGTCGAAAGTCACGTTCCGTGCCTTATACTGAATCCGGTAGTTTCCGGGCGGCGTCACGCGGCTCGTATTCGCAAGCCCCGTCACCACATCCGTATCCACGATAGGAATCCCGTCCACGTAGTACCACATATGCTGCGTGGTAAGGTTCACCTCTATGTACGTCCCGTAAGTCGTAGGACCGGTATACAGAATCCCCGTCTGCACCGCGCTGCCCACAAACGTCATGGCGCCGTTCGCGTCCACCACATACACGTGCGCATAGTAAGTGCCGGACTCCACACGGTGGTCGCGCACCCGGTCGCTCACGCCCCAGGTATTGCCGCTCACCACGTGCGCGTCTATCCAGCGCAGGTCATTCTGCCCGTTGACCGCGGACCACACCGCAATCTTCACGCCCGCTATGGGCACCTGCCCCGGCGTGACATTCACATGCACCGAGAACGACCCGTTATACGTATCCGCGTTCACGCCCAGGAACTGCACATTGCTCCCCGTAGGCGCGGAGACGGTAAACGACGTCTGGCCTATATAGGTCTTCTGTGCAACCGTCGCAGAGAGCGTTCCGCCCGCCCCGTACGCATGCACGGAGAACGCGCCCGTCGAGCGATGGTTGGAAAGCGGCACCCGCGCTATCCACGCGTTGCCCGTCTTCGTCGCGTTATACCAGACTATGTCGTCCTGGCCGCCCGTCAATGACCAGGTGGGGAACCACACCGCCGCCGTACTTGAGTACGCACCGCCGCCTGCGGCAATGACCACTTCGGTCTGCGTGCTGTTGAGCGTAGCCGTGAGCACCGCCGGGCCTGTGTATTCATACGTCGTGGGACTCTGGTTTCCGCCCACATACGTCAGGGCGCCGTTCGCGTCCTGTGCGTAGACGTGCGCCGTATACACCGTATTTTCAAACTGATGATCCGGCACCCTGGTGGTCACCGTGTAGGTGTTCGTCCCGCTCTTGGTCGCCTCGTGCCAGACTACGTCGTTCTGGCCGCCCGCGATTCCCCAGATGGGTATGTACACCGCATCGAGAGTCGGTCCGCCCGGCGCGGCGTCCACGTGCGCTGTCACCGTAAACTCGCCGGTGGCTGCATTGTAGCCGCTAAAGTCCACCGTGCCGCTTATAACAGGCGCCGCCGCGGTAAAGGACGTGCCGCCCACAAAGCTGGTGCCGTTCGAATAAACATGCGTATAGAAAAGTCCCGTGGACTTATGGCTCGAAAGCGGAATGGTCACCGACCAGAGACCAAAACTGTTTCGCGTTGCCTTGTACCAGACCAAGTCGTCCTGTCCGTCCTTGTCCGACCACGTGGGGAAGCTCACGCTCGTCGCGCGTCCCAGCACGCCGCCATAGGCCGTAATCGTTACGCTCCTGCCGTCGCCGGATATGACCGGCGTGGTTATCCTTACGTTCCCGGGATGCGTCACGTTTCCGGCGGCGCTCCCCGAAAAGGTCACCGCGCCCGCGCTATCCGTTACATACAGGTGCGCCACGTACTGCCCGGACTGCCCCAGGTGCGCCGTGGTGCTGGTCTTTACCGTGTCGCCGCTCACCGGAACCGTATACCAGGCCAGGTCATCCTGCCCGCCGATCGCGGTGTTCCAAATGGCCACCTTGGCACTCACGTTCGTATACGCGCCCGCTGCAATGGAGGACACATTCACCGTTATGTTGCCGTCCGCGTCGCCCGTAAGCGTGAGCGTGGCCGCAGGGCTTGCTACCGTAAAGCCGCCGCCGCCAATGAAAGTGTTGCCGGCATATACGTGCACCGTATAGTGACCGGTGGACTTGTGATTGCGCACCGGCACATTGTATTCAAGTACGCCGCTGTTCGCAGAAGCCGTGTACCAGACCAAATCGTCCTGGCCATTCACGTCGGACCAGACCGCAAAGCGTATATTCGCGGAGGAATTCAGTCTCCCGCCGCTGGCCTGAATGGTCAGGGACGTGCCGTTACTCGTGGGCGGTATGTTTATGGTCTCCGTGCCCGTGTGGGAAACCGACGCGGAGCCGGCATTCTTGAAGTGGCTCGTCGGGTCAGCCGTGGTGGTCGCGTAGGCGTGCGCGTAGTAAACGCCGCTCTGCCCTTTGTGCGCCGATGTGCTCGTGGTAAACGTGCCGTACCCGCTGCCGTCCAGATTTACCGTATACCAGACCAAATCATCCTGCGAGTTGGGGGCCGCCCAGAGGGCCACCTTGAGGCCGGTCACGCTGGCCACATCGGATGTCACCTGCACCTCTACCTTAATAAATCCGTTCCCCAGACTCGTGACCGTAACCGGCGCGAAAACCGGTTCCGCCAGCGGCACAATCCCCGTGCTTTCCTCTGCCGCCGCCACGCTTACGGCCGGCCCGGAAGCTGCTGCACTGTCTTCCTCCGTGCCCTCCGCAAACACCGCCGCAGGTGAAAAAGCAAGCAAAACCAAAGCGCTTAACAGCACTACCAAAACACGCGAGAATCCCTCAATCCGCCCCCTGTTACAACGTCTCATATAATAAGTCCTCCGGTAAACGCGCCGCCCCTGCGGCAATTAACAACATACACGAGAATTTTACCAGAAACACACATTATCTACAAGAAAAAAATGCCCCATCGAAACGTTATCGCCTCGATAAACCGAACGTCATTGCCTCGATAAACCGTCCGTCATTGCCGGACTCGTTCCGGCAATCCAGCACCGTCACTCGAAACAGCGTCAAAACCTATACGCCGTAAACACCTTCGACGAAGGCGCAATAACCACATTCAGCGCCCCGTAGCCTCCGTGTATCGAGTACCCGTTCCCCAGATAAATCTCTACGTGGCGCCGCTCCGGCGAAAGCAGCACATCCCCGCGCTGCACATCCCCCACCGGCACCATGTACTCCGTAAACTCGCAGTAAGCCCACGGCGAAACACTAAGGTCGTAGCGCCGGATGACCGTGACCCCCGGCACCGCCGGAATCCCTATGTCCACCAACGACTGCGAAACCAGATCCTCGCACATCATGTTCGTGTTTCCGTTGTAGCGGAGCGCCGCCTGCACCAACTGCTCCCCCGTAGGCTTGGGCGGGCAATACAGGTTCCCGCTCGAGGCAGTGGCAAAAGCCGTTACCCCGTTATACGTCTCCTGATACACGTGTACATAGTAAAGTCCGTTTTCGAACCGGTGCCGCTTGGTGCTGAACGTGAGCGTAGCATTCTGCGTGGCCGTGCTCTTCTTGTACCACACCAGATCGTCCTGCCCCCCGCTCGCGCTCCAGACCGCCACATGGATATATCGCGTCCCGGAAGGCGAGTTGGAAACGCCCGAGACGTTCACCTGATACGTACCGTCCCCCAGATGCGTAAGCGTCACCGTGCCGCCGGGCTGCGGTTTGGTGACATTCACCGTGGTGCCGCCTACGAATATCTTCTGCCCGTTGCTCATCACCGCGTACGCATGAATGAAGTAGCGGCCGGCCTCCCTGTGCCGCCAGACCCCCACGTCCCACGTATAGGTGCCGCCCACGCCGCCGGACGAGTACCAGAGCAGATCGTCCTGCCCGTCTTCCTCGCCCCAGACGGCAAACTGCACATAGTTAATGTCGCTTACGAAAACATGGTTGGCCACCACGCGGATTTCCTCCTCGTCGTATGTCAACGTGGCCGTAACGCTGGCAGGCGGCGGCGTAAGCGTAACCGTAGCCGCGCCGAGATAGTTCTCCGCTCCGTTCTTCTGGGTGGCATACACGTGCACCGTGTACGTGCCGTACTCGTATTTCTGTTTCGCGATAGAGGCCGTGGCTCTATACGAGCCGCCTTGATAGTTCATGGGATACCAAACCAGATCATCCTGCCCGTTCGCATTGCTCCAGACCGCCATCCGTACAGAAGATAAATCCGCAGCGGGAGAAACAGCACTCGCATAAATCACGAACGTCCCCGCACTATTATCCTGCGAATACAGCGCCACATTCCCGGTCAGCGGCGGCACCGTCACCGAGCTCGCGCCCACAAACACGGCCTTTCCGTTCGTGAGGTATGCATAGGTGTGCATGTAGTACAGTCCGGCCTCTTTATGAGTCGACACGAGGGCAGACGCCGAGTAATTGGCACCGCTCTTCGACGCCGTATACCAGCGCAAATCGTTCTGCCCATTCGCCGCGCCCCACACCGCGAACTGCACATAGCTCACGCCCGGCAGCAGGCTCACGCCGTTCGCGCTCATGGTTATCTGCTTCTTGTCACTGCTCAAAGCGGAGGCCACGCTCGCCGCGTTCGGCGAAAAGGTAATGGTCGTCCCGCCTATAAACTCCTCAATCCCGTTCACCTGCTTCGCGTAGAAATGCGCGTAGTAAAGCCCGTAGCCGTAGCCGTGCGCCGAAATCCCCGTGCTCACCGCGTAGTGGTCCACGCCCCCCGGCATGTTGTACCAACGCAAGTCATCCTGCCCGCCGTCCGCGCTCCACACCGCCACACGCACACTGCTCACAGCCGCCGGCGGAATAAACCCGCCCGCCTCCAGCGTAAACGTCCCGGCCGCATTGTTCACATTCGTAGCGCCCACCCCCGCGAAGAGCGATTCCACCGTAACCGAAGCGCCGCCTATGAACACGTCCTGCCCGTTGGTCAGCCGCGCGTAAGCGTGGATGTAGTAAACCCCCGTCTCCTTGTGATTCGAAACCGGCGCGCTGTACACATAGCTCGCCCCGCTCTTCGCCGCCGTATACCAGCGTAGGTCATTCTGCCCGCCAGCCGCGCCCCACACCGCAAACCGCACATAGCTCACAGAGGACGCATCCGTAACGCTTCCCGCAGACATGGATATGGTAGCCTGGTCAGAAGACAGGTAGGCGCCAATGGAAGCTGTAACGGCAAGCGTACTCACCCCGGACGCCTCCGCCGCGCCAGCCTCATCCGGCAGCGGCTCCGTATCCTCCGCAAAAGCCACCACAGGCCAGCAAAGCACCATAACAAAAGAAAGGAAAACAGCAGCAAGCTTTTTCAGACGAAAAGAACGTTTCATGATAATCTCTCCCTCAATACCACAAAATACAGGATGCAGGGTGTGCCAGAGATGTCCCCCATAGTTTAACACAAAACAGCCCCCACCGCCCACGTCATTGCCGGACTTACCGTACCCGTCATTGCCGGACTCGTTCCGGCAATCCAGCCGCACCCCCGAAAAATACAAAACAGCGCCCGCCGAAGCAAGCGCCGCTTGACTTATTTTCAAACAAACTATTAAAGCTTCTGTATCTCCTCTTCCGAAAGTCCGGTGCACTTCACGATTATATCTGCTGCAATGTTGTTAGCTTTCATTTCGCGCGCCACATCCTTAGCTTTCTGCTCCGCACCTTCCTCGCGCCCTTCCTCGCGCCCTTCCTTGCGGCCTTCCTCGCGCCCTTCCTCGCGGCCCATCTCAAAGCCCTCTTCCTTGCTCACCCGAATATACTCATCTACGTCAAACTCAGTAATCAACATGTTTCTTACCTCCGCACTGTGCTTGGC
>JAISTV010000015.1 GCA_031272485.1 Eubacteriales Family XIII. Incertae Sedis bacterium
GAGTCCCTTATCCACCTGACTGCCGAAGTCGAGCGTGTATCCACGGCCGTCTATAGTGAGCGCCGCTGTACGCGCCGTAAACAGACCGTTGTCGCTGTCCGTCTTGGAACCCGTATAAGTTATGTTGTTTTTGAAGTAGATGGTGTGGATGCTCTGGTCGTTATATGCGGCCTTGAACTGGTCCCACGTGCTTACCTCGGCTTCGCCCGCGGCGAGCACCCCTATGCTCCCCATGGGCATAATGCCAACAGGCGCAGGCTCTTCTTCTGCCTGTGCCTCGTCTTCGTCTATGGCCTCCTGCGTGGCAGTATCCGTGACCGCCGCGGAAGTGGGTTCTTCCGGTTCCGCGTGTGACAGCAGCGGGAGCGGACTTACTACGGAAGTCAGTAAGGCCAGTGTGAGCACCAGCGCAATCCACTCGTTTATCTTTCTCCTCTTGCTACCTAACATTTCTGTTTCCCCTCCTGCCCCGAAAGGCGTTTGCTAAAATTAGTGCCAATTTCTCTCGATATAATCTGTTAATTCTTAATGTAAAGATTCCGTTTCTCTCAATTATTTTCGAAATTATGCCAAAATGCGGAGCAGCTTCTACTGCCCCCAATCACACATAAAACCAGGGCGTCACCTTCTGACGCGCTTACATTTTTCCATTCCCGTGAAACCCCCGAACAACGCCGATCAGCGCCCCTCGTGTTCTTTTCCTCTCTATCTCCCGTGTTCAAGACCGCAAAATTCCCTATGTGTCCTGAACGCTTGCTCAAATTTATCAAGGTTTTTCCCATCCGTCAAGTAAAAAAGCTGTAATAAATTTTTCAAACTACCTTAAAAAATTAATTTCTATATCTAATCTACCCGTTTTTCAACGGGTTACGCAGAATTCTTTCAATTCAAAAGTTTATAGGGTTACACTTCTGGATTGCCGGACGCCGCCTTTCGGCGGCACTACCGCCAGCGAAGCTGTCGGCACGAGAGGCGAGTCCGGCAATGACGTCTATAGAGTTTCTACGAAAACGTATCGCGGCACTCTTATGTGTGGGCGCGGAGCGCCCACACATAAGAGTGCCGCGATATAGTCGGGGGAAGGCTACATCGCGGCTTAGTGAAGAAGTATTAAGCTGTCTCGGCTTCTCCGCACCTCGATGCGCGGGGAAACCAAATAGGGGGAGTTATCCCGCGGAGCCATAGGGGGCCCCGCGGGTCTGTCTTACGTTATACCTGCTCCCACTCCTTCTTGTCGGAGTGCAGGGAGATCAGCGCGCCTGCCACCGAGATGATGGCCAGGATGGCCATGACCCAGGTGTAAGTGCCCAGCAGCGCCATGTCGCCCTTGAAGTTAGATGTTAGCAGCAGTACCGGTACGGCTATGAGGGCCGCCAGCGTAGCCAGCGCTATGCCAATCAGGTCACGGCTGGACCGCTTCCGGACCACGCCCACCTCGCGGATGGCGTTCTCTTCCTTGCCGCGGCGTACCGCCGAGACGATGAGCATGAGCATGATGACCACCGAGAACAGTGCGAACACCAGATCCAGCAGCGACCAGACTCCACCGCTTTCCAGCGGAGGCTCGGGGTCATCAATCCTTACTGCCGGCTCGGTCACGATAGCCGTCTCCGTCACTATCGTTTCCGTAATAACGTTATTGGTAACGGTGTTCGTGGTCGGTACGATGATGGTCGGACCCGGTACCGGTATGTAAATCGGCGGGGCCGGTGTGTCATCGCTTATGGTTGCCGTAGCCTTGAAGGTCACCGTCTGCTTCTCCTGCACCGCGAAGGTTATGGTGAAGACGCCGGCTGCCTTGCTGTATCCGCCTGCGTTGGCCACCACGACCGGCACGCTCTGACCGAACTTCGGGTTATTCGGATCGGCCACGTAGTACGCTGTCGCCTTCGCGAGGCTTATGGCCTCTGCCGCCGTTCCGCTAATCGAGGAGAGCGGCCGTGCGAAGTCTTCCGCGTAGGTTGCGTAATCGTCGTTCGGAGTGAACCCTACCAGAACCGCCGCCTTGCGGGTCACGGTGTTGTGGTCGGAGTCGGTCACGGTGTAGGTAATCGTGTACACGCCTCTTACCGCGGTGTTCACGGTGTTGTTGTGCGTGATGCTCGCGGAGAGTACCTCGCCGTCGTCCTCGTTATCCGTGGCGTAGACACCGTTCATGTACTGGCCTTCGCCCCATACAGAGCCGAGCGCGACTTCCGTGAGGACCGGTGCGTAGAGCTTGGGCGCCGTGCCGTTGCTCACAAGGACCTCTATGGTCGTCGTGGGTCCGTCCTCGCCGGAAGGCTTGAACGTCGCCAGATACACATCGCCCTCGTTAAACTCGCCGTCCCAGAAGTCCTTACCGTCGGTCTTGCGGACCACCTGGCCCACCAGCTCCGCCGTGCCCATGACAGGCAGGTTCTTGTCGGTCCTCAGGTACGTCTTGGCGCCTGCGCGATCCACGAACTCACTGCTGAAGCTTCTGAGGTAGCTCAGGGACTTGGCATCCGTGAGGTTCAGGCGGAAGTTGTTCGCCGAGACGGAGTATTCCGTACCGTTGGCCGGTATGGTGCCGCCTTCGCCGTCGCTGTCATCCACGACCTTGGCCGTAATGATCTTGCTCACTTCCGGATGACCCGCAACCACGATCTTGGGCTGATACTCGCCTACCACGTTCTTGTAGCCGGCGGTCTCTGCCGTGCTGGCGGAAAGCTCGGTGCCGTCCATCTTCCACGCACGCGCGTTGGACTTCTCGACAATCTGCTTGCCGGCCTGGCTCGGGGTGACCTCGCTCTTGCCGATCATGAAGCTGTATGCCGACAGGATGTAGTTCTCGTCGTATACGAAGCTTCCGTCGTCAATGATGACCACTGCCTTCTCTTCTATCTCGTTTCCGGCATCGTCCGTCACGGAGTAGGTGACTTCCACCACGCCCGGTTCGGTCGTATCTATGGTCACATCCGCGGGATCCTCATCGTTGATCTTCACCTGGTCGGTGATATCGCCCGTCTCCGGATCCGTGGCCGTAACGCCGTCCATGAGGTCCTCGCCAGAGGCTTCCTCGCCCACCGGAATGACTATGGGTTTCGTCACATCCAGCGTAGGCGGCTCGTCGCCCGTGGCCGTAACGTTAATGGTAACTTCTTTCTCCACACGGTCCTCGCCGTCCGTGAGCGTTATGTGATACAGGCCTACCGTGCCGGCGGACAGCGCGCTGAGCGCCGGATCCATGGCCTTAATCTTCACGCCCGGATCGGTCAGACTACCGTCCGCGTGGGCTCTTCTCGCGCCCGCGTTCAGGGCCTCAAGCACCTTGGCATTCGTGTTGAGTGCCTGCGCCTCCGCCTGCGTGAGCGTTATGCTGTTTCCGTATACATACGTCGCGTCGCTCGGGTCTACACCGGTCGGGCCGCTCGTCACGTCCGCATCCACGATTTCCGCGTTCACGGTCTTCGTAACCGGATCCGGGTAAGCCAGCGTGCTTACGCCGCTCGGGGCCGGGAGATCCGCCGCCGCGATAACCGGCTCGTACTGACCCACCTTGGCGCTGTAGCCGTCCAGATCTTCAATGTAGACACCGTCCAGCTCTTCGCCCGTGGCGCCGTCGTAGACCTTGGCATTGGACTTCGTTATTACGTCGGTCGCCAGCTGATCCGCGTCGGTCGGTATGTCTGCCAGATTCGTTACGAACGAGCTCGCCTCGAGTATGCGCCCGCTGCCGATTGTGTACCGGCCGTCGTTCACCACAACCACGCGGGTTCCCGTAACCTCATTACCGTCGTCATCCGTGATGGAGTATTCGATCGGGTAGATGCCCGGGGTGCTGTAATCTATGTCGCCCGTCTTGACTATCTGGTCTGTAATGTCGCCGTCCTCCGGATCGTAAGCGGACACGTCGCTGTCGTCATACGGCTGGCCTACCGGCGTTTCTACCGGCGTGGGCACCGTGAGAATGGGTGCCTGGCCAATGGTGACAGTCGCCTTGATCACGGCCTTGAGGTCGTTATCCGCCAGGCCTACCGCGCCGAACTGGACGTCGTAGCTGCCTGTGACCGGATTGCCCGCGTCATCGTATGCCGTGAAGCCGCCCTTGTTGACCACGCGCACTTCGCGATCCGGCGCACTGGGCACCAGCTTGATGATCTGCGCCTTGGACTTGCTGATAAAGTTCTTGTTGCTCTTGGCTATCTCGGCCGCCTCGGACGTGGTCGCTATGAAGTCGTATGCTATGAGCGCGTACTGCCCGTCCTTGGTGCCCGGATCGACAACCGTAGCCGCCGTTACCGTGCCGGTTATGCTCTTCGTAGCCGTGTGGCCCGGAACGGTCCAGGTGAACCCGTAATCCTTGGCGCTCGGCTGCTTGCCGTAACCTGCCGGCATACTCTCAAGCTTCACTTCCAGCGCGTTGCCCTTCACATCGTACGCCTCGGCGTAGCTCAGCGAGCGGACCTGCGATTCCGTACCGTTGACGTTCTGCTGCGCCACCACGAAGCTTCTCGCGCCTATGATCACGTCGTTCTTGCCGTCGCCGTCCTCGTCCTTAATCACGTACCGGCCGTCGGTTACCACCACCGCGCGCTGCGCCGTAGTCTTGTTCCCGTTGCTATCCGTCACGGAGTAGTTCACCTTGTAGACGCCAATGTTGTGCTTGTCGATGGGCGTTACCGGCGTAGCCGTAATACTATTCGTGATATTCCCGTCTTCCTGGTCGGTGGCCGTCACTTCCGCCCGGAGCTCTGCGCTGGTAGCCAGCTGGCTTGCCGCGGTCTGCTGAATAATCAGCGGCTCCTGCGTGAAGGTTATGGACGGTGCCTCGCCGTTATCCACGGATGCCGTAATGGGATACGTGATGTCCGGCTTGCCGCTTATGGCCAGGGTAATCGGGAACTTGCCCGGTTTCTTCTGATAGTAACCGCCGTCGCTCTTCACGACCACCGCCACCGGCTTACCGAATTCGGGGTTCGGGTCGCCGTTATCCAGCGTCC
The DNA here is from genome assembly GCA_031272485.1 of Eubacteriales Family XIII. Incertae Sedis bacterium. Taxonomy (GTDB): domain Bacteria; phylum Bacillota; class Clostridia; order Peptostreptococcales; family Anaerovoracaceae; genus JAISTV01. The sequence goes on from JAISTV010000015.1 coordinate 4,965, forward strand.
TGCGCAGGTCAATTGCCATGGCATTGGACTTGGTAATGACCTCGGCCTCCGTACCCTGTACGTCATAGAGCTTCATGGAGAAGTCTTCCGCACTGATGGCATAGCCGCTGACAACGGTCCAATTGTCGCCTACGAGCACCACACCGCCTGTTGTAGTCGTGTTGTAGTCGTTGTCCGTTACGCTGTAGGTTACAAAGGCTGCCGACGTCACGGACGTATCCACCGGCGTGTCATGCGTGACCTTGTCGGTTATGGTTCCGTCTTCCGCGTCCGTGGCCACCACGCCCTGCATGTAGGACGGCGTCGTGTCATTCTGCGCGCCCTCGGGGAAGATGGCTCCCAGGGAGACCGTCTTCTCTTCCGGCACATCTATGACCGGCGGATGCGCGTTGCTCACCAGCACCGTCACGGTTATGCTCGTTGCCGGCTCTTCCGTTACGATGTAGGTCGCCAGATACACGTCGCCCTCGTTGAAGTTGCCTGCCTTGAAGCTTTCGCCACTGCCCTGCTTGACCACGTCACCGGAGAGCGCCGGGGTACCGGCCTGCAGCAGGTTGGTCGTCGTGCGGTCGTAGCTCTTCACCGCGCTGCGGCTGAGGAACTCATTCGCGTAGGCCGGATCGCCGTAGCCGGCTATGGCCTGTGCATCCGTCAGGTTGATGCGGATGTTCGCGCCGAGGATGGCATACTTCGTGCCGTTCTCGCCTTCCTGTCCGCCTTCGCCGCTGCTGTCGTCGTAGACCTTAACCAGGATGCCCTTGGTCAACGAAGTGTGTCCGCTGATGGAGATTACCGGCTGGTACTCGCCCTTGACGTTCGTGTAGCCTGCCGTCTCCAGGACAATGGGCGTGGCCGGCGTACCGTCGACCCGCGCGGCCATGGCCTGCGACTTCTCAAGAATCTGCTCTCTCGCCTGGCTCGGCGTGACCTCGGAGACACCTATGAGGAAGCTCCTGGCCGAGAGGATGTAATCATTATCGTAGACCACGCTGCCGTCGTCGACCACCACCGCCGTGGTGACCTCCGCCTGGTTGCCGTCCTCGTCCTCTACGAAATACGTTACCTGATAGATGCCCGGCTCATCGCCCGGAATGTTCGGGATATTCTCGTTCTTGTTCTCATCCGGATTGATGATTACCTGATCCGTTATATCGCCTACCTCCGGATCCGTGGCCGAGACGCCGTCCATGAGTTCGTCCTTGGTGAGGTTGCCCTCTTCGTCGGACACCGGAATGACCAACGGCTGCGGCACGGTGAGAATCGGCTGTCCGCCTTCGCCCACGTTCACGGTGAGCTCTATCACGGTCGTGCCGTCCTCATCGGACACCTTAATCTTGTACTGACCCACGTCGCCGTCTTCGAAGCTCTTGCCCGGGGTTACAGGCGTGATGGACACGACCTTGGCGCCCGCATCCTCGATCTCGCCCGTGGGCAGGACCTTATCCGCGTGGACCCCGAGGGCATCCAGAATCTTCTCCGGCGTATCGAGCGCCTGCGCCTCGGACGGACGCAGATACTCATCCGGGTCATCGCCTATGTTGTTACCATAGACATAGTACTTATCCGTATCGCCGAGTACCGGGGTATCCGGACCCTGCTTAATCACTTCCGCGTCTACCACCTTACCGGTTACGGACTTCGTGATAGTCCCGGAAGGCGTATCCACGCCGCTTAATGTAATGTCGTAGCTGCCGACCGCCTTGGTGTAGCCGCCGCGGTTGAGGACCGAGAGAGCGTCTACCAGCGCCGCCGTCGTGCCGTCGTAGAGTTTGGCCGCCGCGTTGGAGAGAATCTCCGTATCGAGGTAAGCCGTATTCGACGAAACGTCTTCCAACTTGGTTACGAAGGAGAACGCCTGCAGGATGCGGCCATTGCCCACCTCGTAGCTGCCGTCGTTTACCACGACCACGCGCTGCGCTTCTACCGTCACATCGTCATCGTCGGTCAGGCTGTACTTGACCACGTAGATGCCCGGGATGGTCGTCGGCACATCGCCGCCCGTAATCTCCACGTCGTCCACGCCGAAGCTCGGGTCGTTCGGCACGTAGGCCGTAACGCCGTCTGTCGGGTCGAACGTGCCGCCCTCCTGCACCTCGTACGGTGTGGTCACCGCGAGTACCGGAAGCGGATTCGAGGTTACCAGCGCCTTGATGGTTATTCTCAGCTCGCTCGCCGGCAGACCTTCCGCGCCGAACGTAATGTTATACGTTGCAGACGTGTCGGTAAATCCGCCGTTATCCGTGACCACCGGGTTCTTATCCGGCACGCCCGGTACGAGCTTGACCACCTCGGCCTTGGCCGCCGTGATTATGGCGCCCGAGACGTTTCCGGAGTTGAGCATGGTGCGCACTTCCGCTGTGGTCTTCGTGAAGTTGTAACCGATAAGCGCGTACTGGCTGTCCTTGGTGCCCGGGTCTACCTCATCCGCGTTGGTTATGGTGCCCACGATACTCTTGGTCGTCGTGTGCCCCGTGGCCGTCCACGTGAAGGTGTAGTCGCCCGCCGGCGCGTGCGCCACATAGCCCGCCGGCATGGTAACCAGCTTGACCTGGAGGATATCGCCCGCGTTCGGACCGGCTGCCACGTAGGCTTCCGCATAGGACGCGCTTCTGACCTGCGACTCGGAACCATCCACCTGCGCGCTCTTCATAACGAAGTTCCTCGCGCCGATGATGATGTCGTTTACGCCGTCGCCGTCCTCATCTTCAATTATGTAACGTCCGTCGGTTACGACCACGGCGCGCTTGCCGTTCGTCGTGTTCCCGTGGCTGTCCGTTACGCTGTAGTTCACCGTGTAGACGCCTATGTTGTGCGCGTCAATCTGTCCGCCTACCGGGATGGCCGTGGTGCTCGCAAGCAGGTCGCCGTCCTCCGGATCTATGACGCTCATGCCCTCCTTCAGCTCATCCTGCGTGAGGATGTGGCTTACGGCCGTCTGTGTCACGATGAGCGGATCCTTGCCGAACGTAATCTCGGCGTTGCTGCCGGAATCCACGGTGCCCGTTATGGTCTTGGCCACTTCCGGCTTCTCCGTAACCGCGAAGGTTATGTCGAATTCGCCCGGTGCGCGGTTATAGAATCCGCCGTCGTTCGCCACCTTGACCGGCACCTTCTTGCCGAAGTTCGGGTTGGGCGTCACGCCGTCATCCAGCGTCGCGCGTACGTCGTACGCTTCCGCCTTGGCCAGCGCTATGGCTTCTGCCTCGTTCCAGCTGACCACATCCGTGATATCCACAGTGAAGCTCTCTGCCACGATGGCATAACCGCTCGTTATGAACCAGTCACCCACGAAGACCATACCGCCCTTGGTGGTCACGTTGTAGTCGTTATCCTCGACCTCGTAGGTTACGAGGCTCGCGGACGTCGTGGACGTATCCACCGGCGTATCATGCGTGACCTTGTCCGTTATCGTGCCGTCTTCCGCGTCCGTGGCCACCACGCCCTGCATGTAGGACGGGGTCGTGTCTTCCGAAGCGCCCTCGGGGAAGATGGCCCCGACGGAAACGTTCTTGGCTTCCGGTACGGTCAGCACGGCATTGGTTGCATTGGAGACGAGCACATCTATGGTAATGTAGGTCGCCGGCTCTTCCGCCACGCGGAAGGTGGCTTCGTAGACATCGCCTTCAGTGAAGGAGCCCGCCTTGAAGCTGGTGCCGCTGCCCTTCTTGGTCACGTCGCCTACCAGTTCTATCGTGCCGCCCTGCAGCAGGTTTGCCGTAGCGCGGAGGTAGCTCTTGGCTGCGCTGCGCGTGATGAACTCGCTCTTGTAGTTCGCATCGCTGTAACCGGCTATGGCTGCCGCGTCAATCAGGTTGATGCGGATGTTGGAGGCAAGGATGGAGTACTTGACGCCGTTCTCGCCTTCCTGTCCGCCCGGACCGTCGCTGTCGTCATAGACCTTGGCCAGGATGCCCTTCTCGAGGCTGGTGTGCCCGCTGATGGTGATTATCGGCTGGTACTCGCCCTTGATATTCGTGTAGCCCGCCGTCTCCTTGACAACCGGGGTAGCCGGCGTGCCATCTACGTGCGCCGCCATGGCGTCGGACTTGTCGAGGATCTGGTTCGCCGCGTTGCTCGGGGTTACCTCGCTTACGCCGATCAGGAAGCTTCTGGCCGAGAGGACGTACTCATCATCGTAGACGAAGCTGCCGTCGTCGACCACCACCGCGGTGGTTACCTGATCCTGGTTGCCATCCGCGTCTTCTATGAAGTAGGTCACCTCATAGATGCCGGGCTCGTTGGCCGGAATGGTGGGCAGCACTTCGTTCTTGCTGCCGTCCGGATTGATGATTACGTCGTCCGTTACGTCTCCCTCTTCGGGGTCAGTGGCGGAAACGCCGTCCATGAGGTCGTCCTTCGTGAGGTTGCCCGCCTCATCCGACACCGGAATGAAGAGCGGCTGCGGCACGGTGAGCTCAGGCGAACCGCCCTGGCTCACGTTCACCGTGAGGCTTATGGTCGTCGTGCCGTCCAGGTCGGAGACCACTATGGTGTAGACGCCCAGGTCGCCGTCCGCGAGGACGTTGCCCGGCGTAGCCGGCGTGATGCTCACGATCTTGACACCCGCGTCGCTGATGGCGCCGCCCGGGGCTACCTTGTCCGCGTGCGCGTCAAGTGCCGCCAGAATCTTGGCATCCGTATCGAGCTGCTGTGCCTCGGAAGGCCGCAGGCCATCGTCGCCGCTGAGGTTATTGCCGTAGACGAAGTAACGATCTGTCTTCTCCGGATCGGGATTGTCCGGACCCTGTTTAATCACTTCCGCGTCCACCACCTTGCCGGTGATGTTCTTGGTTATGGTTCCCGCAGGCGTATCCACGCCGTTAATGGTAATAGTATAGGTGCCGGTCTGCTTCTTATAGCCGCCGTTGTTGCCCACCGAGAAGGCGTCTACCGGCGCTGCCGTCCTGCCGTCGTAGAGGCGAACGTCCGCGTTGGTAAGGATATCGGAATTCAGCTGCGCATCTGCAGCAGGTACATCGCTCAGCTTCGTGACGAAGGAGAATGCCTGCAGGATGCGGCCGTTGCCGAGCACGTAGCTGCCGTCGTTTACCACAACCACGCGGGTGGTCGATGTGGTCGAACCGCCGTTGTCGGTCACGGAGTATTCGAGCTTATAGAGGCCCGGAACCGTAGTGACTACGTCGCCCGTTATGGCCACCTTCGTGCTGATATCGCCTTCCTCGGAATCCGTGGCCGTAACACCCGTCATGGGATTAAACGTGCCGTTCTGCGGTACTTCTACCGGGGAGGTCACGTCGAGGACCGGAGCCGGCTTCGTACGAACCACGCCCTTGATGATTACGCGCAGTTCACTGTCCGAAAGACCTTCCGCACCAAACTGGATGTTGTAGGTGGCTGCCGATGCCGCGAAGCCGCCGTTGTTCACCACGCGAGCGCTCTTGGCGGACGCCGTGGGCACGAGCGGAATGACCTCGGCCTTGGCCTCGGTTATGAGGGCTGCGGACAGGTTCCCGGAGTTAATCATCTCGGTTGCCTTGGGCAGTAGCACGGAGAAGTCAGACGCGATGAGCGCATACTGGCTGTCCTTGGTGCCCGGGTCTACCTCGGTGGCATTCGTAATGATGCCCGTGATGGTCTTCTCGGTCGTATGGCCTGTCACAATCCAGGTGAAGTCATAGTTTCCGGCCGGCGCGTTGGCCACATAGCCCGCGGGCATGGCCTTGAGCTTCACAGAGAGGCTTGTGCCGGCCTGCGCGCCCGTGGCCACGTACGCTTCCGCATAGGAGGCGCTTCTGACCTGGGACTCGCTGCCGTCTACCTGCGAACTCTTGAGCACGAAGTTTCTGGCGCCGATGATAATGTCGTTCTTGCCGTCGCCGTCCTCATCTTCTATGACGTAGCGCCCGTCGGTGACCACCACCGCGCGGCGTGCCGGCTGCGTATTGCCGTGGCTGTCGGTGACGCTGTAGTCCACCGTGTATACGTTTATGTTGCGCGCGTCAATCTGCCCGCCCACCGGAATGGCCGAGGTGCTGGCAATCAGGTTGCCGTCCTGCAGATCCGTGACCGTCATGTTGGCCTTGAGCTCGTCCTGCGTGAGGATGTGGCTCGTAGCCGTCTGCTGCACGATGAGCGGATCCTGCGTGAACGTGATGGTCGGTCCGGTACCGCTGTCGATCTTACCGAGAATCGTCTTGGTAGCCGCCGGCTCCGCCACGACCGCGAACTTGATGGAGTTTTCTCCTACGGTTCTGCTGTAGTAGCCGCCGTCGTCCGCTACCTTGACCGGCACTTCCTCGCCGAAGTTCGGGTTCGGGTCGCCGTTCGGCAGTGTCTGTCTGAGGTCTACGGCCTTGGCCTGCGCAAACGCTATGGCTTCCGCCTCATTCGCGTCTATAACTTCCTCGTATTTCTTCGAGAAGTTGTTCGCCGTAATACCATAGCCGCTCACGACCGTCCAGTCGCCTACGAGTACCACGCCCGACTTGGTCACCACATTGTGGTCGTCGTCTTCCACGCGGTACGTCACGCGAATGGCCGCCGTGGTCGAGGTGTCCACAGGCGTATCGTGCGTAATGCGATCTGTTATGGTTCCGTCTTCCGCGTCGGTGGCGGACACGCCCTGCATGTAGGACGGGGTCGCGTCATTCTCCGCACCCTCCGGGAAGGTGGCGCCTATGGCTACCGTCTTGGAGGCCGGGACGTTCAGAACCGGATCGGTGGCGTCGGAGACGAGCACGCTAATGGTTATCTGCGTGGCGGGCTCCTCGGCTACCTGGAAGGTGGCCTGGTATACGTCGCCCTCGGTAAAGCCGCCGGCCTTGAAGTCCGTACCGCCGCTCACCTTGGTCACGGCGCCCACGAGCTGCGGGGTGCCGGCCTGCGGGAGGCTGGAGTCTGCACGCAGGTAGCTCTTGGCCGCGCTGCGCGTGATGAACTCTGCGCTGTAACCCGGGTCGGACATGGCCGCTATGGATGCCGCGTCGGTGAGGTTAATGCGAATGTTGGAGGCAAGGATGGAGTACTTGATGCCGTTCTCGCCTTCCTGGCCGCCGGGACCGTCGCTGTCGTCGTAGACGCGCGCGGTGATTTCCTTCACGAGCGAGGTGTGCCCGTCTATGGTTATCTGCGGCTTGTAGTCGCCCTTGACGTTCGTGTAGCCGGCGGACTCCTTGACTACCGGGGTAGCCGGGGTGCCGTCTATCTTGGCCGCCATGGCGCCGGAGCTGGAGATAATCTGCGAGCTGGCCTGTCCGGGCGTGACCTTGCTCACGCCTATGAGGAAGCTGCGTGCGGAGAGGACATACTGATCGTCGTACACGAAGCTGCCGTCGTCTACCACGACTGCGGTCTTCACGAGCGACTCATTGCCGTCCTCGTCGGACACGTAGTATTCCACCGGATAGATGCCGGGCTCGTTGGCCGGGATGGTGGGCAGCACTTCGTTGCCGGCGCTGTCCGGGTTGATGACGACCTGATCCGTAATGTCTCCCTCTTCGGGGTCGGTTGCGGATACGCCGTCCATGAGATCGTCGCGCGGCACCACGCCGGGCGCGGTGGTCGCATCGATCTTGAGCGGCTGCGGCACGGTAAGGACCGGCTCACCGCCGTTGCCCACGCGGATAATCATCTCCGCCGTGGTCTTCCCGTCCGCGTCGGAAACCCGGACCGTGTAGAGGCCCACATCGCCGTTCGCCAGGCTCTTGCCCGGAGTCTGCGGCGTAACGGATACTACCTTGGCGCCGGCATCCGTTATGGTACCGGTCGGCGACACCTTGTCCGCGTGCGCGTCGAGCGCCGCAAGAATCTTGGCATCCGTGTCGAGGGCCTGCGCCTCGGAGGGACGCAGATACTCATCCGGATCGTCGCCAATGTTGTTGCCGTATACGTAGTACTTGTCCGTTTCTCCCACCGCCGGGGAATCCGGGCCCTGCTTGATCACTTCCGCGTCGACCACCTTGCCGGTGATGTTCTTGGTTATCGTACCGCTCGGGGTGTCCACGCCGTTGATCACGATACTATACGAACCGACCGCGCTGGAGTAGCCGCCAGCACTTCCCACAGATGTGGCGTCTACTTGCGCGCCGGTCGTCCCGTTGTAGAGCCGCGCTCCCGAACGGGTGAGGATTTCACTGGTTATATTGCTCGTTACGTCGGACGCCTTCGTGACGAAGGAGAAGGCCTGCAGTATGCGGCCCGTGCCGAGCACGTAGCTGCCGTCATTCACGACGAGGATTCTGTCGGCCTCGGACGTATTGTCGTCCGCATCCGTTACGGAGTAATGGATGGGATACAGGCCCGGCACCGCCGGATTGACCGGGTTGACAGCCGCGTAGGTCACGGCGTCTACGGTGAGGGTGGGATCGTCCGGATCGAGAACCGTAATGCCCTGCTTGGCCACGGTGTCGTTCCAGACCGCGCCCTGCGAAATCTCGTAAGGTGTCTGGACTGCCAGCGCCGCCGGGGTGCCGTTATAGACCACGCCCTTGATTATCACGCGCAGCGCTGTATCGGACAGGCCTTCCGCACCGAACTGAATCGGGTAGGTGGCCGCCGTGGCGGAGAACCCGTTGTTGTTCACTACGCGGGCCGCCTTGTCCGGGGCCACGTCAACGAGCTTGATGACCTGTGCCTGCGCCGCCGAAATGAGGGCCGGGCTGAGGTTGCTCAGCATGGCTTCCGCCTCGGACTTGCGCCGCATGAAGTCGGACGCTACGAGCGCGTACTGGCTGTCCTTGGTGCCAGGATCCACTTCCGTGGCGTTGGTTATTATGGCCTTGATCTGCTTATAGGTCGTGTAGCCCTCTACCGTCCAGCGGATGGGATACTCGCCCGCGGCAGGCGCTGCCGTATAGCCGGAAGGCGCGCCGGTCCACTTGACCGTGAGCGGGTCACCGTCTATGTCGTAGGCTTCCGCATAGGACGCGGAGCGTGCCTGCGACTCGGTGCCGTCCACCTGGGCGCTCTTCATGACGTAGTTGCGCGCACCTATAATTATGCCGCCGTTGTCATCCTTATCAACTATGTAGCGACCGTCGGTAACCACGACCGCGCGCGTGGCGGTGGTCTGGTTATCGTTGCTGTCCTTGACGGTATATGTGACCTTATACACATTTATATTTAGCTTGTCTATGCTCGCACCGCCCGCCACGGTAGCCGTGGTTTGCGCGAGCAGGTCACCGTCCACGTCGTCTATGACCGTCATCTTGGCCTTGAGCTCTGCCTGCGTCATAATCTGCGAGGTGGCAGTCTGCGTAACCATGAGCGGCGCCTCGGTGAAGGTAATCACCGGGCCCAGACCCGCTACGGTCAGCGTTACGTCCGGCGTGTTGTAATCCGGATTCGCGTTGACCAGCAGACGGCCGCGGTTCACAGCCTTGGTGGGCCATGCCGTACCCTGCTTGACGAGCTTGGCCTTGACAATCATGTACACTTCCGTCCCCTGCGGGAGATCGGCGAGGTACTGCTCTATGGCATCGGCGTCAAAGGTGAAGGTTGCGGACGTTCCGCTCTGTACCTTCTGCGCCGCCGTCAGCGGAATCTCCGTCGTGCCGGCATAGACCTTTACGTTCCAGCCTTCCGTGGGATTCTCCATGAGCGCCAGACCGGCATCCATGAGATCGCGGATTTCTATCTTGTAGAACCCGGAGAGGTTCGACGGGATGTTAAACGCAATCTTGTACTCGAGCACCTCATCGAAGTTGCTCACCGTACGCGTGGAGACATAGTTGCCCGATGTCGGGTCTTTTACCTTCTTGTTGAACGAACCCTCGAGTTCGTCAATGACATCGTCCTTCGGGTTGTTGTAGCCGGAGTCCACCTGTTTCGTCTGTTCGGCCTCGGTGCCCAGGGTTATCGTAATGCCCGTTATCTTGCCGTTGTAAGGCTTCGTGGTGCGACCCATGGTTCCGGAAGGCACGGCGAACTTGACCCCGTACGTGCCGGCCGGCACATCGAAGTAGTAGGAGCCGTCTACCGCGGTATTAACCGCAGAGCCCGTGGCATTGCCGGAAGCGTCGAGCAGTTGGACGGCGAGCCCGGAGATGGGCACTTCGCCCGTGTCGTAGACGCCGTCATAGTCCGCGTCCACGAACGCCGTACCGTAGATGCGGCCGGTGTTCGACTCTTCGTTCGGGCCCGCGGTGGGCGGATCGCTCGTGTCATTGTTCACTATCAGGCGACCGGTGTTCACGACCTTGGTGGGCCAGGCGTTATTCACCTTGACGATCTTGGCTTTGACCGTCAAAGTCAGCGTGGCGCCCTCAAGCGCGGTGAAGTCGGTATTGTCCGCCAGCTTGTAGGAGACTATCTTCTTGCCGGCGTCCGCACCCGTGCCATCGTAGTACGTGGCCGTGCCGGTAACCGTAATGGTCGAGAGACCCTTCTTGGCCGTTATGGTGACGTTCTCGTCCACGTTGGTCGTGGCCAGTTCCAGACCCGGATCCATGATGTCGAGGATTACCAGGCTGTTGTAGCCGGCCGTATTGGACGGGACCTTGAAGTCAATATCATAGGTGAGCACCGCGGTGGAATCCGTGATGGGTCCGTTCGTGCTCTTACTACCTACCTTGACGAGGTCCTTCTTGAAGGCATCCGGATCGTTCGGGTCGGGCATGGTGGGACTGGTGTAACCGGCGTTGAGGACCTTCTCCAGTTCCAGACCGACCTGATCACGGTCTATGGTTACGGAATCCGTATAGCCGGTGTTGCCGGCATCGTTATAGACTTTGCCGGCAGTACGATCGCTTGCCGGAATCTTCTTCGTGTAGCCCTTGTTCGATACGGCCGGCGCCTTGACGGTGTACGCACCCGGGGTCAGGCCCGTGAACGCGTAACTGCCGTCCACCGCGGAGGTCGTGGTGGCCACCTTGGTGTTCGAAGAATCGTACAGTTCTACGGTCAGACCGGAGAGTCCGGAAGCGCCTTCGGAGCCGTTCTTCTCGCCGTTCTTGTCGTCATCGTTGAACAGCACACCGGAAATCTTACCCATGACCTCGACTTCGGGATCGGTTGGAACCTCATCCTTCTCATTGTTCAGATACAGTTCCGCGTGGTTGCTTACAGAGGCGCCCAGTGGGGAGGTAAGGTCAAGATTCGCAACTACATCTATGGTAATTTGCTTGTTCGCCAACTGAGCGACTTTGGCAGGTGTGGTCCACGTTACGATTACTTTCTTGTCCACATACGTGATGCTGTCGGGCGCAGGTGTTGTGCCGCCCGCTACTCTAACGGTAACATTGCTCAGTGCGTTATCCTTGAGCTTCAGGCCCTGCCCCAGATCGTCGATGGCCGTGACCGTCGTGATGTAAGACATATCCGCCGGGAACGTTGCCTGGATGCGGAAAGTGATGTCCTGCTTTACGTCGGAGATAACAATCTTCTTGGTTGCGTTGCCGTTCGCGTCTATGATGAACTTATCGAAATCGTGTGCGCCTTCGGACACGGTCACATAGGGCGCGGCCGCGAAGGTGGCGTCGTGATAGTTCGTGGCGACAAGCGGGTTCTTGTTCCCGTTGCTGTCCTCCAGGACTATGTAGATGCGGTCTCCCTTGTTAAGGGTGACGCTGGAAGGCACGGTGTAGCTGAACGTACCACCGCCGCTGCCGTTGGGCGTGAGCGTTCCGTAGACCACGCCGCTGCCATCGGAGATGGGCGCCTGCGTGCCCGGCGTCTGGCCGTTCGGTACAAGCACCGCGTAGACCTTGACCGCTTCTTCCGAGTTGTACGCTTCGTTGGCCGGATAGGTACCGGTTATGGGCGTCGAACGGCCCACGAAGTACGTGGAGAGCGGGTCTGTAATGGTCGCCGGATTCGGCGGGGTTACGTCTATGACCGTCACCTCTTCCGTGGTTATGTCGGAAGCACTGGCCATATGGTTCGTGTTGGCGGTCGGGTCATCCGAGGCGCCGCGCCATGCGGAGGTTACCTTGTACTTGTCGCCCGGCGTGAGGAAGGAGCCCTTGCTGTAGCGCAGGACGCCGGCTATGGGCGTGCCCGTCTCCTTCTCCCAGACGTTGTCCGGGTTTATGGAGACAGCGTGCACTTCTTCCGTGGTGCCGTTGGCAAACGTGTGGAGCATGCGGCCGTAGACTTCACCCGTCCACAGCGGACGGCCGGCGAAGTTCAGACCTTCTGCCACGATACCGGTGGCGCGGACGTACTTATCCGCGTTGGTTACATCAAGGAGATCCTGGATTTCCGGCGGTGCGTTGTTGCCGGAAATACGGGTGTAGGGCTGCATGCCGTTCGGGCCGAAGCTCGAAGTGCCGGTGTTGAACGTCGAATCGCTGGAATTTGTCAGGTTCGAAAAGTTCGTGCCGGAGAGCGAGTAGGTTATGTTGGACCAGCTCAGGTACGGGTTACCGCTGACCGGATTGTAGGGCTTGCCGTTCTGACCGTTGCCCCAGACCGCGAGGTCGGAGAAGTTGGACGTGAACGTGTTATTGGATCCGGCAATCTCAAATACACGGCCGCCGCCCGGGTGGTAGTTCGTGAAGTCGTAGTAAAGCGGACGATCCGCGGAGAAGCTGAAGTTGTTGCCCGCGGAGAAGATACCTTCCGTGCTACTGTTTATGTTGCCGTCTGCCAGGAACACAGCGCCCTGCCCTACGACAATCTTACCGCCGGTGCGGCTGCCGCCGGAAACCGCGGCGCCCTTATCGGCTATGATCTGGATGGCGGAGCGATAGCCGCTCACGTCAAACGTGAAGTTGTTTGCGTCAAATTCCACGCCGCCGTTTCTCTCTTCGGTGGAGCTGGTGGCTACCGTTGCGTTACCGTAGTTGCGGATGGTTACCACGCCGCCGCTGCTTACGTAGAACGAGTTGTTCGCGCCGGAACCGAAGCGGAGGGCCGCCGGGCTGTAGCTGTTTGTGCGTCCGTATTTAATGACGTTCAGTTTCGCCTGGTTGGAAACGGTAAAGGTCTGGTTGCCCACGAGGCGGATACGGATGGTTGCGCCGTGGTTGTTGTTCGCGCCGTAGGATTCTACGTTCAGCTCGGTGCCCACGCCGTCCACGAGGAAATTACCGCCGTCGATCTGCTGGATCATGGCAGGCATACCGGTGTTTTCGTGAGCGGACACGATGTTGACTTTGGCGCCGCCTGTGATGTTGAATCCGCCTGCGTTCGCAAGCAGGGTGGTTGTACCGCCGTCATCGCCGGTTCCCTGGCCCTGACCGCGGATGTCGAGGATGGTGCCCTCGCCCGAAACGATGAACTCGGCCGTGGAGCCTGAGCTCGTGCCCGGTTGCATCCACACGACCTGCGTGTTTGCCGTGCCGGTGCCTTCCAGATAGACCTTGGCGCCGTCCGTTACCTGAATGATGTTTCTCTTGGCGGCTACGGCCGACTGGATGGTGCGGCGGATGCTCTTAATATGTGCCACGGTGGGCGTTCCGTCGGGCGCGGTGCCCGGGAAGAAGATCTGGTTTGCGTTTATGGCCGTATCGTTGGTCGTGCCGGTGACTGTGGAGCTGTCCCAGCTGACCGTACCCATGATCTGGACTTTCGCGGCCGGCGCCAGTATGAGACCGGCGGAAGGTGCAAGTGTACCGGTGCCGGACTGGACGTTGATAAAGTTCACGGTCCAGTTCGGACCCGCGGAAGCGGACTGGCTGTCGTAGGTTATGTCGCCTGCCTCAACAAACGCGTCATCGCCGCCGTTCGAGCGAACGACGGTCATGTTCTGTACGGTAAGTGTGCCGGAAGCACTGTTCTTAATAAGAATACCCGGGCGGTTTACGGTCGTATTCGCGCCGCCGGGTCTGAAATCGAGGGTATAGCCCATGCCGTTAATGGTCAGGCTGCGGGAGATTTCGGGAAGGTCGTTCGAAGAGGCCGTGCTGCTCGTGCGGGTGATATTCTGCGTGAAGCGAATCTCATTGACCGAGGTATCGGCCATGGCCTGCCGCAGGTCATCCCAGTTGTCGACCGTAACAATTCCCGGCGCTATAACCACGACAGAAAGAGGTGTTATGTTTACCTCTTCCTCTTCTGCGGTGCCCTCTATGAGGCCGCCGTAGTAGGTTATATCCGCTGTGACCGGAAAGAGCGGAACCGCGCTCGCGCCGTAGAAGACCGCATCCGGATTATCCGCCTCCAGGCTCCATCCCTTGAAGGTGTAGCCTTCCGGCGCCACAATCTGTGGAATTTGCTCCACCGGGACGGTGCTGTAGTCCTCCACCTGTACGGTCCATGTGGTCGCACCGCCCTCGAGGGTAACCCCCTCGGGAAGGACAAATGTGACGGTATGTACCGCCGGCGCTTCTACCGGTGGGGCTTCTTCGCCCTCCGCCGGAGTTACGCCTTCTTCAGACGCTGCCTGCTCGCCGCCTTCGGTCGATGGGTCATCGCCGAAGATGCTATACGGGACCACCATGGTCATCGTAATAGCAAGGGTTAAGAAAAGCGCGACGGCCTTTCCGAGCAGTGAAAACTTCCCCTTCATTTCCAGTCTGTTCATTTTTAATACTCCACATTTCCCCGATATAACGTTTCGCAAATAATTGCACTTTGGGGGACCCCTGCGTGGCGTAACAGATGACTAAACGCGAAAAACTATGCAACGAGGCGTAACCGCCTTTGCAATGCCGTTCTTACTGTAATAGTTCTCTCTCTGTTGTACCGATGCCGGATCGCCTCCAACATACCACGTCCATCACGCCAAAAGCAGGGCCACAGCCCGGCATGCCGTGATAGAAAAATAAAAAATAGGTTGTGCTACGTCTACCGATTCTGTGTCGCCACCGGCTGCCCCGGCGCTTTTAGTGGTAGAAAGAAGTGATAGATTCTCCCACGTCTATCTTTTCTGGCGGCTCCTATATCCCCGAACCACCATGATAGAAATTATATAACCTTTCCCACGTCTGCCTCTCGTTATCTCCCCACTTGATTTGAAGATACACTGACAGCAAAGAGCTATATACTTACATACGTCAATTATGACCGCTTGTTAAGCGCTTGTCAAGTGAAATTTTCGAAATATATGACTTTTATTCTCCAGTATAAATACTATTCCTGAAAGGCAAAAGGGGTTGCCGGGTATGTCCGGCAACCCCTTTATTAGTTAATTCCCTACACGATGGTCAGCGGGCCCCAGTTGTTGGTCTTGAACGCTCTGGCCGTTATGGTGCTTCCGGCCGGGATGGTCTCGCCATTATACACCTTGGCCGCCGGGTTCGCGCCCGCCTGTCCGGGTATGGCGCCGTTCGCGCCGAGCGGATCCGTGCCGTCCAGCGTGTAGTAAATCACCGTGCCCGCGTTCGGGTTAACCAGCGTCGTGCCGCCGTCCTTGGGTACCACCACCGGTGCGCTCAGCGTATGGGCCATGCCGTACTTGAGCCACATCTCGAGGCTGTACTGTACGCGGTCCGGTACCTGTGCCAGCACCTGCTTATTCTTGGCTTCCCACTCGGTTACTATGGTGGGCCGCACGCTCTGGAAGGCCGCATCGAGACGGTAGCTCACAGCAAGCCTGGCCTGCTCCTCGGAGAGAACCTTGGTGACACTGTCCACGGAGAGCGGTGCGCCCGTCGCGCCGCGCCAGTCGCCGCCGGCCGGCCCGATCATTTCGAGCACGCGGTCTTTTACGAGCGTCTTGAACTCGAGGTTGCCCGCGGTGGCCAAGGTAGTACTGTCACCGGAGAAGGCCCCGAACATGCCGGCCGGCCCTCTTCTGGACACCGCATTGCTTACCCACTTGTAACGGTAGGTGCCGCCGCCGCCGGACAGGCTGTGCCCGGCCTTATCGGTGTACCCTGCGTTAAAGAAGGCGCCATCCGAGTCATTGATGTTAAACATCATCTTCATGCCGCCGGAGCCCACGGAGTTCTGAACCACGCCGTTCATCTCGTTCTCCGTGTCTATGAACATGAAGAGAATCTGGTTGCGGATGAGGCTATCCACGTCCACATACTGCTTGAACGCCTGGAAGTCCTTGGCCGTAACGGTGGCCTTTATGGTTTTCCAAACCGCCGCATCGCCGTCGCCCGCCTCCACGATGCCCGTTGCAAAGGAAGCAGAATCCTGGAAGGTGACCTTGGTAAACTCGTCGCTGTCTATGCCGGTGTACGGCTCAAACGTCTGCGGGCCGAAGTCCTCGCGCATGGTCTTTATGCCCATGTACTTGCCGTTATAGAAGTAGTGCACGTACTGGACGTGGGAGTCGAATATGCCGGAGAGAGCCGCCAGGCGGCGCACTGCCGTCTCATCGTAGCGCAGGTAACCCAGCCGGTAGACATCCCGCGAGGGGCCGTCCTGGCCTTCGTGCAGCTCGAGCTTCTTGTACTCGCCGGTGAGCGCCCACGGCTCGCCCGGGAGGGACTCGAAGAACTCGTACTTGGCCTTGCCGGCGCCGTAGTCCTTCTTGAAGCGGATGGCTATCCCGGAGTTCCACTGCCTTATGCTTTCCTGGCCGAAACGCTTGACGCCCACAGGGCTGTAGAAGGTCTGATCCGTGCCCGTTCCGCCTACCGGAATGTACTCGAAGTAGCCCTGAACATAGTCGGAGCCTACCACATGCGAGATTTCCTTTACGTCACTCGAAACGGAGAGAATGGGCAGATCCGCAAGCGCGGCAGCATACTGTTGGCTGTTGATTATGGTGTCCTTATTGATCCACGCCATGTGCGCGGTATCCTTGACCTCATTCACTAAGTTGTTCTGCAGCACGTAGGTATTGGCCGTGGTCACGCTCGTGCCGTCCGCCGTTACGGCTACCGCCCGCACCACGCAGGTGGTGGTAATGGGTATGGCATTCGTGTAGGTCAAGCCGTTCGTGGCCGTAGGCGTGGAACCGTCCAGCGTATAGCGGATGCTGGCGCCCTGCGGGCCGGTCATGGTCAGCGGGAAGCCGGTGGCATACACGCCGCGCGAATGGCTGAAGGAAATATCCAGCAGGATGGGCGCGTTGTTGTTCGTATAGCCGTAGCTCTCCGATTCCATAGTGTAAATATCCGCCGAGGCGTCCGGCTTTCTGGCCGCCGTCTGGTTATAGGGCGTCTCGGAGTACTTAAAGCTGTCTATAACGCGCACCACCGTAGAGGAAGAGGCGCTTGCCTGCTGCGTGAGGAAGACCTCCGCCGACTTCTTGAAGTCGAAGCTCAGGTGATCCTTTCCGGCAGCGGTATTGCCGTCCGCGGTCAGAACCGTGTAGCTGTTGGGCGCCAGGAGCAGCCCGCTGAAGTTGAACGTATCGCCCTTGGTGTTCGTATCGCGCCACAGGCGAATGGTATCGCCCAGAAGGACAAAGGAGCTGTTCGCGTTGTAAATCTCCACCCAGTCTTCTTCGTTGCTCTTGGTGCCGGAGGTGGACAGCTCGTTAATGTATACGTTCGAGATCTGGTTCGCGTCGGTAATAATATTTCGGTAAATCCCGCCGCCCTCCAGCTCGTACTCTATGATGAGCTTGGGCGAATAGCTCGTCCCGCCGTAGTAGACGCTGCCTATGAACGCGTCGCCGTCAAGCATGAAGGCGAGCGGGTCGCCGGACTGCCAGCCGTAGAAGCGGGCCTCGTCTATGACGTCCGCCAGGTTAGGCGTCTGGACCTTGGAGAGCGAGGTGCGGAAGGACTGCGCCTGCCAGAGCACCGAACTCTTGGAATAGTTGCGGTTGCTAATGTCGTAGGCCTTGGTTGTGTACTGCGCCGCCTGCTTGCCGGCGCCGGGTACCTCGGAGCGGATGAGGATGTTCGACATGGCGCCCACCGGGCCGTCCGCATAGGTCGTAAACTCTATGTAGGCGTTGGTTATGGTCGCGTTCTCGGGAATGTATACATTCTGGAAGCGGAACGCGGCTATCTCCCAATACGCTTCTGCGTTACTGGCGGAATAGTAGCCGCCTATCTGCATGCTGTCGTTTATGGCTATCACGTGGGACGCCGCATACTCCTCGGAGTCATCGCGGTAATCCGTTATGCGATATTCCTTGCGGATGCTCGTATCCCAGACCCCGTTGTCCACCGGGCCGCCGCCGTAATGATACTTAATCACCAACCTGGCGGCATAGGCCGTCCCGCCGGCATAGACGGAGCCAATGAAATTGTTGCCGTCCAGCATGAAGGCGAGGGACCCGCCGCTCTGCCAGCCCGCCAGACGGTTTTCGTCTATTATGGACTGCAGGTTGGGCGTGCGCACCGTGGCGCGCGACGTGCGGAAACTCTCCGCCGTCCAGTCTACGTACTTGCGTCCGTAGTTTCTGGCGGATATGTCGCCGGCCGTGGTCTTGTACTGCGCCGGATATCCGAGCTCGGTGCGGATGCGGATGTTGGACACCGCGCCCGCCGGGCCGTCCGCGTAGGTCGTAAACTCTATGTAGGCGTCGTCAATGGTGGCGTTGGCAGGCAGATTCACGTTCTCAAACCGGAACGCCGCGATCTCCTTGTAGGGGTCGGTGAGCGTCCGGGAGTAGTAGCCGCCTATCTGCATGCTGTCTTCTATGGCGATGGCCTTGTTTACGCCGTACTCCTCAGAGTCGTTGTAGGAGCCGCCTACCGTCGCGTTGTATTCGCCGGTAGAGGTTATGTACGTAATGGACAGCTTGGGCGCGTAGGTGGCGCTGTAGTTCATGGAGCGGACCACGAACGGATTGTCCGGGGTGTTGCCCACAATCTTGAAGACGTAGTCCGTCTTGCCCGGGCTGTTTGCAAGCTGGTCACGTACGAGCGCCGAGATGTCCGGCGTGGTGTAGGCAGAGCCCGCGGAGAGGACGGGCGTGTCAAAGGTGACAGCCTCCGTGCTCCAGGTGCGCGGGTTGTAGTAGGTGGCGACCGGGGCACGCAGCGCGCCCAGGTTGCTGGTCTCGCGGTATACGGTCAGGTTCCCTGCGCGCGGTGCTGCGTCCCGCATGGTGAACTTCAGCTCGGCCGAAACGATAAACGCGTCTGCAGGCAGCTGGACATCCGCGAAGCGCAGATAGCTGTCAAACAGAAGCGTCGCACTGTACTTACCGTTCAAGTACACGCCCGAGTTCACGGCGTCCAAATACGTAGCGTTGGCGAACGAGTCGTCCGTGGCCACGCCTATGGCATATTCCTTAGTGACCGTAAAGCCTTCCGGCGTAACGACGGCAGGCACGGGCTCCGGCTCCGGCTCTTCCGCCGGCGCCTCCACCACATCTACGTCTGTCACCACTACGTCTAAAGCTGTAGAATCCTCGTCAACAGCCGAATCCGAAGTAGCTGCCTCTCCCGGTGCAGCTATAGCATCCAGCTCTGCAATTTCATCCTCCGTAAGCGCTATGGCATCCGAAGTAACCACTTGATCGCCGTCAAGTATTTCACTTGACAGTGCAGCCTCCGACGAAGTTTCATCCTCCGCCAGAATCCCCGTTGGCACAATAAGCATGATACTGAGTAAGCATACAATGAGGTATATGCCGATTTTTTGCGGCATACGCGCACGTTGAATAGAACCCACCATGTTTAACACCTGGCCTTTCCCCGACACTACACTATTAATTTGTTCCACGTAGCCTGAAGCAAAAACTAAAATGCCCACAATTCACTTCAGGTTAAAAGAGCTCCCACTTATATACGGCAGAATACGATATCTTCGGTTTTTTGTCAAGTATTGGCCCGGGAGGGCTAATCCTCCTGGCTGTAGGTCGCGAGGAAGGATTTCAGATGCTGCCCCATGGCGGTAAGCTCGGCCGCTTCCGGCAGGTACACTATGCGGAAGTGGTCCGGCGTGGGCCAGTTGAAGCCCTTACCCTGCGTGAGCAGCACGTGGTGCTCGTTGAGGAAGTCCAGCACGAATTTTTCGTCGCTGGTTATATGGAACTTCTCCGCGTCGATTTTCGGGAACATGTAGAACGCCGCCTTGGGGCGCACCACGGAAAGCCCGGGGATCTCATCTATGGCCTTGCAGATGGCTTCTCTCTGTTCGTAGATGCGGCCGCCCGGCACCGTATACTGCTTACAGTTATACGGGTCGGCGAGGCCCGCTTCTATGACCGACTGCGCAGGCACATTGGCGCAAAGGCGCATGGAGGCCAGCATATGCACGCCTTCTATGTAGCTCTTCGCAGAGGACTTGTCGCCGGAGAGGCACATCCACCCGCAGCGGAAGCCCGGGATCATGTGGCTCTTGGACAGGCCGTTAAACGTGATGACCGGCAGGTCCGGCGCGAGCGCCGCCGCGGAGTAATGCGGCAGGTCGTCCATGACCAAGCGGTCGTAGATTTCGTCGGAAAAAACGAGGAGGTTGTTTTCGCGCGCCACCTCGAGGATATCCAAGAGCACCTGTTTGGAGTAGTTGGCGCCCGTGGGATTGTTCGGGTTTATGATGACTATGGCCTTGGTGCGCGGGCCGACCTTCTTCTTTATGTCGTCCAGGTCCGGGTTCCACTCCGCCTGCTCGTCGCACACGTAGTGCACCACCTTGGCGCCGGAAAGACGCGAGACGGAAGTCCACAGCGGATAGTCCGGCATGGGGATGAGAATCTCGTCGCCGTCTTCTATGAGGGCCTGCACCGCCACGCTGATCATCTCGGAAACGCCGTTTCCGGTGTAGATGTCCTCGTAGGCGAGGTTCGGTATGCCCTTGCTCTCTTCGTATTTGCGGATGGCCTCTATGGCCCCGGGAATGCCGCGCGAATCCGAGTACGCCTCGGCGCTCAGCATGCTGCTCGTCATGGCGTCTATAATCGCCTGCGGTGCGCGGAAGCCGAACGCCGGGGGATTGCCCGTGTTCAGCGCGAGAATCTTTATGCCCTCCCGCGCCATTTTGGACGCCTTATCGGCTATGGGCCCTCTGAGCTCATAGCTGATGCGGTCCAGCTTGTTCGATTTCCGAATCTCCCCACGTTTTTCCCCGGTCATAATCTCCTCGCTTGTCTCATAACTCAGCTGAATTTATATACCCTAACATTCTATCGATTTATCGGAAAATTGCAATAACTTGCGTATTACTTTTTGCTGGAAATCACAGCGAATAGTACTGGATTGCCGGAACGAGTCCGGCAATGACGGTCGGCATTACGCGAACGCGCGCGTCGGGCACATACGAAAAGACCTCGCGACGCGGTGCGAGGCCCTTTCCTTTCCAACTCCTATCCCAAAAGGCCGTTATACGATGATTACGGGATCCTCCATGGAGACTTCTCCCTGGTCCAGCGCGGAGAGGTGCCCGGTGTTGAGCTTGAGCGCCTCCTCAAACGTGAGACCGCTGGTCTCCCGCGCCACACGCTGTGCCAGTTTGTACTTGCGCGGCGTTATCCCCAGTAGCAGCGCTTCTGTCTCTTCTTCCGGGGTGCAGATAAGAACCTGCACTTCTACTCCCTTATCTCCCAGAAGCTTGGAGCCGGCGACCTCCTGAATGTAGGCCAGTGTGTCCGGATCCTCCGTAACGACCGTAAAAGTTATACTGTCATCCAAATCGTAGCCTTGTGCCTCGGCCGTCTCTATGATGCTCGTAGCAACGGTCTGCACATCCCCCGATAAATCCGCCTCCTCGATGAGCGCTATGCCCTCTTCGTTCAGCGGGGCCACCCCCACGACTTGATTTATGCCGTTCACGGAAAACCGCAGACTCGGATTGATATCTACATACAGCGAATACGCGTCGCGATCCCAGGCGCCGGCCACCTGTATGGAGCCCAACAGGACCACAAAGCACGCGGCGGCGGCAGCGAATGCCTGCACGACATTGCGCCTGAAAGACCGGCTGCCTGGCCGGGTGGCCATCCCCCCCGACGGACCCACCCGGACAGTACTGCCGACCATATGAAAATCCTTGCGCGGAATGCGGCAGTAAACCCCATCCTGCGTCAGGACAATCGACTTGTTTTTTTCCGTTTTAAGTACAATCCCGTTCATTCCTTTAACCGTTCCTCATCCTCGGAACATATTCCGATAAATATTGAAAATCTCCCCGCACGATAATCAACATGGATATAACATAAATTCGCGAGCGCTCGACCTTTTTTCGGGGTATTTTCGTTCGCTCCGCTATTTTTCCCACCGGGTAGTATTTTTTCTTGAAAATGGTCTCCAGGATTTCCGCGTCGCCGCGCGCCATATCTATAATCCGCGCATAGTCCTGCCGCAGGGCCGCGTGCTTGGGCGAGTTCTTCACCAGCATTTCAAAACTTATGCCGTACTTATCCAACTGCGCGCTAAAGTCCTCAATCTCGTAGGCGAGCATCTCGCTGCGGGACTGCTGTTCGTGCTGCTTTAAGGACGCGCTGCGAATGGGGGCGGCCTCGTCGAAATCCTCGTTCTCCTCATCGAGGCTTACAGTCGCTTCGAAGTCTTTCCCGTTCCGTCTGAGCTCGTCGATAATACGGCGCTTGATGACCAGATCCGCGAATGGATAGAAGTGGCCTTTCCCCACACGATACGTCCTTATCGCCTCATAAAAAGCAAGCTGGGCGACAGAGAACATATTCTCCCGGGCATCCGCGGACGCGCCGGGCGCGTATCGATTCACGCGACTTAAAATGTAGGCCAGGTTGTCCTTGATCAGGTCGTTCGTTTTTTCATCCGATTGGGAGGCATCGAGGACATGTTGGTCAATGCTGCCAATCGGGTTTTCCTGTGTCGCTCCCATATGAAATATTTTACCCCGCTTGCCCTTTTTCATCAAGTTGGTTATCCTATTATGTATGAAGGGAAGTAGAGTCGAAAACAGGGTTTTATTGAGCGGACGTGTCGCCGCGCTTGTGTTTTTTTTGGTCCTGTGTCTCGCCATGTCGGGGCTTGCGGGCTGTAAGTCCATACAAAATATCTCCGAAAAGCTCATAGGCGAGGGCCCCACAAAGGAAAACACCCTCAAGGATATGAACGCCGTCGTGGATGCCGTAAACGAAGGCCTTCAAGACGGAAAAGAAGAAATCACACTGTTCGTGGCCGTCACAGAGGAGGAAATCAGCGCCATTGGCACCTACATGAGCCCGTTTTGGGGGAAAGCCGCGCGCTACTCCATCCTCTCGACATACGACGAGGACGAGAAGAGCGGCGCGAAAATGAAGGTGCGCATAGAGCTCGAGCAGTCCGTGAACTACTACGCGTACCAGGCGTACCTGGACCCGGAGTACCCCATGCCCGCGGAGCAGACGCAGGCCACCGAGCTGCTGGCGGCGCTCAAGGAGGCCATTACGGAAATCTACAGCGGGCAGGACATAAGCTCGGAGTTTGACCAGGTGCTGGCCGCGCACGACTGGCTGGTGAAGAACGTCAGCTACGGCGAGGACCTGCCGAGCGACTCGCCGCTGAACAGCGCGGCGGGCGCGCTCATAGACCGCGTGACCATGTGCCAGGGATACAGCGAGGCGCTGCAGCTCATCCTGCTGTGCGCCACGGACGTGCAGACGGACATCGTGGTGGGCAACGCCATGGACCGCGAGAACAACCAGTGGGTGGGCCACGCGTGGAACATAATAAACATAGACGGTACGTGGATGCACGTGGACGCCACCTTCGACGATCCCCTCGGTTCGCCGGAAGGCCTCGCGAGCCACTACTATTTCGGGCAGACGGACGAGGTCATGCGCAGCAACCACGAGTGGGCGGAAGGATACTGGCCGTCCGCCACGGAGACGGACTTCGCGTTCTACCGCCGGGCGGGGCTGTACGTGGACGGGCGCAGCGCCTTTGAGCTCACGGTCGACAGCCTGACCGAGCAGTGCGTAACCCACATAGAGCTGGCCGTAATCAACACGGAGCTCACCGAGGACCGCTTCCAGTTTGTCTACACGGACAATCCCAACGTGGAGACCCTCACCCGCAGCCTCACGGACGTGGCGGGCACCACCATCGTAAACATTACCCCGACTTACACCTACTATTACTAAGCGCCGCATGCGGGAAGCGCGCGGCGCCTTGTTGCGTCTTTATTCGCTATGCGTAGGCGCGGCGGGTTTAATTGGCCGCCATGCCCTCCTGTAAAGCTTTTTTATTGACATCCACAAACTTTTCCTTGACGTTCTTCGCTATGATGCCGTCCCAGTCTATGCCGGCCAGGGCCGTGTCGCCCGCCTCGGACAGCGCGCGGATGGCGGCGCCCAGGAGGACTATGTTCTGCGTCTGCTTGTTTCCGAGCTTCTCGGCTATGGCGTTCGCGTCTATGATGCGCGTGCGCGCCTTGGCGGAAAGGTCCGCGAGAATGCCCTCTGGATACTTGGCCGCGCCCATGAGGATGGGCACCGAGGGAATCTCGTTGTCGTTGATTATGTAGCCGCCGCCGGGCTTGAGGAACTCGACCCAGCGCAGCGCCTCCATGACCTCGAAGCTGACGATTACGTCCGCCTCCCCCTTGCCCACTATGGGCGAGTAAACCTTGTCTCCGTAACGGATCTGCGTGCTCACGTTTCCGCCGCGCTGCGACATGCCGTGAATCTCCGACATCTTCACATCGTAGCCCGCGGCCACCAGGCCCTCGGACAGAATCTTGCTCGCGAGGATGGTGCCCTGTCCGCCCACGCCGACCAATAAAATCGCTTTCGTGTTACTCATCTTACCTCTCCTTTATGGCATCGAACGGGCAGGTCTGCGCGCACAGCGTGCACCCCGTACACATCTCTTCGTTTATCTCCACGTGGTCGCTGTTATATATGGCCACGCAGCCGGTCTTCGTGCAGATCTTGCAGTTCTTGCAAAGCTCCTGATCCACGTAGCATTTCGTTCCGAGCGCCTTGTAGCGGTCCACGTCCTCGCCGGTGAGCTTCTTGAGCACGCAGGGCCACTTGGTAACCACCACCGCCGGGCCGTCCGCCGCGAGCGCCGCGTCTATGGCCGCGTTCGTCTCGTCGAGCTTGAGCGGGTTCACCGTCCAGATGTTCTCCTTCTTAATGCCTATGGCCTCCACCAGCTTGGGTATGTCTATCTCCGGCGCCACGTCGCCCTGCAGCGTGTAGCCCGTGCCCGGGTTCTCCTGCTGGCCGGTCATGGCGGTAATCCGGTTGTCTAATATGACGGCAACAATTTTACTGCTGTTGTACGTGACGTTCATCAGGCTGTTCACGCCGGTATGGAAGAAGGTCGAGTCGCCTATGACCGCCACAATCTTCAGGTCCGAGCCGGACTTGGCCAGCGCCTTGGACGCGCCGTGGCCCGTGCTTATGCTGCCGCCCATGCAGAACGTGGTGTGCATGGCGGAAAGCGGCGGCGCGGAGCCCAGGGTGTAGCAGCCTATGTCGCCCGTGATGATTATGTCCTTGCGCTTGCTGAGCGCGTAGAACAGGCCGCGGTGCGGACAGCCGGCGCACAGAGCGGGCGGCCGCGGAACCGGAGCAAGCTCGCTCGTGAGCGTAGCGGCGGCCTCGCCCGTGACGGACTTGCGGACTATGTCCGTGTTGAGCTCGTCCCACTCGGGGATTACGGCCTTGCCTATGCAATCTATGCCGGCGGCTTTAATCCTGTCCTCCATGTAGGGGTCCACTTCTTCCACCACGTAAAGCTTATCGACTTTACTCGCGAAGTCGCGCACCGTCTCCACGGGCATGGGCCAGGTTATGCCCAGCTTGAGGTAGGAGGCCTCCTCGCCAAAAACTTCTTTTGCGTACTGGTAGGCTACGCCGGCGGATACCACGCCCACGCGCTCGCTGCCTTCCGCGGGCGTGCCCCACTCGATGCGGTTTATGCCCGCTTCGAGGGCTTCCTTCTCCGCGAAAGCAAGCTCGTCCTTATAGCGGTCCACGAGGAACGCCCGGCGCACGCGCGCGTTGGCGGGCGTCATGACGTACTTCTGTATCTTCTTTTCATAGGGCACGGCGGGTACCGTGACGCGCTCGCCCGTTTCCACGAGGCTCTTGCTGTGGCACACGCGCGTGGTCATGCGCAGAAGCACGGGCGTATCAAAGCGCTCGGAGAGGCCGAAAGCCAGCTTGGTAAAGGCGAGGCATTCCGCGCTGTCCGCCGGCTCGAGCATGAGGACCTTGGCCGCCTGCGCGTAGTTGCGGTTGTCCTGTTCGTTCTGCGAACTGTGCAGGCCCGGATCATCGGCGGAGACGAGAACCATCCCGCCCGTCACGCCTGTATAGGAAAACGTAAAGAGCGGGTCAGCCGCCACATTGACGCCTACATGTTTCATGGCCGCCAGCGCACGCACGCCCGCCAGAGAAGCGCCTATGGCAGACTCCAGCGCCACCTTCTCGTTGGGCGCCCACTCCGCGTAGACATCCGGCTTATACAAGGCCAGGTTCTCCAGAATCTCCGTGCTCGGTGTGCCCGGATAGGCAGACGCGAACTCGAGGCCGGCCTCCCACGCTCCGCGCGCGACCGCCTCATCGCCGGTTAACAACAGTTTCTCACCCATTCTTTAATCCTCCTCCGTTTTGTCCAATAGTTTCAGCTTGTCAATGTATTTCCTTGACATCTCCTCGTCGCCCTCTTCCTCATACAGCTTAATCAGCTCTTTCATGGCGTCCCGCTGCGTGCCGTTCAGGCGCAATACACGTATAAAGTTTTCCTTGGCCTCGTCGTAGCGGCCGGTGCCGAGGCGCGCCAGGCCTATGTAGTACCACAGCGGCCACCAGTCCTTATACACGCTCTCCGTGTACGGCAGGAGTATGGCCAGGCCCTCGAACCAGCGCTCGGCGAGCACCGCGTTGTAGCCACGCTCTATCTCCATGGGCACCGTGAGCTGCTCCATGCGCTGCGCCACTTCCTTCTTCTCCGCGGACTTGTTGCTGCGCAGCATGAAGCGGGTCCAGGCGAGGTGGGCCTTGGTGTACATGCCCATGTTCAGGTATATGTAGCCGAGGTAGTACCAGCCGTCCGCAAACTGCGGGTACAGCTCTGTGAGCAGCTCGAAGTACGCCAGCGACTCCGCCTTGAACGTGCCCACGAACTTCTCGTCCGTGCTCGCGTTGTACAGCGCGCGGCATATGCGCGCATAGCCGTAGATGCTGTCGCGGTCGTCCGGCTTCATGGTGAGCGCCGCGCGGTAGTGGATGCAGGCGCTCAGCGGGTCGCCGCCGTCCGCCTCCAGCCCCGCCGCCTTGGTAAACAGCTCATAGGCCTTCTTTCCGAGGAACTGCGTTATGAACGCCATGTACGCCTCCGCGTGCGGAAACGCCGGGTCTATGCCTATAATCTTGGCCATGTTCTCGCAGATTACGCGAATGTCCAGGCCCTTCTCGCTGCCGAACGCCAGCGTATCCTCCTGGCGCAGCGGCACGGGGATGCCCTTCATGAGCTCCTCAAGCTTGGCCGTGGCCAGATACTCGTCCGAGAACTCGTCGAAGAGGAACTCGTCCATGCGCGAGAGCAGCCAGGGGGAAATGCGGTTCGGCCGTGCCGCCAGCTCCCATTCCGCGGCAGGCCTCCCCAGCGCGATTTCCCGCACCTCCAGGTCTTTCTTCAGATAAGTGTCTTTTTCGTTCGCCATGTCATGTCACACCCGCTTCCCTTGGACGGCGCCCTACAGCGCCCGGAAGTACTCGTTCTTCAACAGCTCCTTGTGGCCGCGCACCTCGCGCAGCGCCGCCAGCATCTTCTCCTTGTCCTCCGGCAGATTCCCGCGCAGCGACAGGTAGTTCGACGCGTGGTTGCTGCGGAACACGCACCGCTTCTCCACATTTATATTCTCGATCATCAGCAGGGTTTCCTCCACCACGGTAAGGGGCGGCAGCAATGTAAAACGTCCCTGCTCTATCTCTTCGTAGATGGGGGCAGCCGGGTCTATCATGAGGGTGAGAAGCCCCACGTAGGAAGGCTGCGCCGCCGAGATGAGCTCCCCGGTCTTTATGGCGTGGTCCTCCCAACCGTCCGTGCCGGCCAGGCCCGAGATGAACGTGACCGAAGCCGGTATGCCCGCCGCCTCTATTATCTGAATGGCCTCGGTAATCTGCGCGGCCGTAGCGCCCTTCTTCACATCCGTGAGCACCTTGTCCGAGCCGGACTCCGCCCCTATGTAGACTATGCCCAGGCCCTCGTCCTTGAGCCGCTTAAGCGAGTCCACGCCCTTGCGGAGCACGTCCTGCGGCGAGCCGTATATGCCCACGCGCTGACATTCCGGGAAGAGGTAGCGGATGCGCTGCAGAATCCGGATCAGGTCCGCGTCCTTTAAGACGAGCGCGTCGCCGTCCGCCAGAAACACGCGGTCTATGCGCCGGTACATATGCCGGGCGCCCTCCAGGTCCTCCAGCACCTCGTCTATCTTCCGCACCCGGAACTGCTTGTCCTTGAACATGCTGCAAAACGTGCAGTCATTGTGCGCGCACCCTATGGTTACCTGGACGATTAAGCTGTACGCCTCGCTCGGCGGTCTGAAAATGTTTCCTTCGTATCTCATAAATGTTCCTTTACCATAATTTATTTACCGTTTACATGCGGTCCGGCGCCTCCACCCCCAGCAGGCCCAGACCCGTTGCTATGACCTGCCGCGCGGCCGCCACCAGCGCAATCCTGGCCCGGCGCTCCGCCGCGTCCTCCACGAGAATCTGCTCATCGTGGTAGAAGCGGTTAAACGCCTGCGCCACGTCTATAATATGCCGCGTCAGGATAGACGGCTCATATTTCTCGCCCGCCTCTTTAATTGCCGCCGGAAAAGACCCCAGCAGCTTGACGAGCGGGTACGCGCGGTCGCTCGAAAGGCATTCGCCATTCACCCCGTCCGCGGCCACCGTGTCCGCCTCCGCGCCCGCCTTGCGCAGAACACTTGCCGCCCGCGCGTGGCTGTACTGGACGTAGGGGCCGGTCTCGCCGTCAAAGTTCAGCACCTTCTCCCAGCGGAACACGTAGTCCTTTATGCGGTTGTTGGCCAGCTCGTTGAAGATGACCGCGCCTATGCCTACCTGCCGCGCCGTCTCCTCTATGTCGTCCGTGTTCACGTTCTTCTCTATGATAATCTCCTTCGTGCGCTCCACCGCGCGGGTGAGCACGTCCTCGAGAAAGACCACGTTGCCGAGGCGCGACTTCATAACGCCGTCCTCCAGGCTCACGAGGCCGAAGGGTATGTGCACGCAGTCGGCCGCCCACTCGTAGCCCATGAGGCGCAGCACCGTGAACCACTGCGAGAAATGCAGGTTCTGCTGCGAGGCCACCACGTAGATGTTCTTCGCGAAATCGTACGTCTCCTTGCGGTAGATGGCCGCCGCTATGTCGCGCGTTATGTACAGCGTCGAGCCGTCGCTCTTGCGAATCATGGCCGGCGGCATGTTATACGCGTCCAGCCGCACAATCTGCGCACCATCCGACTCCTCCAGCAGGCCCTTTTCCGCAAGCTCGTCCGTGACGCGCTCCATCTTGTCCGAGTAGAAGCTCTCGCCGTTGTACGAGTCAAACGTTATGCCCAGCATGTCGTAGACCCGCCCGAACTCCTTGAGGCTCTCCTCGCGGAACCACTGCCAGAGCTTAAGCTCTTCCTCGCTGCCGCGCTCCAGAGCCGCGAACACCTCGCGCGCCTCGTCCTCGAGCGCCGGGTCGCTATCCGCCTCCTCGTGGAACTTCTTATAGTAGGAAATGAGGCTCTCTATGGGCGCGGCGTTCACCGCCTCCTCGCTGCCCCACTTCCGGTATGCCACGATCATCTTGCCGAACTGCGTCCCGTAGTCGCCCAGATGGTTTATGCGAATCGTGTCGTAACCCAGGAAGCGATAAATCTTCTCGATGGAATTGCCTATGACCGTGCTGCGGATGTGGCCTATGTGAAACGGCTTGGCAATGTTGGGGCTGGAGAACTCTACGATTACCGGCCGGCGTTCCGCCACCGTCGCGCTTCCGTAGGCCGCGCCCGCTTCCAGCACCGCGCCCACCACGTCCCGGGCCACGAGCGCCCGGTCCAGGAAGAAGTTCAGATACGGCCCCTCCGCCTGGATGCGGGAAACGCCCACAGGCGCCTTCTGCCCAAGCTGCTGCACCAGGTCCGCCGCGATGGCGGGCGGCGCCTTCCGGAGCGCCTTAGCCAGCCGGAAGCACGGAAAGGCATAGTCCCCCTTCGCGCTGTCCGCCGGTACCTCTATCAAATCCAACACGTCCGCCGCCGAAAGCCCGGCCTCCTCTATGGCCGGAAGCCCCGCAACAACCCCCGCTATCTCCGCCTGAAAGTCAATCAATTCCTCACCACTCCTACAAACAAGCAAACCACCGCCAAGCAAGGCGGAAAATCGTACCTTTTATTTTATCACAAAAGCTTAGTGGGGAACGAGAACTATTCGTCGAAGTCTTCTTTACGGATACCCAGAACCTGCGAAAGCGCAAGGGATACTGCGTGCATTTGTTTGCGGGTTAACGTTCCTACACGTTTGCCCAATTCTCTGCTGTATACAGTAAGAAGCTTTTCAGTCATAACAAAGCTGTCTTTTTGCAGTCCGTTTGACTTAGTGAAGTGTCCAGATTTCACCGCGTTTCATTTATTATCCTCTTAGACATTCTGCTGGCAAATTCAGTGGCGTCTTCCTCACTTTCAAATGCTTCTACACTCTGAACTCTCGGCAGATAAGGAAAACCGCCTTGCGCGACAAAAGCGGCTACGAACATACGCAAGGCATCCGCAGGCGTTGTTCCTATAGCCTTAGCTATGTTTCGAAACTGATTCAGCTGTTCTTGTTCAATACGAGTTGCAAGTTGTACCGTTGCCATAGCTGCGCAGATCTCCTTTCCGTGTATACTACCATTTTGATATCCTTTGATAGTATATTACATCAATAGATATCAAAATGCAACCCCTCCCTCGCGCGGCGTTACGTCCGGAAGGTTACTACCGTTACGCCGTCGCCGCCTTCTCCGGGGCCGCCGGGGCGGTAGGTTTTTATGTTCTTGTTTGCGCGGAGCATCTTGCGCAGGCCGTCTCTCAGGATACCGGCGCCGCGGCCGTGCACTATGCTGGCCTCGGTCAGGCCTGCCAGAAGGGCGTCGTCCAGGTATTTTTCGACCAGCACCCGGGCGGTCTCCAGATCCTCGCCAATGACATTGATGCTGGCGGCTATCTCTTTCCTTTTCTGTAGCCGGCTGCTGCTTCCCGGCGCCGCGCCGCGGCTGACGGCCGTACGGGCGCCTACCTGCTTCTTTGGTGTGCCACCGTCCCCTACCGCCTCGAGGTTCTTCAGCGGGGTCCACAGCTTGAGGCTCCCGAGGAGAATCTGCACTTCCTTCTTGTCGTTGGGAAGGGTGAGCACCTCACCCTGTTCATCCGAACCCTTGAGGCGCACGCGCTGACCCACCTTGATGTTCTTCGCGGAAAGCGCCGCCCCGCGCGCGGCCGCCTTACCGGCGCCCTTCTCCTCGCGGGAGAAGTCCTCCTTGAGTGCGCCGAGCAGCTTCTTGTTTTCGTCGAGGCGGCGGTAGTAGTCGCCCCGCGCCGACTGCGCATCCGACGCGCCGCCGCCGGCACGCTCGGCGAGCTCTTTCGCGTCGTCCAGCAAGGCCTTGAGTTCCGCGCGCACAATCTGCGCGTAGTCCTCGGCGTCTTCTATCTTCTCCGCCGCTGTCTCACGCGCCTTCTCCAGGACCCGCTCGCGGCTCTCCTCAAACCGGGCGCGCTTCTTCTCGAACGCCGCCTCCCGCGCCTGCACGTCCGCGAGTAGCGCGGCCGCTTCCTGCCGATCCCGCTCGGCGGTAAGCCGATCCTCCTCCACGCGGCCGATCACGTTTTCGAACGCGAGCGAACCCTCGTCCATGCGCTCCCGCGCGCGGGCGATAATCTTCTCGTCCAACCCGAGCTTGCGCGAAATCTCAAACGCGTTGGAGCGCCCTGGCGTACCCACGATAAGCCGGTACGTGGGCGAAAGCGTCTCCACGTCGAACTCCATGGACGCGTTTCTTACCCCTTCCGCGTCCAGCGCGTATTTCTTCAGTTCCGTATAGTGGGTCGTGGAAAGCACGAGGCTCCCGCGTGCTTTAAGCGCCTCCAAGATGGAGATAGCCAGCGCCGCGCCTTCCGTGGGGTCCGTCCCCGCGCCCAGCTCATCCAGCAGCACCAGCGCGTCCGCGTCCGCCTCGCCCAGAATCCCCACGAGGTTCTTCATGTGCGCGGAGAACGTGGAGAGGCTCTGCTCTATGCTCTGCTCGTCGCCTATGTCCGCGCAGACGCGAATCCCCGCGGGAATCTCCGCACCCACCGCCGGCAGGTGCAGCCCCGCCTGCGCCATGAGCACGAACAGCCCCACCGTCTTGAGCGTAACCGTCTTGCCGCCCGTGTTGGGCCCGGTGATGACCAGCACCCGGAAGCCCTCGCCCAGCGTGAGGCTTATGGGAACCACCTTCTCCTTATCTATGAGCGGGTGCCTGCCGCCGTTTATAGAAAGCCGCTGCGCGTCCGCCCCCACCACCGGGCAGACCGCGTCCATGTCCACGCTTAGCTGTCCCTTGGCGAAGATGACATCCAAGGTGACGAGAAGGTCCTGGTTCAGTCTCATCCCGTGCGCCGAAGCGCCTACGTCCGCGGACAGCTCCGCGAGGATGCGCTGCACCTCTTTGGTCTCCTCCATCATGAGCTCGCGGAGCTTATTGTTGGCGTCCACCACCGCCTGCGGCTCAATAAAGACGGTCGCGCCGCCCTTGCTCTGGTCATGCACAATGCCCGGCACCCGCGCGCGATACTCCGCCTTGACGGGTATGCAGTAGCGCCCGTCGCGCAGCGTGACCAGCGCGTCCTGCAGCACATCCGCGTACGCGCGCCCCGTGATAATCTTGTTCAGACGCTCGCGAATCTGCTCGTTGGCCTGCGCTATGCTGCGCCGGATGCGCTTAAGCTCCGGGCTCGCCGCGTCCGCCATTTCCGTCTCGCTGAGGATGCAGTCCGAGATGCGCTTGGCCAGCGCGTCGTCCGGCGTGAGCACGCTCACCACGTCGCGGATATGCGGAATCTCCGGCACGTCGGACGTGAGGAACCGCCTGGCGCGGCTGCAAATAAAAAGGTGCTTCGCGACATCGAGAAGCTCCTTCATGGTTAAAGCGCCGCCCTTTTCCGCAAAGGACAGCGCCTTTCTTATATCTCCGTATTCGCCGAGCCCTACGCCGCCCTTCCGAAGAATGACCGCCGCCGCCTCGGACGTTTCCGCGAGCCGCTCCCGCATGAGCAGCCCCTCGCGCACGGGCGCAAGGCCCAGCGCCTCTGCCGCCGCCAGCGCGCCCTGCGTGTGCGCCGCCAGCATCTGCAGAATCTTGCCGTATTCCAGGACGTCCGGTCTTACCGCCACGGCGCGCGGCTAACCCTCCTGCTTCCGGATCCGATCCAGCTCACCCTTCAGCTGGATGTTCTCCATCTGCAGTTCGAAGAAGTTCCCCTCGAGCTCCTTGTAGGCGTCTTCCAGATGCCGTCCCTGCTCGTCGGAAATAGCCGCACTCTCCTCGCGCGTCTTGAGCTTCTGCGCGAGTTGCACGAGCTTGCCCTCGAGGTCCGCAATCTTCTCATCCTTGGTCACAGTCGCCTTGAGCAGGTTGTCGTTCTCTATGGATTTCTCGTTCAGCTTCTGCTGCAGCTTGTCCTTCTGCGCGAGCGCCGCGGACGTCTCGTCCTTGTACTGCAGGAAGTTCTTCTTGGCGTCCTCCCACAGCTGTGTGTAGTGCGCGATCTCCTTCTGCATCTTGATCTTTTCCTTGCCGCTGTCCTCGTGCTCGTCCATGAACACGTGGTATTCGTCGGCAATGTTCAGGCAGGCCAGCGTAGCCACTTCGCTCGCCGCACCGCCTATCGCGCTTCTGCCGATGGTCTGCATGACCTGGTCCACATACGCGGCGAGCTTCTCAATATACTCGCGCGGCTTTTCGCCGGCTATCACGTATTCCTTGTTATAGATTTTCACTGTGACCTTGGTAGCGTCGCTCATAGTGCTGTTCTCCTTTAACGACTCCCTATCGCTTTACGGAAACTATTCTATCACATTTCACGCAGCGCCGCGCCGGTATCCGCCGCAAGCCGCGCCACGATTTTCTCGTGCACCGAGGCCACTTCCTCGTCCGTAAGCGTCCGGTCCGGTGCCCGGTAAACCAGCGAGAACGCCAGGCTCTTCTTGCCCTCCGGAATCTGCTTGCCGCGGTACACGTCGAAGAGCTTCACGCTCTCCAGCAGCGCCCCGCCGCCTTCCGTCACGATTTTCTCTATGGTCCCCACCGTGACCGCCTCGTCCGCCAGCAGCGAAATGTCGCGTGTGACCGCCGGGTACTTGTCCAGATGCGTGTAGTCGCGCGCAAGGTCCGCCTCGGCTATGAGCGTCTCCAGCGCCAGCTCCGCCGCCACCACGCGCGTGTCCAGTCCGAACGTATCCGCCACATCCGGGTGTATTTCTCCGAAGAGGCCAATGTCCTTGCGTCCGCCATCCCTGCCCGCTACGGACAGCGCCGCACACCGGCCGGGGTGGTAGGTATCCGCGTCCGATACGGCCGTATACTCCGCGCCGGAAATCCCCAGCCGCGCAAGCAGGAGCGCTATGACGCCCTTCAGCGCGAAGAAGTCCCAGCCCTCGCCGTAGCAACCCAGCGTGAGCAGGAGCCGCTCGTCGGAGAGCGCGCCTTCCGCGGGCCTGCGGAACGTGTTTCCTATCTCGAATGCCGCCGCTTCCGCGTTGAACTTGTTTGCGTTGCCGGCGAGCACCGTGAGCATGCCCGGCAGAAGCGTGGTGCGCATGACGCTGTTCTCCTCGCCGAGCGGATTTATGATCCGGATAAAAGCGCGCAGCGGCGAGTCCGCCGGCAACTTAATCTGGTCCACCCCCGAAGGCGAGACGAAGCTGTAAGTCTGAATCTCCGAGAGGCCCG
This sequence comes from Eubacteriales Family XIII. Incertae Sedis bacterium, assembly GCA_031272485.1. GTDB lineage: Bacteria > Bacillota > Clostridia > Peptostreptococcales > Anaerovoracaceae > JAISTV01. The sequence continues at coordinate 39,563 of JAISTV010000015.1, forward strand.
CGCCCGTAAGAATCTGCCGGATAACCCCGCGCAGATACCACGAATGCGGCATTTCGGAAGGCTCGCTGTCCGGGTGCAGGGTGGTGGCCAGCTTGCCGTACCCGTAAATCCGCGCGATCTCCTCCGTAAAGTCCACCTCTTCCGTGAGGTCGAGGCGCACGTGCGGCGGCGTAACGTTAAGCACGCCGTCCGCGCCCTCTTCCACTTTCATCTCCAGGCTCTGCAGAATCTTCACCTGCTCCGCCGCGGAAAGGTCCGTTCCCAGGTACGCGTTCATGCGCGACGGGCGCACGGGAATTGTCAAGCTCTTCGCCTTGACAGGGTAGTTATCCACCACGCCGGAAAGCACCGTGCCCGCGCCCGTAAGCTCCACCAGCGCGCACACGCGGTCGGCCGCCTCACCGCAGAGGTCCGCGGACACGCCCTTCTCGAACCGCACGGAAGCCTCGCTGCGAATCCCGAGCTTCTTGCTGGTCTTGCGAATGCTGTCCGCGTTAAAGTTGGCCGCCTCCACGAGGATCATAGGCGTGTCGCTCTCGATTTCCGAAAGCAGGCCGCCCATAATGCCGGCCACCGCCGAGCCCTTCTCCGCGTCCTTGATGAGCAGCATATCCGCGCTCATGGTGCGCTCCTGCCCGTCAAGCGTGGTGAACTTCTCACCTTCCGCCGCCGTATCCACCACAATCTTGGCGCCCGCTATGGTGCGGATGTCGAACGCGTGGATGGGGTGCCCGTACTCGAGCATGACGTAGTTCGTTATGTCTACGATATTGTTTATGGGGCGCATGCCGGCAAACATGAGCCGGCGCTGCATCCACCACGGACTTTCTTCTATCTTAATGTCCTTGGCCACGCGCGCCGTATAGCGGTTGCACAGCTCGGGCTTGTTGATAATGACCTCTATGTGCGCCGCCGCCGCGTCCGCCGCGTCTTCCTTCTTGCACGCCGTGTCCGGATAGCGCAGCGTGCCGCCAAACGTAGCCGCCGCCTCGCGCGCCATGCCGATTATGGAAAGGCAGTCCGGCCGGTTGGGCGTAATCTCAAAGTCTATGACCGTCTCGTCCAGCCCCAGCGCCTTAACCAGATCCTCGCCGAGCGTAAACTCGTCCGGCAAAAGCCATATCCCGTCCTTGTGAAGCATGGGCACGACCTTGTCGTCGAAACCCAGCTCGCCCGCCGAACAGAGCATGCCCTCGCTCTCCACGCCGCGCAGCTTGCCCTTCTTAATCTTTATGCCGCCCGGCAGCTTGCTGCCGTCCAGCGCCACCGGCACCACGCAGCCCGCCGTCACGTTCGGCGCGCCCGTCACGATTTGCAGCGGCGCCGCCGCGCCCACATCGACCGAGCAGATTACGAGGTGGTCCGAATCCTCATGCGGCTTTACGTCCAGCACCCGCCCGACGACCACGCCGGATATGTCCTGCCCGAACGTCTCTACGGTCTCGATATTAGAGCCCGACAGGATCATCCCGTCCGCGAACACATCCATTGGCACCGTGATATCCACATATTCTTTTAACCAGCTGATAGGAACTTTCATCTTCTTTTACTCCTTGCTCTCGTGCGCCTGAGGTTATGCGAACTGGCGGATGAACCGCATGTCGTTTTCGTAGAACAGGCGGATGTCGTCTATGCCGTGCTTGAGCATGGCTATGCGCTCCACGCCCAGCCCGAAGGCAAATCCCGTGTAGCGCTCCGTGTCGAGGCCGCCCACCTTGAGCACGTTCGGATGCACCATCCCGCAGCCCAGAATCTCAATCCATCCGCCGCCGCGACACACCCGGCAGCCGGGGTCCGTGCCGCCGCAGAGGAAGCACGAAACGTCCATCTCCGCGCTCGGCTCCGTGAACGGGAAGAAGTGCGGACGGAAGTTGGTCTGCGTTTGTGAGCCGAACATGAGCTTGGCCCACGTCTCCAGCGTGCCCTTGAGGTCCGCCATGGTCACGCCCTCATCCACGAGCAGGCCCTCCACCTGATGGAACACCGGCGAATGCGTGGCGTCCGGCGTGTCCGGCCGAAACACCCGCCCCGGCGAAATGACCTTGATGGGCGGCTTGCTCGCCTGCAGCGTCCGCACCTGCACCGGCGAGGTCTGCGTGCGCAGCAGGGTGTCTTCCGTTATGTAGAAGGTGTCCGTCAGGTCGCGCGAGGGGTGTGTGGGCGCCGCGTTCAGCGCGTCGAAGTTGTTGAACACCGTCTCCACTTCCGGGCCCTCGGTTATGCTGTATCCCATGGACATAAAGATGCGGCAGATCTCGTCGAAGGTCTGCGTGATGGGGTGCGTCACGCCGGCCTTGATCTCGCGCCCGGGTTCCGTAACGTCTATGCGCTCCTTCTCGAACTGCTGCGCCCGTGCCGCCGCCTGCGCGCTGCCTTTGCGTTCCTCGAGCAGCTGCTCGATCTGCGCGCGCACCGCGTTCGCCTCCTGCCCCAGCGTCTTGCGCTCCTCCGGCGAGAGCTGTCCCATGGACCTAAGAATCGCGGTAAGCTCCCCCTTCTTGCCGAGGTAGCGGATTCTCAGCGCCTCTAACTCCTGCTCGCCCTGCGCCTTCTCTATGAGCGCCCCGGCCTCAGCCAGTATTTCCTGCGGTTTAGCCAATGTCTTGCCTCCTCTTCTCAAACATAAGAACCGACGCGGCCACAGCTGCGTTCAGCGACTCGCTGCCCGCCTGCATCGGAATCGTAACTTTTTCCGCGGCGCCGGTAAGCAGCGCCTCCGAAATGCCGCCGCCCTCGTTTCCCACGAGGAGCGCCACATTTCCCGTTAGGTCTGCCTGCGTGTAAACCACGCCGCCGTCCATGACCGCCGCCACGGGCCGTATGCCCGCCGCCGTAAGCAGCTCCAGCGCCGCCTGCCCGTCCTCCGCGAAAGTAAGCGGAAGCCGGAAGAGCGCGCCCGCTGCCGCGCGGACCACCTTGTCCGAGTACGGGTCTGCCGTGCCCTTGACAATGACAGCGCCGGCAAGCCCCGCCGCGTACGCGGACCGCAGTATCGTGCCCACGTTACCGGGGTCCTGCAGCCGGTCCAGGACCACCACGCTTCCCGTGGGAAGCGCCGCCTGCTGCGGCATGTCCACCACGGCCACCACGCCCTGCGAATGCACCGTCTCCGCCAGCCTGGAAAACAGCTGCTCCGGGAGAATGTATCCCCGAGGGCCGTCCGCCACGCCTGCCGCGGCCAGTGCCTCTTCGCTGCGGGCGAACACCTCGCGCACCGTGAGCCCCGCATCCAGCGCCTCGCCTATCAGCTTGCCGCCTTCCGCCAGAAACGCCCCCGCCTGCTCGCGGCCCTTGCGTGTCTTTAATTTCATAGCCCGCTTAAGCTGCGGATTGCTCGCCGAGGTAATGTAGTCCACGGTCCTCCTTCATTAGAAAAGGCGGCATCCCGAAGGCGCCGCCTCTTGAAATTTCTTTTCTCTTTATTCTGGCGGCCCGGCGCTATTCTCTTTTCAAAAAGTCGGGCACCGTAAAATCGCTCCCGCCGGATTCAAATTCGTCTTCCGCGAGCATGGATTCCTGGAACGGATCGCCCGCCGGCTCAAACCCGAAGTCGTCTATGACATCCGTTACGGTGAATTCTTCAAACTCGCGCGCGGGCGGCTGCTGCACCGGCTGTGCGACCGGCGCGGGCGCCACGGGTGCGGGCGCTACCGGCACCACCGGCTGCGGCGCTACATTCGTGCCCACCGGCGGCTGCATGCCCGGCATGGCGCTCTCTTCGAACCCGGTGGCTATGACCGTAACCACCATGGTGTCGCCGAGCTCCTCGGTTATGCTGGCGCCGAACACCACGAGTGCGTCGCGGTCCGCCGCCTGCTCTATCTGGTCACCGGCAGACGACACATTCAGCAGCGTCAGCCCGGAACCACCGGTAATATTCAGAAGAACCGCTCTGGCGCCCGAGATGGACGTCTCGAGCAGCGGGCTTTCTATGGCGCCCTTCACAGCCTGGGCCACGCAGTCGTCGCCCGACCCTATGCCTATGCCTATGTGCGCGGTGCCGCGGTTTCCCATGACGGCGCGCACGTCCGCAAAGTCGCGGTTAATCAGGCCCGGCTTCTGGATGATATCCGTCACCGCCTGCACGCCCTGCTTGAGCACCTCGTTGCCCATGGCCAGCGCCTGGTCCATGGTCGTGTCTTTATTCGCAATAAGAAGGAGTTTGTCGTTCGGAACCACCACGATGGAGTCCACGAACTTCTTCAGATACCCTATGCCGAGCTCGGCGTTGTCGCGCCGCTTCTTGCCCTCGAAACTGAACGGCTTGGTCACTATGCCCACCGTCAGGATACCCAGATCCCGCGAGAGCTTCGCGATGATGGGCGCCGCGCCGGTACCGGTACCGCCCCCCATGCCCGCCGTAATGAACACCATGTCCGCTTCTTTAATGGCGGCCTCAATCTCTTGAATATTCTCTTCCGCCGAAAGTTGTCCCTTTTCCGGGTTACCGCCTGCACCCAAGCCGCCCGTGACCTTGTCACCTATCTGTATGCGCTGTTCCGCCTTAGAAGCCGCGAGGTCCTGCGCATCCGTGTTAACCGCCACATACTGTACGCCCACCAGATCCGCGTCAATCATGCGATTTATAGCGTTCCCACCGGCGCCGCCTATCCCGACAACAATAATCTTTGCAGCTTTGTTGTCGGCTTGTTCAAATGTTAGCATTCCCTAGTTCCTCCCAATCTACCCGGCCAAGCAGGTAATCGATTTACCCGTAGATTATATCATAGCGACGTACATATTATATATACTTTTTTCGCGCTTCTCTAAATCTTTACATAAAATCCACAAACGCACGCGGACTTTCGCTTACCCGACTTTATTGCCGCAACTCGTGCAGAACCCGGCACCCGGCACCAGCGGCGACCCGCAATTCGTGCAAAACGCCGGCGTCGCTTCCGCCGCAGCCGTCTCTACCGTCTCATTTATGCCGGAAGTAATGTCCGCGGACGCTTCTTCCGCAGCAGGCGCGGCAGACTGGACCGCCTCCTCGAATCCCCAGCTTACGGACGCAGCCGGCGTTTCCGCTGCCGGCTCTGCCGGCGTCACAGGCGTATCTACCGGCGTAAAGGCCAGCGTGCTGACCGCCTCTGCAGGCGCGGCGTCAGCCGCATTGTCCACGGGCGCAAATGCCGGGGTGACGGCTATGGGCGCTGCCACGGGCGCTCCGGGGGGAACGTATCCGGGCGGGATTACGGTCTGGGACTGCGGCGCACCCGTCGGGAAGGACGGGGTATACGGCGGGATGGGCGTGCTCGCGGTCGGGTATGTGGGCCCGGCAGGCGCGCCTTCCGCGGTCTTGGCGGTGAGCTTGGTGCCCTTGTTGAGCAGGCGAACCTGCTCGCCCACAATCCACGCGGTGATAATCGTCAGGAAGTCGGAAATGAGCCAGGCGAAGGAGTACCAGTCGAAACCGTAGCCGTCCACGAGGTCCATGATGAAGAAGAACACCGTGTACAGGAAGCTCGCGACCGCGTAGAACAGAATGATGGTCACGAAGCCCATGCTCATGCCGGTGGTGCTGCCCTTGCCGGCGCTGATAATCGTGATGATGACCGCGAGAATCAGATAGACGGCCACAAGGCACGCGATGACATTCAGCAGGAAACTCAGGAAGGTCGGCAGGTAGAAATAGCTCGACTCAAAGCCGGTGTAATAGTAGCCGTCCACAAGCCCCATGATGTAGCCGATGAGGTTTACTATGCACACAAAGGCCGGCAGAAGCAGGATGAGCGCTATGGGCGAAAAGCCTGCTTTCTTGGATACGGGCAGGAAGCCCACGACGGCAAACGACAGCAGGAACAGCATCTCCAGAATAAACGGCACATGCCCGCCCATGTAAAGACCGAGCTTCCCGCTCAGCAGGTACGCACCGGCGTACGAGCCGACGGTGGGGATCTGCGCGTCTATGAACTCCCCCCACAGCCATTTGACGAAAATGTCGACCGCCACAACCACGAGCAGGATGCCCGCGTAGACCATTCTCTTTGTTTTAATTGATTTCATTTTCCTCTTCTCCCGTCTTCACAGGGTTTCCCCTGCTTATCTGCTGCATGCAGCAGGCCACGCCACTGCACTTACGCGGAACATCTGCCCTGCGCACTTGACGCGCACAGCAGGCGCCGGCACCCGCTTACCGCCCCAAACGGCGGACCCTTGAATCTTGACAAAAACGTATATGTGGTATTATCCCAAATTACCGGCCGCTGTGCAAGCCACAACCTACAGCTCCGGTGAGTAGGTGCACGTGGTGGCGCTCACCAGTATCCGGCCCGTATAGATGCCTTTCACCGCCAGGTCGTTTATCACCTTGGCTATGCCGTTCATGTTCTTCGTTATGTTCTCGAAGGAGCCGGTAATCTTGAAACTCTCGCTCAGGTAGGCCTCCGCGGAGGTGTCCTTGACCACGAGGCGCGTAATCGGCACGCCCTCCTTCCCGGCCGCTGCCAGCAGATTCCGCGTGTCCTCGAGCAGCGTCTTCTGCGCCACGTCCAGCAGCACGCCCGCCTGCGTGGAGTTTACCTCTATGCCCTCGACCAGCGGCAATGCCGGCGCCACATCCGCCTCGGCGAGCAGCACGGCCTCGTCGTCGAGGATGAGCCAGCGCGACTCACAGGCGAGCGCAAAGAGTTCCTTGCGTTCCGTGACCACTATGTTGATCCGGTGCGGGATGTCGCGATGCATTTCCACCGCCTTGATGTACGGCTGCGTGAGGAGCGTCTTTTCCGCCGCGCCCAGCTTGGCCTTCCACAGGTTCCCGCCCGTCTCAAGCCCCGACAGGTCGATAATCTGCGCCTCCGAAAAATGGCTGGCGCCCTCCACCTTTATGCCGCGCACTTCAAACAGCGGCGAGGTGGCTATTACGTACAGTCCGCCCAGGAGGAGCAGGACCAGAACAGTCTTGAGGAATACGTGCTTTTTCTTTCGCGGCTTGCGCACCCGGTCCGGCGCGCCTTCCCCGTCTGCCGGCTCCCCGTCCTCCGCGTCGCTGCGCGCCTCGCTCGAGGCCTCGCCGTCCGCCCACTGGCCGCCGGGCAAATCCCCGTCCCCTTCGATCCAGTCGCCGAAGTAAATCTTCCGCTCTTCTTCTTCCTGCCAACTGTTTCTCATCTGCCGGCCGCTATATGCTCGTAGATAACGTCCACCGCGTCCGGCCGACCGGCCTCCGCCGCCGCCTGCGCCATGCGGTTGAGCGCTTCCTTGTTCGCCTTAAGCCGCATGACCTCATCCGTGAGAAGCTGCGGCGTGAGCCCCGCCTCCTCTATGATTATGGCCGCGCCCCGGTCCGCCAGCGTCTTGGCGTTGTAGAACTGGTGGTTCCCCGTCACGTTGGGGGAGGGTATGAGTATCGACGGCTTGCCCACGGCGGCTATCTCCGAGACCGTCAGCGCGCCGGCGCGGGAGATAATCAGATCCGCCGCCGAAAAATACTCGTGAATCACCTCGGTGTACTCCATGAGGTGAATCTTCTCGTTTTCCATAACGCCCGCGTCCGTGAGCTTCTGCCGCACATCGTAGTACAGGCGCTTGCCCGTGATAAAGTAGACCGTAAAATCATTATGGTCACGCAAACCGATGAGCATGTCGCTCACCACTTCCGCGACCCGGTCCGCCCCCTGGCTGCCGCCGAAAATCAGCAGCGCCATGTCCTTTTCGTCTATCCCCAGCTTCTCGCGGTAGTGCATAACCCCCGCCGTGAGAAACGCGCGGCGCACGGGATTGCCCGTGACCACCACCTTGGACGGGGTCTTGAACTGTTCCCGGCTCTCCTCGAATGCCACGAAAATCCGGTCCGCATATTTCTCCGCCAGCTTGTTCGCCAGCCCCGGGATTATGTTCTGCTCGTGCAGGAACGTGCGGATGCCCTTCTTCTTCGCCTCGCGAATGACCGGCCCGCAGGCGTAGCCGCCCGTTCCCACCACAACATCCGGCTGAAACTCCGCCAGAATCTTGCGAATCTGCATCCCCGCCCGCGCGAGGTCCCGCATGACCGCCACATTTTTTATGGGGTTCTTCCGGTCTATGCCGCGAATGTCTATGAGCCGGAGCTCGTAGCCGCTGCCCTTGATTATGTCCGTACCCACCTCCCGGCGGGCGCCCACGAACAGAATCTCCGACTCCGGTTTCTTCCTTTTTATCTTGTCGGCTATGGCCAGGGCCGGGTACAGATGTCCGCCCGTGGCAGAGCCGGCGAGTAACACGCGCATTTATGCCTCCGCTCCTTCGGCCGCGGTATCCGCCGCCTTCCTGTTCGCCCTTTTCTTCTTCTTGCGCATCTTCCGCTCCTCTGCGAAGTCAATGACATTGTCCTCGCCCGACGCCCGCAGCGCCGCCAAATCCGCCCGCGCCGTGTCGCGCGAGATGTTCAGCATAATCCCCATGCTCCCCATAAACAGCAGCATGGCATTCCCGCCGTAACTGATAAACGGCAGCGTAACCCCCGTAGGCGGCACCAGGTTGGTGACCACCCCCACGTTCAGTATCACCTGCAGCGCCACCATGATGGTTATCCCGCAGCCCACCAGCATCCGGTGCCGCGAGGTGGCGTGCAAACTGATCAGCGTGCACCGCCAGATCAGGACCAGGTACAGCAGCAGCAGCACGATGCAGCCCACGAACCCGAACTCCTCGCCTATGATCGCGAAGATGTAGTCCGTCTGCGACTCCGGCAGGTACAGCGCCTTGGAAACGCTGCCCCCCAGCCCCGTGCCGAAAACCCCGCCGGCGCCCAGCGCCAGCAGCGCCTGCACCGTCTGGTAGAACTCGCCCTGCGCGTCCGACCACGGGTCCAGATATCCTATGAGCCGGTGCGCATGCTCGCTTTCCGGATTGGAGACAATGAGGAAAAAGACCGCCGCCCCGAGGAGCACAACCACCGCGCCGTTATAGACGATGCGGGTGCCCGCTATGAACATCATGGCCAGCATAATCCCACAGAGGATGAGCGCCGTAGACAGGTTCGGCTGCTTATAAATAAGGAGGAAGCAGACACCCATAAGCGCCAGCGGCGGCACGTAGCCCACCAGAAACGTCTTGGTTTTCTTCTCGTATTTCGTGTAGTACCAGGCCACGAACCAGATGGCCGCGAGCTTGGCTATCTCGCCCGGCATAACGGAAACCGGCCCGAGCTTCATGGAGCGCACCGCGTAGTTGCGCATTTCGCCCAGCGGCGTAAAGAGAAGCCCGAGGAGCGCCACCGCAAACAGCATGAACAGCGGCGCACACCATGCCCATTTTTCGAAGTTGAAACGGGAGAGCACCACCATGGCCACCAGCCCGAACACAGCCCAGGCTGCGGCACGAACGAGGAAGTAATACGGGTCATTGCCATAGAGCGAGCTCGTGAGCGCCGTGTAGTAGCTCGCGGAAAAAACCATGCCCACGCCAATTAAGAGCAGCGTCAGCACCACCGCAATCAGCCAGAAGTCTCCGAATACCCGGGTCCGTCTCAACCTTTCTTTCCCTTCAGTTCCGCGACGCACTTCTTGAAGTGTTCGCCGCGCTCCTCAAAACACGTATACATGCCCCAGCTGGCGCACGCCGGCGACAGGAGCACCGTGTCGCCCGGCCCGGCGAGCTCGAACCCGAGCCGCACCGCCTCGCCCATTTCCTCCACCATGTAGATGTTCGTAAAACCTTCTTCCTCCGCCTCGCGCTTGATCTGCGCCGCCGTGGCGCCGAGCAGAATCAGCTGCGAGACCTTCCCGCCGAACCCGCGGATAAACCCGTGGAAGTCCGAGTGCTTGTCGTAGCCGCCCGCAATCAGCAGGATGTTGGGCGCCGTGGCGTCTATGGCCTTCTGCGAGGCCTCCGGGTTCGTGCCCTTGGAGTCGTTGACAAAGCGCACGCCATCTATGGTTCCCGCCGGCTCAAGCCGGTGCGCCACGCCCTTGAACGTAGTGAGCGCCTGCGAGATATACACCGGGTCCACCCCGCCGCTCCACGCTATGGCCGAAGCCGCCAGCGCGTTCTCCAGGTTGTGCGCGCCGGGGATGAGCAGCTCGTCCACCCCCGCCAGGTCTATCACCTTGCCCTTGGGTGTCTTTATAATCATGCGCCCGTCACGGGCGAACGCGCCCTGTTTCAGCTCCGTGAGCCTGGAAAACGGCATCTTGCGCGCCTTGGCCTTGGCCGCCACCTTGGCCGTGAGCTCGTCGTCCGCGTTGTAGACCAAGTAGTCCTCCTCCGTCTGGCGGGCAAACACCTTGCCCTTCATCTTCGCGTATTCTTCCAGCGTCCCGTGCCGGTCCAGATGGTCCGGCGTGATATTCAAAATGGCCGAAACGTCCGGCCTAAAGCTCGTGCACGTCTCCAACTGGAAGCTGGAAACCTCCGTCACAAACACGCAGTCCGGCCGCGCGTCCAGCACCGAGGAGATGACCGCCGTGCCTATGTTGCCCGTGACCTTGCTGTCCAAGGCCGCCTTGCGGTACATTTCGCCCGTGAGCGTGGTGGTGGTCGTCTTGCCGTTCGTACCGGTTATCGCCACGAAGGGTCCCTGCGCAATCTCATACGCCAGCTGCAGGTCGCCCGTCATCCTGGCCCCCTTCGCCAGCCCCGCCTGCACGAGGGGAAGCTGCGGCGAAACGCCCGGGCTCATAACCATGTAGTCCCATGGCTCGTCCGGCACCGCCGCCCCGTTAAAGAACACCCGCGCGCCGACCTCCTTGATCTTCTTGAAGAACTTGGGGTCTTCCCACTCTATGTCCTTTGCGTCGTAGACCGCTATGTGCGCCCCCGAGAGCGCCATAAGGTCAAACGCGGCGGTGCCGGACTTGCCGAGCCCCACAATGAGTACATTCTTTCCTTTATATTTCCGCAAACTCGATTTCTGCATCTTACCCGTCATTCCGGCCGCGCCTCACCCGCCGCCGCTCCTTTCACACTATCCGTTTACCACCGAAGCGTACTTCCACATCATGATGCCCAGCGACGCCGCGCACAGCACCAGCGTGACCCCTGTAAATACCGACACAACGCGCCGCTCCGGCCAGCCGGTCAGTTCGAAGTGATGATGCAGGGGAGCCATTTTGAAGAAACGCTTGCCTTTCGTGGCCTTGAAATACGCTACCTGTATTATATCACTCAATGCTTCGAGGACAAAAATCAGCCCGCACACCGGCAGGAAGAGCTCCATCTTCACCAGGATGGCCCCCACGGCCAGCCCGCCGCCCAGCGCCAGCGACCCCGTGTCCCCCATGAAAATCCGCGCCGGGTTCCGGTTGAAGAACAGAAAGCCCAGGCACGCGCCCGCCACGGAGAAGAAGAACATGGCGTCCACCGACCCCGTCAGGATAAGCCCCACCTCGTCCGCGTCCGTCGGGAAACTGGCCAGCGCCAGAATGGTTATCAGAGGGAAGAACAGCGAGAACACGCTCGTAACCCCAGCCGCCAGACCGTCCAGCCCGTCCGTCAGGTTCACCGCGTTGACCATGGCCACCACGATAAACATGATATACGGAATGATGAAATACCCTATGTCCACGCGCGCCCACACGAACGGGATGAGAATCCGCGTCCCCAGGTCCGCCACAAACACGTAGTACAGCGCCAGCAGCAGCGAGACGAGGAGCTGAAACGCCATCTTCTGCCGCGCCGTGAGCCCCAGGTTCTGCTTCCGGCTCACCTTGCGGTAGTCGTCTAAAAATCCGACCATGCCGAACAGGAACACCACCACCAGCATGACCAGCAGGTTCAGCGAGAACGCCTCGGAGAAACCCGCCGAGAATCCCATGGTCAGCAGCGAAAACACGCAGCCCGCGAGGATGCCCGCCAGTATGGCCACCCCGCCCATGGTCGGCGTGCCGCTCTTCTTCTTGTGCGCCTCGGGCGCCTCGTCCAATATGGTCTGCGTAGAATGCATCTTTTTTAGGTAAGGGATCAGCCGCCACGTGACCGCCATGGTCACCAGCATGGCCGCCAGCAAGGGCAGCATGGCCTTCCCCATCAGTTCCAAACCCAGCTTCATCATGAGAAATCTGCCTCCATAAGTCCGTCCGCGATCTCCCACATCCGCATCGAGTTCGAGCCTTTCAGCAGGTAGACGTCGCCCGCCTGCCATTCGTCCAGTATCGTTTCCACCGCCGCCGCGTTATCCGCGCAGTATGTCAGCGTGCACGCCACCCGCCCGCACGCCGCCGCCTCTTCCACGGCCCCGTTATACAGCTCTGCAGCCCCGCTCCCCACTGCTATGAGTCCGTCCACGCCTGCCAGTACCGCCTCGCGTCCCACCTGTCCGTGCAGCGCCGCGGACGCCGGTCCCAGTTCGTTCATGCCCGCCAGCACCGCGAACTTCCGCCCGCCTGCCAGCGCCATGAGCACCTCTATGCCGCTCCGCATGGAGTCCGGGCTCGCGTTGTAGCTGTCGTCAATGATGGTAATACTTCCGTGCTTTATCACCTCGAGCCTGTGCGCCGTGCGCTGCACTTTTTGCACCGCCTGCGCCACGGCAGCAAGCGGGATGTCTTTCTGCCCGCAGGCCGCCGCCGTCATAGCCGCGTAAAGGGCGTTGTACAGCCCCGCCGCTTCCACACGGAAGTCCGCCTGCTCCTGCCCGCGAGTGACCGTGAACGACACCGTGCCGTCCCCGTGCGCGCACGCCTCTTCCACCACATAGTCGCAGCGCGCGTCCGTCCCCGCCGTGAGGATCCGGTAAGGCTGCGGGGAGCCGAAGGCCACGCCCGCCAGCTTCGGGTCGTCCCCGTTTACGATCAGCAGATTCTCCGAACCGAAGTACGTAACCAGTTCCATCTTGGCGCGGAAGATTCCCTCGTCGTCGGAAAAGTTCTCGCGGTGCGAAAGCCCTATGTTCGAGATGAGGCCCACATCCGGCCGGGCGATTTCCACGAGTCGCAGAATCTCCCCGGGGATGTCCATCCCCATCTCCGCGACCAAAACCTCCGTCTGCGCGTCCATGCGAAAAATTGTCAACGGCAGGCCCAAATGGTTGTTAAAGTTCTTCTCCGTGACCACCGTCCGAAAGCGGGAACCGAACGCCTGCCCCAGCATGTCCTTGAGCGAGGTCTTGCCCACGCTGCCCGTAACGGCCACCACGAAGGGGTTCACGCGCTCGCGCACATAGGCCGCCAGGTCCTGATAGGCGCGCACCGTGTCCGGCACGCTTACCACCGCGCCCGCATAGGCTTCCGGCACGCGGTCCGGCAAAGAAACAACGACGGCTGCGCAGGAGGAGGACGCAGCCGCCGCCAGAAAGTCATGTCCGTCGAACTTTTCCCCGGGAAGCGCGAAAAAGACGTCTTCCGCGCCCAGACTCCGCGAGTCCGAAGATACGCCGCAAAGCGTCTGTCCTTCCCTGCCGCGCACGAGCGTGCCGCCCGTGGCATTCACAAGTTCTCTAATCGTAATCTCTATCATCACACTCCACGCGCGCCGGCACGCGCCCGCACACAAAGCCTTATTATACTACGGGTCCGCGTACAAGAAAACCGTCCCCCCGGGTGAAATCTCCGCGCCCCCTGCCGGCCACTGGCTCGCGACCGTGAACGGCTCTGCGCTGTCGTCCGTCTCCGTCGCGTAGTAAAGCCCGTAGCTGCCCAGCAAGGCCGCCGCGTCCGTGAGGAGCATGCCCGTCACGTCCGGTACGAGGAGTGCCGCCTCTTCTTCCTGTGCCTTGGCGGTCTCATACTCGTCTGCCGCCGGCTCCACTGCCGCCGGCGCCGCCGCTTCTGCCCCGGTCTCATACTGCGGCGGAATATTATAGTAGTTCATCAGCTGTTCCAGGATGGCGCGCATCGTGGGTCCCGCTGTCACCTCTCCATAGTTCTCGCTCTTCGGGTCGCGCACTATGACGAGCACCACATACTGCGGGTCGTCCAGCGGCAGGATGGATACCACCGACCCGGTGTTGCGCAAAGTGTACGCGCCGTCCACCAGCAGCGGCGCCGTGGCCGTCTTGCTGCCCACCCGGTAGGGGAACTTCTCCATGTATTCAAAGTCGCCCGTGCCCGCCAGAAAACTGTATGGCTGATACTCCATGATTGCGAGCATCTCCGCCGCCGTCTGCGAGGAGACCACCTGCCGGCGCACGACCGGCGCGAACTCTTCCACCATATTGCCGCTCTCGTCGGCGTAGCCCTTCACGAGCCGCGGCTGCATGAGCTTGCCGTCGTTGGCGAGCGCGCCCACCGCCGAGATTATTTCCACGGGCGTTACGCTTATGCCCATGCCAAACGCCATGGTCGCCGCCTCCACCGGTCCCGCCTCGTCTACCGAGTAGACCCACGGAGACGCCTCGCCCGGCAGGTCTATGCCCGTGGGCTCGGTCATGCCGAACAGCTCCAGATACTGATAGTAGCGGTCGTAGCCCACCGCCTGCGCCGCCTGAATCATGGCGGGATTACACGAGTTGGCCACCCCCTGCGTGAGGCTCTCCACCCCGTGCCCGTTCGGGTAGAGATGACACTCTATTGACTTGTCTTCTACTTCTTCCGCCCCATCGCAATAGAACACCTGCGAGCTTGGATCCGCCACGCCCGTCTCCAGCGCCGCGCTGGCCGTGAGCAGCTTAAACACCGAGCCCGGCTCGTATAGATTGCTCACCATACCATTGCGCCAGACGTTCTGCATGAGATACTGCGCCTTCTCGGTGCTGTCCATTTCCGTATAGGCCGTGAGCGCTTCACCCGTTATGGCTACGGGCGTCGCGTACGCGTCGTTCGGGTCGAAATCCGGATACTGGCTCATGGCCAGTATGTCCCCCGTTTTCGCTTCCATTACTATGGCCTGCACGTACTCCGGCTCTTCTCTATAGTAGGTTTCCTCCACGATCTGCTCCACGAAGAACTGCACGTTGCTGTCTATGGTGAGCACCACGTTCAGCCCGTCCTCCTGGCTGTACACCGTGCCGTCCTCGCTCGCGAGCGGGTTGCCCTGGCTGTCCGTGCGCTCTATCACGCGGCCCTTGCTGCCCTGCAGCACATCGTCGTACTGCAGCTCTATGCCGTTTAAGCCCACGCCGTCCATGTTCACGTTCCCCAGCACGTGCGCCGCAAGCGCCCCGAAGGGATACTGGCGCGTGGAATCGTCCTCGAGCTCTATGATGTTCACGAGCTCCGTGTCCTCTATTTCTTCCTTTAAGAGTTGCGCCGCGGTCCGGTTCACGTCCGTGGCGACCAGAATCCGGAAGTCATCCGTTTCCGTCCGCTTCGTAAGCGCTGCCGCGTCCAGCGAGAGCGCCGTGGCAAGCGCCCTCACCGCGTCTGCCTTCATGGTCTCCCAGACCTCGTCGGAGTACTTCTCCGTGTCGTAGCGCTGCAGGCGCAGATAGACGCGGTAGCTCACCGTGCTCACCGCGAGCTCCTCCCCGTTGCGGTCCAGAATTTCGCCGCGCCGCGCGGGAATTATCTCGTCCTTCGTCTGGTTCGTCACGGCGCGCGCCGCGTAGACATCCGTGGCGATTATCTGAATCTGCCCGATACGGAGGGAGAGTCCGAAAAAGAGCGCCACGATGACCGCGAGCGCGAGCGTCATCCGCTTCTGAACGCTGTTCGGGCCGCCGCCCGTCTCCTGCCTGGGCTTCTTCATTCGGCCACACCCGGCTCCGGCAGGCTCGATACATAGATCTTAGCCGCCTCGCTTACGACCGACATGCCCAGCGTCTGCTCGGCCACCTGCTTTATGGAAAAGAGATTCTTGTTCTGGTCTATCGCCGTCTTCAGATCCCGTATGTCGCTGTCCACCTGCGATATGCTCTCGTTGGTCTCGTTGATGTGCTTCTGCAGCTCAGCCTGGTAGACGCGCAGGAAGAGCGTTCCGAAAAGCAGCACCGCCACCACGGTCAGGCACGCTAAGACCCCCGCCCGGTGCGGCGCCTGGAGCGTGGCCGGAGAAACGACGCGCGAAGGCCTGGGTGCCGGCGCCACAGCCGGCTCTTCCCATTCGTCCTCCCACTCTTCTTCCCAGGGATACGCAGGGGCAGTAGACGCGCCCGACTGCGCTATGCGACGCTGATAGTAGCCCGTTTGCCGCATGGCCGTGCTCACGCGAAACGACGAACGGGCCGGATACGCCTCGGCGAACCGGTATGCCCTGTTCATTTGTTCCGCTGTGCTGCTCATGTTTACGGACCTTTCTTCTCTAATATGCGCAGTTTCGCGCTGCGCGCGCGCGGGTTCTCACCCAGTTCCTCCTCACCCGCCGTGACGGGTTTTTTGTTTATCCTCTTCGCATCGCCGGCCGGGCCTTGTGCGGGCAATGGCATGCGCGCGTGCTGCTGTTTCTTCCCCGGCGTCTCCCTTTCCGCGAACGCATCCTTGACAATGCGGTCCTCGAGGGAGTGAAACGTGATGACGGCCAATCTGCCGCGCGGGGCCAGTGCGTCTATCCATCTGTCCACGGCCCGGGTGAGTGCTCCCAACTCATCGTTTACTTCTATGCGCAGCGCCTGGAAGGTGCGCTTGGCCGGGTGCGGGCCTTCCCTTCTGGCCGAGGCCGGGATGGCCGCCTTGATAATCTCCACGAGTTGCGCCGTCGTTTCTATGGGCGCCTTCTTCCGCTCCCGGCAGATGAACTGCGCTATGCGGGAGGCCCAGCGCTCCTCGCCGTAGCGGCGAATCACGTCTGTGAGCTCTGCCTCGCTGTAGGTAGCCAGTACCTCCGCCGCGTCGGGGACGCCGCTGCCTGCGTCCATCCGCATGTCGAGCCTGCCTTGGTGCATGTACGAGAAGCCACGCTCCGGGTTATCGAGCTGGTAAGAGCTTACGCCCAGATCCAGAACCCCTCCGTCAAGCGGCCCCACTTCCGCCGCTGTAAGTATTTCCGTTATTTCTTCAAAGCTTGCCTGCACGAGAATCTTCCTGCAGCTGTAGTCTTTCAGACGTTCGCCGGCCGCCTGTATGGCTTCCGCGTCCCGGTCTATGCCGAGAAAAACCCCTTGCCCGTTTAGCTTTTCGCAAATCGCTGCCGCGTGGCCGCCGCCGCCGAGAGTGCCGTCCGCGTATACCCCGTCGGGTTTTACCGCCAGCCCCTCTACGGTTTCCGTCAAGAGGACCGAGGTGTGTGCATACTTCACGGCTTCGGCGTATAGCGCTGCATCTTGCTGCGCAGTTTCTTAGGCCCTGTGGCAATGACCGACTTCATGCGCTCTTCGTGCTTCTTCTTGGACCAGATTTCTATCCGGTCGGTAAACCCTACGTTCACCATCTCCTTGTTGTCTTCCTTGTCTATGCCGGCATGGTTCATCCACTCCTCCGGAATGGAGATGCGCCCCTGCTTATCCACCTTGCACTCACAGATGGAGCTGAGGAAGAAGAACTTCAGATCCGCCGCCTCATCGTCCTCGTCAGGCAGCGAGTCTATGTTCCGCTTTACGTAGTCGTGGAACTCCTTTTCGGAGAACAGGTAAATGCACGGGTCAAAGCCCTTGACCAGCAAGCACTTCTGGCCGAGGTTATCCCGAAACTTGGCGGGGATTATACACCGCCCGTTCATGTCTATGGAGTTGGGATAACTACCGTACATTTCTCACTTTCTCTCCTGCACCTTTTTGGGGTGCACGCACCGGGGGATTCCTTCTGGTACCCCTTATTTCCTCTCCATTTTCCTCTTTTTTGTGGCTTCTGGCAACAAAAAACAAGGATTTCCCTCCATTTCACTCCAAAAAAACGCTTGTTTTTTTCTGTTGCACATGGATTAAATTTCGATTTCAACACGATATTGTGGGGTACAGGTGTTCGCATACAAGATGTAGTTTGACTTTTTTGATAATTGCGAAATACCCCCCTTCTTTTCTGCCGTATGCGGTTTATAATGAGAGAAACGGAGGACGCTTTAGACATGTACAACGAGACCAGACGCGCCGCCTGGGTAGAGGTAGACCTGGCGGCCATAAGAGAAAACTACCGCGCCATCAAGGCGCTATCGCCCGAGAAGAAAATCATCGGTTGCGTCAAGGCGGACGCCTACGGCCACGGGATAGTCAAGGTCTCGTGGGAACTCGTCAAGGAGCGCATCGACTACCTGGGGGTGGCCACGCTGCCCGAAGCGGTGGCGCTCAGAAGCGCCGGCATCCGCACGCCCATCATCCTGCTGAGCCCCACCCCGCGCGGGAACGTCAAGGACATCCTGGACCTGGCCATCATTCCGCTGGTCACGTCTTTCACCGACGCAAGCCTCCTCTCCGAAACAGCAGACTGGGCCTACCCGGACAGACGTCCCGAAATTCTATTGGCGGCGGACACGGGCATGGGACGCCTCGGCTTTCTGAACCGCCCCGAGGACCTGTCGGAGATTGCGCGCATCGCGGCGCTGCCCAACCTCGAAATCATGGGGGCGCTCTCGCACTTCGCAGCCTCGGAAAGCCCCGACCCGTACTACTCGAACGCACAGCTCCTCAAGATGGAGGAGTTCCTCGGCAAGCTCGGCGACTACGGCGTAAGCGCGCCCATGAAGACCATGGCCAACAGCGCGGCCATAGTAAACTACCCGGACGCGCACTTCGACGCGGTGCGGCCCGGCATAGTCCTGTACGGCCTGTACCCGGGCGAGCAGGTGAGCCGCGAGGCCCTGCCCCTCACGCCCGCCATGTCCGTCAAGGCGAACATCGCGTTTCTCAAGAAGGTGCCGGCCGGCTTTTCCGTGAGCTACGGCATGACCTTCACCACGCAGCGGGAAAGCCTCATAGCCACCCTCCCGCTCGGCTACGCGGACGGCCTGCCGCGCGTGCTCTCCAACAAGGGGCGCGTGATTGTGGGCGGCTGCTATGCGCCCCTCATTGGCACCATCTGCATGGACCAGTGCCTGATAGACGTAACGGACGTGCCCGGCGTAGCGGAATACGACGAGGTAACCCTCATGGGTTCCGCAGGCGGACTCACGATAAGCGCCGACGAGATAGCCGCACTCTGCGGCACCATCTCCTACGAAACCGTTTGCCGCTTCGGCCAACGCCTCCCAAAGGTATACAAGTAACCCCCGCGAGCCACGCGTCCACCCTAAAGCGCTTATATGATTTGTGCGTGTACGTTTCTTAAGTACATGCTTGATATGGTGCCCGATTTATGCTACGATAATATACACGTTAATGTATACGATTGTGAATACTATCGTTAAGAAGGAGTGGGACATGAACTTCTATACTGCGAGAGATTTACGGACTTCCTCCCGGAGTATCTGGGAAGAGCTTGGGGCATCCGGTGAGGCAGTCATCACGAATAACGGCAAGCCTGCGGCTGTGATAATCGGGGTGCAGGACCAGGATCCGGAAGCGCTTCTGCGCGCGGTGAGACAGGCACGCGCCATGCTGGCGTTTAATGATATGCGAGCACGAGCCCAGCAAAAAGGCGGAATGACCGAGGAGGAAATATTAGACGAAATATTTGATTACAGGTTGGAGAAGAAAGGCAAGTGAAACTCATCGTCTTAGATACAAATGTGCTCGTTTCTGCCTTGTGGTCTAAAGATGGAAACCCTGCCCTTGTCATGGCACTCGTCTTGAACGGAAGAATAACGCCCTGCTTTGATCACCGCATACTGGAGGAATTCCACGGAGTGTTAACGCGACCACGCTTCGGGTTTTCTGCCGGAGAGGTAAACGCATTGCTATCATATATACGAACGGAAGGAATGTCTGTAGTCGCGCCGCCCCTTGCTATACAGCTCCCGGATGCTTCAGATAAAATGTTCCTCGAAGTAGCAACCTGCGTAAACGCCACCTTAATAACCGGAAACCTGAAACACTTCCCCGAGGTGCCCTTCATCCAATCCCCCAAAACCTTCCTGAAGCAGTGGAATGGATAACGCCGATGGAGTAAAAGCGGTATAATAGGCGTGCAGGTTTTTTTGTACCTTGGAGGAGAAATATGAAACTGGGAATCGTGGGACTTCCGAATGTGGGGAAGAGTACGCTGTTTAATGCCATTACGCGGGCGGGGGCGGAGGCCTCCAATTATCCGTTCTGCACCATAGAGCCGAACGTGGGCGTGGTGAGCGTGCCGGACGACCGGCTGCGCGTGCTGCACGAGATGTATAACTCGAAGAAGACCATTCACACCACCATAGAGTTTTACGACATAGCCGGGCTGGTGCGCGGCGCCTCAAAGGGCGAGGGGCTGGGCAACAAGTTCCTCGGCCACATCCGCGAGGTGGCCGCCATAGTCCATGTGGTGCGCTGCTTCGAGGACCCGAACGTGGTGCACGTGTCGGGCGCGGCGAATCCCGCCTCGGACATAGAGACCATAAACCTCGAGCTCATCTTCGCGGACCTTGAGCTTCTGGACCGCCGCATAGAGAAGACCGTAAAGCAGCTCAAGGCGGACAAGTCCGCGCAGAAGGAGCTCGACCTGCTCACGCGCATCAAGCAGACCCTCGAGTCCGGCAAGCCGGCGCGCACGCTGGAGCTTTCGGCCGACGAGGAGAAATTCGTTAAGAGCTTAGACCTGCTCACCTTTAAGCCGGTCATCTACGCCGCCAATATCTCGGAAGACGAGGCGGGCGCTTCGCAGGACAATGCCTTCGTGGCGCAGGTCAGAAGCATAGCGGACGCGGAGGGTTCGGACGTAGTGGTCATATCCGCCAAGGTGGAGGCGGAACTGGCGGAGCTCGACGAGGAGGAGCGCGCGGCATTCATAGAGGAGCTGGGCATAGGCGAGTCCGGATTGGACAAGCTGGTGCGCGCGTCCTACCACCTGCTCGACCTCATCTCGTTCCTCACGGCGGGCGAGCCGGAGGTACGGGCATGGACCGTGCGGCGCGGCGCCAAGGCGCCGGAAGCGGCCGGCAAGATTCACAGCGACTTTGAGCGCGGCTTCATCCGTGCGGAGACCATAAGCTACGAGAACCTGATTTCCTGCGGGAGCCTGGCGGCCGCGCGGGAAAAGGGACTCGTCCGCTCCGAAGGCAAGGAGTACGTGGTCAAGGACGGCGACGTGATTCACTTCCTGTTTAACGTCTAAGAATCGGAAAGCAGTGCGGCCTGCCGGTATTCGTAATACGCGGCGACCAGAGGACGGTAGCCTGCGGCGCGCAAGTCGTCGTAACGCAGGGCACCGTTCTTTTTCGTGTGGCGGCCGGTGGGCAGGTAACGCAGATACTGCTGCAGGTAGCCGTCCACCTCGCGCAGCCCGTCCGCCTGCGTCAGGATGGGGAAGAACCAGCGCGACCAGGTGAGGCCGTGCTTCTCGGCGCCGCCATAGAACTTGCGATTGAACGCGCGGTTCATGGCGCGCAGCGTGCGTTCGGGCGCCGCGCCCTTTCGCGTCTGCCAGCGGTAGAGCGCCCTGGCCTTCCGGCGAATCCGGGCCTTGATCTTCTCCCGCGTAGCATGCGAAAGGTCTATCTGCCCGTCCTTATACTCGAAGCCAAGGTACTCCCACGCCTCGCCCGGCGCGGAAATCCGCGTCTTCGCCTGGTTCACGCTAAGCCCCTTCGCGGCAAGCTGCGCGCGCAGAAAGTCCATATGTGCCGTAAGCTGCGCCTCGCTCTGCGCAAAGAAGAGTATGTCGTCCGAATACCGCGCGTAGAGAATGCCGCGCGCCGCAAACGCCCGGTCCACGTCCGCCAGATACAGGTTTGCCAGAAACGGCGAGACGGGCGTACCCGCCATGACGCCGTGCGGCTCCGTGATTATTTCTCCTTCGAAGACCGCGCGCGCCTCCCCGAGGTACCGCGCGAAGAACTCGTAGAGCGGCGGGTCGTCGGAGAAGACGGCCGCAAGCTCCGGCAGTAGCGCCGCGACATCTATGCTGTTGAAGTAGTCGGCCACGTCCACCTTGGCGCACCACATGCCACGCACGCCCGGCGTCCCCGTAATCTTGCGGATGGCCGTGTGCGCCCCCGCGCCGGGGCGGAACGAATAGCAGCCGTCCGGCATCCGGTCATCGTAGCGGTACAGCAGGAACGTAAGCAGCTTGAGCACCGCCATCTCGTCCGGTCTGAAACGATATACAGCGCGCTTGCGTCCGCTGCCCCCCTTGTTGACAAATCGCTTTTCGGGCAGGCTCAGAGGCTCGCCCCGCAGGATAGCCTGCACGCAGGGTAAGTATTCCTTCGCAGCGATAAACACGGACAGGCTGTCAAGTTCTTTCCTTGACAGATGTCCTTTTTCCGTCTTATACGCGAGGTATTCCGACCAGGCGGCCGGCCAGGCAAGTTCGGTGAGAAGGCTTTCGCTCATGGCTAAAAAAGAATCAGGGGGATTCGCTTTGAAGACAGCATCTGCTGGCACGAGACTGAACAGAGGCGGCCGCCGACAAGGCCATTTGAATGCCGCTGCTTCGCCCCGCCATCGGCGCGGGAATCCCGCATCCCCCTGATACCTCCCTATCCCAGCAGGCGGTTAATCCGCCCCACGACAAAGTCGCGCTTGTTGGGCATGTGCAGGTGGAAATTGATGAACGGCACGCCGGCGCTCTCGGCCGCGGCCCGCGCGTTTTTCCACGCCATGTTGTTTGTGCGGTTATGCTCGGAGAGCGGGATTACGGCAACGATGGCTCCGCCGCTCGCGAGGGCGAAGTCGTAAGGCCGGCCGGTGCCGCCAAGCTGGGCGGGCGAAACGCCTTCGAGCAGCTGGTACTGCGGGAAAGCCCCGGAGATTACCTCCCGAAAATACGCCACGGTGTGCCCGCCTTCTTCCTCTGCGGGCGCTTGCGGGGCAGCAGGCGGTGCTGCGCCCGGGCCGTACGTAGCCTGCGCGGGAGCGGAAGCGGCGGCATCCTTGAACCCGCCGGACTCCTGCAGCTTGTCGACCGTCTTGTCTATGGCGTCCGCCAAGCCGGTCTCCTTTACGGTCTGCACGATTTTATCAAATAACCCCATGATAGTTCCTCCACTGCCTCGAAAGAGAAAACGTACCTTAATTATCACAGATGAACAGGCTACGGGCAAGCAAAAATTCAGACGATAGACATAGCTATTTCACGAATTCAGACTGTTTTTCCGGAGCAGCGCGCATGAACGCTGCCACTACCGATGCGTAATAGTGATAACTTAACCGACATACTCTGTCCTGCAAAAAATCAAACCGGATATCCCAAGTCTTACATGTAATCTGCATGATGCGACTAATGTTGTTTACGTTAACAGCTGATGATTTGCTGCTACGGATAATACACCCATCGTTAATCTCGTCAAGTAAGCTGTTTAATGTGACTCCGGATAACGAGATAATACCCGTTTTCGTTATCAAGGCTAATCGTTTGTCACTTGTAATTTCCGCAAATAGTATGTCTGCAACTTTTACGCGAAAATAACCGCTTTGATGCCGCATTCGCAATTCCGGTTCACGAGAAATCTCTATGTCATCCCGATCCATCTCAAATATCAAATGGTTGAACAGTTTAACGAATCTATCATCCATTGACGTAAGGTACTTTGATAAAGCTGCTTGTTCTTTTTTCGTAAATTGTATAACCATCCTTGAAAACCTTCTTTCTAATTCGAATGTATCAATAGAATTATACAGCATATTTGTCTAACTGTGGGCATAATAATGTTTTTTTCTACTACGCCTGTAGAATTCATGCCTTGCGATAATGCTGTTAGCATTTGATTATGTTGCTACAACTTCTCAATTCGCAACGTATCCTTCTGTTAACAAGGAAAAAATCCAAGCTAACAGGAATACACATTTATCGTTTTTTCTATTAGGATAAAGATGTGCACGTGGAAAGCAACCGGGTTATTTACTGAAATGCTGCAGCATTTCTTTCACGAAAAGAGGAGGTGAGTCGCCACCATCAAAAAACCGTTTAGTTACACAATACTAAGGAGTTACATATGACAAAAACTATTTCAAAAACAGGTATTATCTTTTTGATGTGCGTCGTACTGTTGGCGAGTACTATAAGCAGCGTTTTTGCTGTTGATTCACGTGTTTCTGCCTCAGGCACATCAACCACTACCGCCGTTATTACTGCAGCAGAGGCGAATGCTTATTCCGGATGGACAAGTGGTCTGAATGAAAAAAAATATCAATCATCTAATAAAAGTTAGCCTTTTCTTCTCTATCGTACTGTTGTTCTTTACATGTGGTGCGATACGATATGCAATTAACTTACATCAATGCAACGTGCAAGCGTTGATTGTGAAGGACTCGGGCGATTTTCTGCTAACTGATACCTACGATTCGGATAACAGTAGTTTTGGCGACTTCCTCAATTCGCCGTCCGCTTCTGCAATCATGCTTAACACATATGATAAACTATGCAATAATCCAAATATCGAATACTATGAGCTTGGTTTTCAGCTGTTGTGCTATATAGGCAAGTTTACCGGGTGCAGTTCTTTTGTCTCCCCCCCGGAACCAACTCTTATAAACCAAAGCGTAAACGGCGAATACATTACTCCTTTGATGAGTATTCAGATAGATCAGGGGTTTCTATTGGATAACAAACCATCTTTCCAACCAAGTATTGGCCAGGGCTTCATTGACACCGACTTCTCACTCACTCATAGTCAGATGATACCTGTCCTGCTTGGGGATTCCTATAATGAGCTCTATAAAATCGGCGATAGTTTCATAGGGTACTATGCCTCCGGGAATCCGGCATCATTCTGCGTGAAAGGATTCCTCAAGGATGACGCTGAGATTGTTGTTGATTCAGAGAAGATTATTCTCGACAACTACATCATAATGCCCACTCTTAATCTGGATCCGGATATTTCTGCTACAGACAACGCAATACTGCTATCCTTAAAATGTGAAGGCTTTATTCACTATTCGTCTCGAGAACAGTTTTTCTTGTCAGTAGAAGAGCTGGAACAAATAAAGAATGAAACCGGATTCGCCTATAGTATTCCCGGCAGTCAATTGGAAAACAACAATTTTCTGCATCTGGCTCTGCCAACGAGCATTCTACTCTTCATAGCTTCAGTCGTATTTTACTTTGCTATGCTCATTTGTTTATATAGAAAAGTCCTCATTTCGAGCATTGGTAGACAGCATAGTTTAATAATGCAGTGTGTCATATTGTTTGCCAATCTGTTGATATACTATCTCTCTGGATTTGCGATAAACTACATTGTTTTTTACCAAAAGAGAAACCTGCTTATAGATTCACTGAACATCTCAGTAATACTGTTATTGCTTGGAACCGGATTGATTTTTTATGGCATGTTTAAGAGGAGGCAACACAACCATGAATAGACTCCTTATCGGAGCGCACTATTTAGGCTATGCGGCGCTGCTAAGTTTGTTCATTATAGTAGCCAATGTGATTCTCAGTAAGGAGTATAAAGAACTCAGCAAGAGATCTTTTCAGATCGTTGTTCGGTTTTTGTTTTTCACATACTTGCTTACTACAGGATGGATACTGGGAGTGTTCTCTGTTTCGTCGTGGCACCTACCGTATTACATTACGTTCAATTTAGTTCCTTTTGTGAATGAGTCTGTTGAGCTAATAATCCTTAATGTTCTTTTGTTTATTCCCCTCGGAACACTATCGCCGTTTGTCTTTCACAGAATGCGTAAAACACGGAGTGCAAGCCTCTGCTTTTTGCTGACTTGCTTAACCATAGAAGTTGCGCAAGGACTCTTTCTCGGACGGATATTTGATGTTGACGATATCGTCGCAAATCTGGCAGGGTGCTTTTTTGGCTACGGACTATGGGTCATACTATGGAAGGCCCGTAGCCGTTATTTTGCATCAGTAGACCTTAATACATATGCGTCTTTATTACTAACGGTTACATTCTCGCTATGCGGAATAAGTTACGCACGGTTTTCGATACTGGATGTTGTGCTTACTTCTTACGGAATCCCAACCTGGTCGGGTAATGACGGATGGATTATCTCCCAAAGCGGCATCCACTACAGCAACATCTTCCTAATCGCGCTTTTGTTAATACCGCTCGGCATGTCTATCCCGGTCTGGCGCAACAGACAAACTCGCCTACCAGCGATTACCGCCCTCATTGCCATATTAGCATTTTCATCACTTACGGTATTGCAGTATTACAAATGACGATGGGGAAGGCGAGGGGCAAAAGGACCGCTACAGTGTAAGGGGTTCCGTACACTTTTTTCACGGTTTTCGGGGGCCTTCTTGAAAACCTTCTTTTCGCAGCGCGGATGTGGAACGCATGAAAGCCTTGAAATTTTAACGCTTTCGAGGCCCGAAAAAAAGATTGTTAATTACTAAGCAAGCGCTTGCTTTTTGTGATTTGCGGTGGTATGCTACGTGTACGAAAACAGATACAGCCACTAACAGAGAATGCGTCTTGAGCCCGCGAACTGCGCGCGGTAGGCTTCTTACCAAATGCATGGATTGGTAATTCGTCGCAGAAATGCATAGTGCGGGACAGCCGCACAGAACGGGGGACATTATGAGAATCTGGAACGAGAGAAGGCGTAGAGAAGAGGAGCGCGCCATGATCCGGATGCGACAGATCTACGCATTACAAACAAGCATCCTGCGGATTGTGGCGGACCTGGTGGAGAGCCGGGACAACATCACCGGTGGGCATGTCGAGCGAACACAGCGCTACCTCGGCATCCTGTATATAGCGATGCGACGCAAAGGGCTTTTCGAAGAGGAGCTCATGGACTGGAGCGAGAAGTACACGCTGCCGTCCGCCCTGCTGCACGACGTGGGCAAGATCGTGATCCCCGACCAAATCCTCATGAAGCCGGGGCGGCTCACCGACGAGGAGTTTGCCATCATGAAGACGCACGTGAACGCCGGCGCCAAGCTCATCCGCCGCATGATCGAGGACATTGACATTTCCACGCTTCACGAAGGCGGGCTGGTG
Organism: Eubacteriales Family XIII. Incertae Sedis bacterium; assembly: GCA_031272485.1. GTDB lineage: Bacteria > Bacillota > Clostridia > Peptostreptococcales > Anaerovoracaceae > JAISTV01. The sequence continues at coordinate 66,266 of JAISTV010000015.1, forward strand.
CAGTACGAGGGCGCCCAGTTCCTGCAGGACGCCTACATATTCGCCAGTTGCCACCACGAGAAGTGGGACGGGACCGGCTACCCCTGCGGCAGGGCCGGAAAAGGGATTCCGCTCAAGGGCCGCATGATGGCGCTCGGCGATGTCTACGATGCGCTCGTGACCCGTCGCCCGTACAAGGAGCCCTACACCCACGAGCAGGCGGTGGCCATAATCGAGGACGGTGCGGGCACGCACTTCGACCCGGCCCTCGTGGACGTGTTCCTGAGCGTCAAGGACAAATTCGCCTCTGTTGCTACTGCCTCAGGCAGCGACATATTGCCCATCCACTCACCGCTGGAGTATGACCTGCGAGACCAGGTCCTGCTCTGCGGCTGAGGGGGCAAAGAAAACGGGCGGCCTTTCGGGGCCGCCCGTTTCTGTAGTTACCGTTAGAGCGCTGCGAGCGCCGCGTCGAAGTCCGGTTGGTCGGTGACCTCCGGCACATACTGCACATACGTCACTGTGCCCTGCCCGTCCACCACGAACACCGCCCGCGTGAGCAGGCCCAGCTCCTGGATGTACGTGCCCGTAGCCTGACCAAAACTGCCGTCCCTATAGTCGGACAGCGTCTGCACCGCCGAGATACCGGCCGCGCCGCACCAGCGAGCCTGCGCGAAAGGCAGGTCCTTGCTCACCACGTAGATGCCCACGCCCGGAAGCGCCGCCGCCTTCTCGTTGAACGTCCGCACCTCGAGGTCGCACACCGGCGTGTCTAAGGACGGCACCGTGAGAAACACGCGCTTCCCGCTCGTATCCGCCAGCGTAAACGGCGCCAGCTCATTCGTTGCAACTGTAAAGTCCGGGAACTTGACACCCACCGAAAGGGCCGTGCCCGCAAGCGTCATAGGATTCCCCTGAAAAGTGATTGTAGACATAATTCTCACTCCTTTCATTTTTTATTATACCACCTGCGGTTTACGTGTTAAAATGTATGGCATGAATATACTGATAACCGCGGGTGGTACCACCGAAAAGATTGACAGCGTCCGCAGCATTACGAATACCGGAACAGGCAGACTCGGCGCCCTGATCGCTGCGTATTTCGCGCATGAAAAATCCGTCGAAAAAGTCTACTACGTCTGCAATGGACGCGCCGTACGGCCACCGGGCGGCAATGACACATCCAAGATAGAAGTAATCATAGCCGACGATACCGCCGCGCTGGAGCAGGCGGTCAGCCGTTTGTGTTCGGAAGTGCCCATACACGCCGTAATCCACAGCATGGCGGTAAGCGACTACCGCGTGCGCACGGTGACCACGGCGGAAGACCTGGGCGCGGGCATAGCGGCGCTGGCTGAAACGGAAAAGCTGGACAGCGGGAAGGTAGCCGCGTGCATCTGTGCGAGCAGCGGGCTCAGGCGCGGTGAGAAAATCAGCTCCGTACTGGAAAACCCCGTCATCCTCCTCGAGAAAACCCCGAAGATTATCGCGCAGCTAAGGCCGCAGCTTCCGGACGCGAAGATTGTGGGCTTTAAGCTCCTCTCCGGCGTATCCACGGAAGAGCTCATAGACACGGCCTATGCCCTGCTTGTGAAAAACGACTGCGACTACGTGCTTGCCAACGACATGAACACCGTCTCGGACGGTGAACAGCACACGGGTTATTTAATTGACCGTAACAAGAATACGGTAACGGCAGTCGGCAAGCAGCGGATTGCGGAAGCCATTGTAAAAACCATAGTCGGATAAGGAGGCGGGCGCAGAATGGCAAACATAGTACTGGGCGTAACGGGTTCCATAGCGGCCTACAAGGCGGCGGATTTGGCGAACACGCTCACCAAGGAAGGCCACACGGTTACGGTGGTCATGACCGGGAGCGCGCAGGAGTTTATAGCCCCGCTTACGTTTGAGACGCTCACGAAGCAGCCGGTCTATACGGACGCCTTTGCGCGGACGGACGCCTTCGACGTGGAGCACATAGGCCTCGCCAAGCAGGCGGACGTGCTGGTTATCGCACCGGCCACCGCGAATATCATCGGCAAGATAGCGGCCGGCATAGCGGATGACCTGCTCACGACCGTGGTCATGGCGGCGGCAGGCAAGCCGGTGCTCATCTGCCCGGCCATGAATACGGTTATGTACGAGAACCCCATAGTGCAGGGGAATATAGAAAAACTTGCAGCGCTCGGCTACCGGTTCGTAGAGCCGCGCGAGTCTCTCCTCGCCTGCGGCGACCTCGGAAAAGGCGCGCTGGCAGAGACGGCAGATATTCTGCAACAGATTAGAAGTCTACTTAAGCCCAACGACTAAATATTTATCCCGTCGAAGCCTATGGGGATTTCGCGGCGGACGCGCTTTACGTACTCCAGGTCTATGTCCGCGTATACAATGCTCTCCGCGAGCGCGGACGCGCCCACGAGTTCCCCCCACGGATCCACGATTATGGAATGCCCGTACGCCTTGTACTTGGCGGTCACGTCCCGCGCCGGCGAGCACGCCGCGAAGTAAATCTGGTTGTCCAGCGCCCGGCTGCGCATGAGGATATCCCAGTGGTACGGTCCGGTGGTGAGGCTGAACGACGCCGGCAGCACCACGAGATGCACGCCCTGCTCAATCATGGAGCGGAAGAGCGGCGGGAAGCGCACGTCGAAGCAAATGGCCACGCCAATCTTCCCGAACCTGGTCTCGATAATCGTCTCGCTCTCCCCGGGCGACAGCGTGTCGGATTCCATAAAGCGAATGCCGCCGGTTACGGAAATATCGAAGAGATAAATCTTGCGATGCTTCCCGATCAGGGAACCGTCTGGCCCGAATATGAACGAAGTGTTGTAGAGCTTCTCCCCCTCGCGCTCCGGAATGGAGCCGCCTATGAGGTAGACGCCGGTTTCCTTAGCCAGGTCCGATAGAAGCTGCACGGACGGACCGTCCGCGGGCTCGGCGTACGGGCCGAAGAAGGAATTGTCGTAAGGGGAATTCCACATCTCGGGCAGGCTCACAACCTGCGCCCCGCCGGCCGCCGCGCGGCGCACGAAGTCCGCAGCCGTCTGCTGGTTCTTAGCCTTATCATCAATCGTATACATCTGGCACAAAGCCAGCCGGTAAGTACCACTCATCTCGTAAACCTCTCGTTGCTACATTTACGTACAATCCCGCAGAGCCGAGCTTTCATTTATTTAGTATAAACGATTTTTTCAAAAACCGTCTCTGCGTCCGATAAATCCTCGAAGAAAAAATCCGGCCCGGCGGCCTTCAGTTCCTCTACCGGCGTCCAGCCCGTTCCCACGGCCACCGCGCGGCATCCCAGCCTTTGCGCCGTCTCAAGATCGTAGAGGCCGTCGCCCAGGATGACCACCTCGCGGGGCGAAGTCGAAACGCCGGTCTTTTCCGCAATCTCCGCGAGTGCGGCGGCGGCGGCTAAGTACTTTTCTCTGTGGGAATCCCCGAAGCCGCCGGCTTGAAAAACCGGCGCGCCGTCCGCATCCGTGTAAAGCCCCACGGACTCGAGTTTGATGCGCGCGCCTGACTCGAGGTTACTTGTGAGCAAGGCGTTTATGTGACCCGCACCCGCCGCCAGCTCGAGCAGCCGGCGCACGCCGGGCAGCACCCGCTTCGTCGCGTCTCCTTCTAATATCTGCACGAGGTGCCGGGCGAATGCGGCTTCCAGATCAGAGCGACGCGCGGCGTCAAGGCCATGCTCTGCGAAAACGCGGTCGAGCAGGACGCAGTCCATTGCCCTCCCCACACGAACATCCGCCAGCGCGCCTTCCGTGCCGAAGAGCTCGGCAAACGCCCGCTCAAGCGCACGCGTACCGGCGGCGCCGCAGTGCATCAGGGTGCCGTCTATGTCCCAGAAAAAAATCATGCCTGGCTCCGTGCGGGCACGCGGTTAGCAGCCGTGCGACTCCAACAGGTTGAAGTTGTGAATCTCGGGCGGCAGGTCGTCTATGTCGGCGGACAGACTCACGATAAAGTCTATGCCGTGCTGGTCGCTGATAACCTGCAGCCGGGTGAGAAAGTCGGGAATGTCCTCGGTGCTCACGTCCGCATGCTTGAGAATGCTGTCGATGAAAATCGCCTCTATGTCGTGGTCGGCGCTTATGATGCCGTAGAGAAAGCCTATATACTCGTCACTGTTCGTGATCTCGTCGTAATCTTCCATGAAGACCACCCTGATCTGGTGAATGAGGTCGTAGATTAGCCGTTGATTCTTGTTGATGAAGACAATGTGACCGTCGCACGACTCGGCGCGACTGTTTGCCAGATCAATCATCATCTTTGTTTTACCGGATCCCTTGTGGCCGACAATCAGATTTACCATAGCTTTTCCTTTCTTGGTGCGGCAGGGGCCGCGAGCGATGACGCTTACAGAACTACTCATATTATACATGAGCGCCCCCGCACATGCCACACGTTTTTCGGCCCTACAATCTTTAGCCCGGCAAAACTTTCGGTTCTGTGTGGACTCTCGCCTCGAATCCACACAGAACCGAAAGAAGTGGCTTTAATAACGCCCATTCAAAGTGAATTTGCACACAGAACCGAAAAATTTGGCGAAGGGTTACGCCAGGCCGGTCTTCTCGAGGGCCTGCGCCAGGTCCGCGATGATGTCCGCCGCGTCCTCGAGCCCCACGCTGAAGCGGTAGAAGCCGCCGTGATATTGCGGCGGGTAGAGGTGCATGCGCTCGTCGTCCGCGCCAATGAACACGATGAGGCTCTCGTCGTGGCCCAGCGAGACGGCGTTCGTAATCACGCGCAGGTAGCTCACGAAGCGGTTGTGCCCCTCGTGATCCGCGTGCAGCGCAAACGCCATGACCCCGCCGAATCCCGGCGCCATCTGCGAGGCGGCAACCGCGTGCCCCGCGTGGCTCGCAAGCCCGGGATACGACACGAACCGTACGGCCGGCTGCTGCTCCAGAAATTCCGCCACGGCCTGCGCGCTCTCGTTGTGCTGTCGCATCCGCAGCGGCAGGGTGACCGCGCCCCGCATAATCAGCCACGCGTTGAACGGGCTTATGGCGCCGCCCAGATTCACCATGGCCTCCGACCGGATCTGGTCAATGAGGGGCTTCGGGCCGAGGACCGCGCCGCCAAGCGCATCGCCATGCCCGTTGATGTACTTCGTCAGGCTTTCGATTACCAGATCCGCACCGAGCGCGAGCGGAAGCTGGTTGTAAGGCGAGGCGAAGGTGTTGTCCAGTGAAAGCAGCGCGCCCCCCGCGTGCGCAATGTCCGCTATGGCGCGAATGTCGCAGATGCCCACGGTCGGGTTGGACGGCGTTTCGATGTGCACGAGCCGGGTGTTCGGGCGCATGGCTGCCGCCACGTTCGCGGGGTCTGTGGCATCCACAAGGGTGGTCTGCACACCGAACTTTTCCGGGAAGAGCTCGCCAAGCAGCCGGTACGCCGCGATATAGGTCACATTGGACACGACCACATGGCCGCCCGTCCGCAGAAGCGAAAAGAACGTGCCGGACAGCGCCGCCACGCCGCTCGCGAGAGCCACGCAGTCCTCCGCGCTGTGCAGCAGCGCCAGCTTCTCCTGCAGATAACGCTGGTTCGCGCCGCCGTTGCGGGTGTAGACGTTGCCCTCGGCGCTGCTCCAGTTTAAGTCCGTGGCATCATACGGCAGCTCATAGCTGTTCGCCATGGTGAGCGGGCGACGGATGGCCCCCGTCTCCGAATCCGTTTCATTGCCGCCGTGTACCGCGCGCGTGGCAAAACCAAACCCCGCGCCTATGTTCTTTACGCTCATAACGCTATGACCTTTCTGTGCTTAGAACCGGATGACCTTCTTCTCCCCCGCAAAGGACTCTATGGTAGCGGTGGCGTCCGCAAGGTAGAGCGCCTCGGTGTTCTCGTCGGTCGCGGAGTAGCGCGCCTTGAGATCCGGAAATGCGTCAAGTATGGATTCCTTGGCTTCCACGCGGTCGTCGCGCACCGCCGTAGCCGCGATGCGGATCCACGCCCCCGCCTCGGGATCAAACGCACTGATCTCCACCTTGGGGTTGGCCGCGATCTGTTGCGAGACCGCCTTGGACTTGCCCGTCTGAATGTAGAGCTTCCCCTCGAAAATGTGGTAAGTGCCGAACGGCCGCACGCGCGGCTGGTCGCCCTCCGCCGTCGCCAGAAAGTAGAACCTGGCCTTCTTCAAAAATTCATAGACTTCCTGCATGTCGTGTCTCCCTTTCCCTGACTGTAAGGATACGAGCCTGGGCGGCGCGTATCATAGATATTCTATATGTTATATATGATACATGCCTGGCGCCGCCCCGTCAAGAGCGGAAGCGCCGGCAGCCACACCATTGCCGCCTGCGCAGACGTCCGTCTCAGACAAGCCGAACACCTCGCCCGCGGACACATGCGTTTTCGAGCGCGCCCTTTATAGCGGTCTCTGCGGGAGCAGCGCGCGAAGGGCATCGTGTGCGGAAGGGAACTTGGCCGTTCGGATACGTATTTGCTTGCCTATGCGCGCCGCGAGGTTATGCGCGAACTCTTCACACGCTTCTTTGTTGTACAGCTGATACGTGCCGAAGCGAAGCGTCTGCACGCCCTGCGCTTCGAGAGCCGACGCGCGCATCATGTCACGGCTCTGCGCTTCCGGCGTACTGTGGAGCAAGAAGCTGTCGTACTCTACCGCCAGACGGGCGTCCTCATAGTACAGATCCACGAAGCACCACTTCTGCCCGAGGCGTTTCTGCGCGGCGCTACCCAGCGGAATGCCGTGGTTCAGCAGCGGCTTCCCCAGCCCGTACCCGCCCAGAGAGTGCGGCAGCGACAGCATCATGTATGTCAGGGATTCCATAATGGAGTTCGAGCCGTTTGCTACGTACTTTAAAGCCCGCACCGCTCTCTTGTGCCCGCGATGTCCGTCGGTCTTTTCCAGGAACGCTTCAAGTCGTCGCACGCCTGCCTTCGTTTTGTGGGGTTTCCCCGGGGGATGCGAACCCATCTGCAACCCCAGCAGAATCAGGTGCAAGAGATCCCACTGCGTTGCGAGTTGCAGGAAGACAAACGGCGGCGAGGCAATGCACTGTCCCTTGCGCTCAACCACCGCATCCTTAGGCAGGCTGCTCTCGCAAAGATGCACTATACACCCCTTCCGGGCATAACGCTGGCCCGGTTTGAACACTGTGATTTCTCTTGCGGCTTCCCCCCGCCGCGCCCCCGCCGGTAAAGTAGCCTCGATTCCCTCCAGGTAAGGAACGCCCCAATACCGTGCAGCCGACACATGGCTGATAAATTCTTTCATGCTGGACATTATACCCCGCCCCGTCACCCCGCAAACACTTACGCCAATTTTTTCGGTTCTGTGTGGAAATTCACTTTGAATGGGCGATATTAAAGTCATATATTTCGGTTCTGTGTGGATTCGGGGCGAGAGTCCACACAGAACCGAAAGTTTTGCCGGGCGAAAGATTGCGCGGCGGGCTGGCGGCGCGACTGCGCCTCAGGGCGGCGCTTGACTTGTTTGGTATACTTATCTTATGGATACACAAAACGTACAATCGAAAAACGCGGAGTACAAGGGCACCGAGATCGGGCCCATCCGCCCGCCTTCCGAGGCGGAAAGCCTTCTGCTGCGCGTCACGCGCAACTGTCCCTGGAACAAGTGCCGCTTCTGCGGGCTTTACAAGGGCACCACCTTCAGCCTTCGCAAACGCGAGCACGTGCTGGCGGACATAGACGCCATTGCGGACTTTGTCGACAAGATCAAGGACGCCGAGCAGCTCACCGGCGAGGCCCGGCAGCGCGCCATCCGCCGCCTGAACGAGGAGATTATGCACGCGGAGGACGGCAGCGCCGTGGAGTCCGCCATGCACTTCTACCGCGGCGACCTTCGCTCGGTCTTCCTGCAGGACGCCAATAGCCTGCTCACCAAGACGGAGGATCTCATCCCCATCCTTGGCCGCCTGAAGGAGCGCTTTCCCTCCGTCGAACGGGTTACGTCCTACGCGCGGTCCCGCACGGTCCTCGATAAGAGCGACGAGGAGCTGCGCGCCCTCAAGGACGCGGGTCTCGACCGCATACACATAGGCATGGAATCCGGCTCGGACAAGGTGCTCGAGCTCATGAAGAAAGGCGCCACCAAGGAGATACACATAGAGGCGGGCCGCAAGGTGAAGGCCGCCGGCATAGAGCTTTCCGAGTACTACATCCTCGGGCTCGGCGGAAAAGAGATGAGCGAGGAGAACGCGCGCGAGACCGCGGACGCGCTCACGCAGATAGACCCGGACTTCATCCGCGTCCGCACACTCACCGTACCCGGCCGCGTGCCGCTCGCGGACGACGTGCGCGCCGGAACGTTTACGCAGCTGAACGACGTGGAAGGCGCGCAGGAACTGCTGCTCTTCCTGCAGAACCTGGACGTAACGAGCTACCTGATTAACAACGATCATATTTTGAATCTGCTTCCGGAGGCTTCCGGGAAGCTGCCGCGGGAGAAGGAACGCATGACGGGCGTCGTGGAGTGGTTCCTCGCCCTGCCCGCGCGCGAGCAGATGATCTACCGCATAGGCCGCCGCGCCGGACGCATCAATTCGCAGCGGGACATGCAGGACGCACGCCTCCGCGCCTGGGCGGAGAGCATCATAGACGGCAGTCACATAAACGCGGAGAACATAGACGAACTCATAGCCCGCACCATGCGGACCTTCGTATAGCAGGCAGAGCCCGGCTCAGCGCCTGCGCCCGAGCCGCGCCCTACTCGGCGCCTTCGGGCGCCGGCTCAGCGCCGCTCTCAGCCGCCTCGCCGTCCTTATCTTTACCCTTGAACATCCCGCCGAATATCCGGCGGCCGCCGCCGCGCTGTTTCTGCGTGGCCACATCCACCAGCACCGCGAGCAGCAGCACCACGCCCTTGACCGCGCGCTGCCAGTTCTGATCTATACCCAGGATGGACATGCCGTTGTTCAGCACGCCCATAAAGATGGCCCCTATGACCGTGCCGGACACCGTGCCCACGCCGCCGTACGCCGAAGCGCCGCCTATGAAGCAGGAGCCTATGGCATCCAGCTCGTAGCCGTCGCCCGCGGAAGGCGCCGCGGAGTTAAACCGCGCGATACAAACCAGCGCGGCCACCGCCGTCAAAAATCCCATGTTTGTATAGGCGAAGAACATCAGGCGGTTTGTATTGATTCCCGAGAAAACCGTCGCCTTTTCGTTGCCGCCCATGGCATACAAGTGCCGGCCGGGAACGGTCTTGGACGTAAAGTAGTGGTAGACAAACACGATGATGCCCAGCGTGATGAGGATTACCGGAATGCCCTTGTTCTGCCCGAACAGCCAGAAGCCGAAGAGCACTACCGCCACCACCACCGCCAGCTTTATTCCGAACGAATAGCCCGGCTCAAGCGGCATGCCCTTCTTCGCTCTGCGAATGCGCGATACGGAATTCAGGATTACGAAAAGCGCCACCAGCACTACCGCCACAATCATGGTTATGAGAATCTGCTCCTTGAGAAGCGCGCTGTTGTGCGCCTCGAGCATGTCCCGCAGCTCGGAAGTGCTCATGTCCGCCGCCTGCTTAGCCGTAAGGTCGTTCTCGGAGAGGAAGTACTTCAGATTCTCCGCCAGCTTATCCGGGTCGCCGTCGAAAGTCCCCGGCGTGGTGGTCCTGAGCGGAACCTGCGCCGGCATGGAAGGCAGGAACCCGTTAAAGATACGCGTGAAGGATTTGGGGAACGGCGAAATGGTAAAGCCCTTGAGAATTATGTAGCCTATCCCCCGGAACGTAAGCATGCCTGCCAGCGTCACGATAAACGCCGGGATGCGCACATACGCGATGAAGTATCCCTGTATGGCGCCCGCCGCCGTCCCGATCAGCAGGCAGATAATAATCGCCAGGTAAATGTTCACCCCCATGTTGACTATCAACACACCCGCTATGGCGCTGATCATACACAGCACGCTTCCCACAGCCAGGTCTATGTTTCCGCCGGTCAGGATGCACAGCAGCATGCCCACCGCCAGAATCACCACGTAACCGTTTTGCAGAATCAGATTCGTCACGTTTGCCGGCGTGAAAAACGCCCCCTTGTGGTTCACGCGAATGAGAATCTCGAACGCCACCATGGCCACCACGAGCGCCAGCAGCATCATGTTCTTCTTCAGGTCAAACGCTTTGAGCGCCGCCCGCTTTTCTACTCTGTCCTTAGGCATCCGCTACCTCCCTCTTCGTCCGCAGGATGCTCTCCATAATCCGCTCCTGCGTGGCTTCTCCCTTCATAAACTCCGCTACAATTCTTCCCTCGTTCATCACGTAAATCCGGTCGCACATACCCAGCAGCTCCGGCATTTCGCTCGAGATCATGATCACCGACTTGCCCTGTGCCACCAGCTCGTTGATAAACAGGTATATCTCATACTTGGCGCCCACGTCTATGCCGCGCGTGGGTTCGTCTAAAATCAAAATCTCCGGTTCCGTGAACAGCCACTTGGCCAGCAGCACCTTCTGCTGGTTGCCGCCCGACAGGTTCTCCACCTTCTGCTCCACGTCCGACGCCTTGACGTTGAGCATGGCGCTGTACTCCTCGGACAGTGTCAGTTCCTCTTCGGCGTCAATGAAACCGCGCTTGCTTACTCTGGCCAGGTCCGCCAGCGTTATGTTCACGCGGATAGGGTTGGAGAGTACGAGCCCGCTCGTCTTGCGGTCTTCCGTGACGTAAGCCAGTTTGCTTTTTATAGCCGCCGGCACGTTCTTGAGCGTAACCTCCTCACCGTTCAGCAGCAGGCTTCCGGATATATTGCGCCCGTAAAGCCGGCCGAATATGCTCATGGCCAGTTCGCTTCTGCCCGCGCCCATGAGTCCGCTTATGCCTACCACTTCCCCCTTACGCACGTTAAACGAAGCGCCGTCCACAAGCTTGCGGTCGAACTTCGGATGGTAGCTCGTCCAATCCTTTACCTCGAGCGTCACATCGCCTATGTGCGGCACGCGCGCAGGGAAGCGGTCCGTAAGCTCGCGCCCCACCATGCTGCGGATAATCCGCTGCTCATTAATCTCCTCGCGGTTAAGCGTCTCTATGGTCGAGCCGTCGCGCAGCACCGTAAGGTGATCCGCCACGCGCTCCACCTCGGAGAGCTTGTGCGAGATAAGTATGGACGTAAGGCCGCCCTCTTTCAGTTGCAGGAGCAGGTTCAGCAGCTTGTTTGAATCGTCATCGTTGAGCGATGCGGTGGGCTCGTCTAAGATAAGCAGGCTCACGTTCTTGGAGAGCGCCTTGGCTATCTCCACGAGCTGCTGCTTGCCCACGCTTATATCGTTTATATTGATACGGGAAGACTCCGACAGCCCCACGGTGGCGAGCAGCTCGTCCGCGCGAGCATAGGTCTCATCCCAGTCTATGGCTGCGGCCTTTCCCCTCTCGTTTCCCAGAAAGATGTTCTCCCCGATGGTCAGCTGCGGGATGAGCGCCAGCTCCTGATGGATGATTACTATGCCGCGCTTCTCGCTCTCTTTAATGCCGCCGAACTGAACGACCTCGCCCTCGAGGATTATATCCCCCTCATATGTACCATACGGGTAGATGCCGGACAGCACGTTCATGAGCGTGGACTTCCCCGCCCCGTTCTCGCCGACGAGCGCGTGAATCTCCCCGCGCTCCACCTGAAGGTTTACATTGTCCAATGCCTTTACGCCCGGAAAGCGCTTGGTTATGGACCGCATTTCCAATAAGTATTTTTCCATAGAAAACTCAAATCCGAATACAGGGGGGCGAAGTTATCCTCCGCCCCCCTGTCAAGTTATTTGATTGACACCCGCTTAAGAGCGGGCAGCGTCCCTCGCGTATTACGCGATGTCAGCCTCCGTGTAGTAACCGCTGTCGATGAGCAGCTCGGTGTAGTTGTCCACCGTGCAGGCTACCGGATCGCAGAGGAAGGTCGGAATGATGCCCGTGCCGTTGTCATACGTCTCGGTATCGTTGATTTCCGGATCCTCGCCTTCGATAATCGACTTGACCATCTTTACGGCCTGCGCCGCCAGCGTACGCGTGTCCTTAAAGACCGACATGCTCTGCGTGCCGGCGAGCATGTTCTTGACGCTCGTCTTGTCGCAGTCCTGACCCGTGAGGATCGGGAAGTCGTCCTTCGTGTAACCGGCCGCTACGAGGGCATTCGTGATGCCGTTCGCCACAGAGTCATTGCTGGAGAGCACCGCGTCGAGCTTGGTGCCGTTCGGGCCGTAACCCTGCGCGGAGATGAGGTTCTCCATTCTGGCCTGGGACTTCTCTGTGTTCCAGCTGTCCGTGGCGCACTCCGCCTTGGTCACCTGCCCGGACTTGACCACGAGCTTGCCGCTGTCAATGTAGGGCTGCAGCACATTCAGCGCGCCGCCGAAGAAGAAGTTCACGTTGTTGTCCGCCGGGTCGCCGGTGAACAGCTCGATGTTGAACGGGCCCGCCTGGTTTTCGAGGTCGAGCGCATCCACGATGTACTGACCCTGCAGCTCGCCAACCTTGGTGTTGTCAAACGTGGCATAGTAGGTCACCGCGTCGCTGTTCATGATCAGGCGGTCATAAGCTATGACCGGAATGCCGGCTTCCTTGGCGGCCGCAAGAGGCACGTCGAGAGATTCGCCATCGATTGCCGCGATAATCAGCACCTGGCAGCCACCGGAAATCATGTTCTCAATCTGTTCAATCTGTTTCGGAATCTCGTTGTCGCCCGCATACTGCAGGTCTACTTCATAGCCTTCCGCTTCAAGCTGGGCTTTGATATTATCGCCGTCCTGGTTCCAGCGCTGCAGGCTCTTGGTCGGCATGGACACGCCGATCTTGATTGTCTCGCCTGAGCTGGAGCTCGAACTGCTGCTGTCGCTTCCGCACGCAGCAAAACTGAGCACTAGCACAAGGCATAGCACGATAGCTAAAACTTTCTTCATAACACACCTCCGTAGATCACTGATGTACACCCCTCGAATAAAAGCCTTATGGCCGGTAGGGGTTCCGCAATATCCCGCGAAGTACTCCCCTTCGCAACTCTTAGTTTACTATCTTCCAACCAAAAGTCAATATGGGAAATTAAGCATTAGCGCGGCTTTGTGCGGCTGTTGCGTAGCTGCCCGCAGGCCGCGAAGATGTCCTCGCCCAGCGAGCGCCGCAGCGTCGCCTGAATGTGGCGGGAGAGCAGCGTCTGCAGAAAGCCCTCCACGTGAGCGGAATCCGAGGCCGCAAGCCCCGACTCCGGCACCGTGTGCAGGCGGATGAGATTCACGTGCGCGTTCATCCCGCGCAGCTTCTCCGCCAATTCCTCCGCGTGCTCCCGCGCGTCGTTCACGCCGCCAATGAGCGCATACTCAAACGTGATGCGCCGCCCCGTCTCCTCCGTATAAGCACGCGCTGCCGCCAGGACCTTGTCCATGGGATAGCGCCGCGCGACCGGCATAATCTTCTGCCGGATTAAATCGTTAGGCGCATGCAGGCTTATGGCCACGCCCACCTGGGGGAAGGCCTTGGCGAACCGCGCCAGCTGACCGAGCAGTCCGCACGTGCTCACCGTAATCCCGCGCCGCGAAAGACCCAGCCCGAGCGGGTCCGTGATAATCTCTATGAATGCCGCGAGGCTTTCCGGGTTGTCGAACGGTTCGCCCGTACCCATGACCACCACGTGGCGTATGTCCGCGCCGCTCAGCTCCCGCGCCAGAAGCACCTGGTCCGCCATCTCCCCGGGCGTGAGGTTGCGCATAAGCCCCGGCAGTCCGGACGCGCAAAACGCGCACCCCATCCGGCAGCCCGCCTGCGAAGAGATGCACACCGTGCTCCCGTAGGAATACTCCATGTACACCGTCTCAAGCAGCACCCCGTCCGCCGCCTCGAAGAGAAACTTCTGCGTCTCGTCCTGCCGCGAGGCAATCCGGTCATTCAGGCGCAACATAAAAAGCTCCGCAGGGAGCTTTTTTCTCAGTTCCGCAGGTATCCCGCGAATTTCATCCGGCGTGCGCGCGCCATGCCTGTAAAGGCCGCGAAAGACCTGTTCCCCGCGGAACGGTTTCTCGTCCCAACGGAGCATCTGCGCGCGAAGCTGCGCGAGCGTCAGGTCTTTCGGGTGAATGTCTATCACTGTTTTTCCACGCGGATGGCCGTGTCCTTTCCGTTCAGATCAAACCGTTTCTCGTCCGCGGCAAATGCCGCAGGCGCATACTCGAGTTCTACCGCCAGTGTTTCCTTCTTTATATAATCCGCATACGCGTCCACGGCCGTCTGCACTTCCGCGGGCCCGTCGTAGGATATCTTTATCTGGTCCATCATCTCCAGGTTCAGGCTCTTGCGAATCTGCTGCACCTTGCTCACAAACTCGCGCATGAAGCCTTCCGCCACGAGCGCATCGGTAAGCGTCGTGTCGAGGATGGTAAACAGGTTCCCCTCCATGGCCACGGCGAATCCTTCCTTCGCGTCTATCTGGACATCTACGAATGACTTCTCAAGCAGCACCTCATCGTCCGAAGCGGGAGCGCCGGTCCCGGCGATAGCCCCTTTGGATATCGACCAGACCACGCCGCCCTCACTTGCATCCAATGCCGCAAGAAGCGCCGCCGCGTCCGCCTGCGCGAGAGAGCCGGCAAACGCCTTCATCCGCGCGCCGAGTATGGGGCCGGCCAGCTTGAAGTTGGGCTTCACCGCGTAGTTCATATACGCGCCCAGATCCGCCTTGTACGCCACTTCTTTTATGTTCACTTCCTCTTTTATGAGGTCCTCCATGCCGGTGACGAGGGGCTGGTGGCGGGCGTCTATGAGCAGCGTGCTCAGCGGCTGGCGCACCTTGATGTTCACCTTCTCGCGCACGCTTCTGGCCAGGCCCACGAGGTCGCGCACCAGATCCATGCGCTCCTCAAGCGCCGCGTCTATGCGATCCTCCTGCGCCTCCGGGTACAGCGTCAGGTGCACGCTGCCCGCGCCCGTAAGCTTGCGGTAAATCTCGTCCGTGATAAACGGCACGAACGGCGCAGCGAGCTGCGAGAGCCCCACGAGAATCTCATAAGTGGTGGCGTAGACGGACTTCTTGTCCTCGTCCAGCCCCTCCGCCCAGAAGCGCCGGCGCGCACGGCGGATATACCAGTTCGACAGATCCTCCACCGCAAAATCCTGAATGGCGCGCACCGCCTTCATGTGTTCGTACTGATCCATGTCCGCCTTGACGCGCTTGATCAGGTTGTAGTACTTGGAGAGAATCCATCTGTCAAGCTCCGGCCTTGACACGTAGTCCACGTCCCACGTGCGCGGGTCTATGCCGTCCTGGTTCGCGTACAGCACGAAGAAGTAGTAGATGTTGCGCAGCGTCCCGAAGAACTTGCCGGCCACCTCCATGAGCCCTTTCTCGTCGTACTTGGTAGGCGACCACGCCGGCGACGTGTACAGCAGATACCACCGGGTGGCGTCCGCGCCGTATTTGTCAAACTGCAGGAACGGGTCCACGGTGTTGCCCTTGGACTTGCTCATCTTCTGCCCGTACTTGTCGAGGATCAAGTCGTTCACCAGCACGTTCCGGTAAGGCGCCGTGCCCTTGACGAACGTGGAGATAGCCATGAGCGAGTAGAACCACCCGCGCGTCTGGTCTATGCCCTCACAGATAAAGTCCGCCGGGAAAAGCTCCGCATCAAACTCGTCCGCGTGCTCAAACGGCCAGTGCTGCTGCGCGAAAGGCATGGCCCCGCTGTCGAACCAGCAGTCGATTACATCCGGGATGCGGTCCATGGTGCCCGCACACTTGGGGCAAGCTATGTGCACCTCGTCCACGTAGGGCCGGTGCAGCTCCAGATCCACCTTGCCGTCCGCCGTCCGCGGAAGATCCTCCATGGCCTTCTCCGCAAGCTCCTCGCGCGAGCCGACCGCCAGAATCTCCCCGCAGTCCCGGCAGCGCCAGATGGGTATGGGCGTGCCCCAGTAACGGCTGCGCGAAATGGCCCAGTCGTTCACGTTCTCCAGCCAGTTGCCAAACCGCTTCTCGCCCACGAAATCCGGGAACCAGTTCACGCCGTTGTTGTTGGCCACCAGCTGGTCCTTGAGCTTGGTCATCTCTATGTACCAGCTCGGCTTGCTGTAGTAGATGAGCGGCGTGCCGCACCGCCAGCAGTGCGGATAGTTGTGCTCCATCTTCTCCTTGGACAGCAGCTTGCCCTCGCCGGCCAGCCACTTGATAATCTCTACGTCCAGCCCTTCCTCCATGATGAAGCGGCCCTTCCAGATGGTGTCCGTGTACTTGCCGTCGTCGTCCACCGGGTTGGGGACCGGCAGCCCGTACTTGCGGCCCGTCTGGTAGTCGTCCTCGCCGAAAGCCGGCGCCGTGTGGACTATCCCCGTGCCGTCCTCTATGGTCACGTAGTCGTTCACCGTCACGTAGAATCCCTTGTTGCGCGGGAACTGCCCCGCCACATCCACGAACGGCATGAGCTGCTCGTACTCTATGTACTCCAGGTCCTTGCCCTTGACCTCCGCCAGCACCTCGTATGCGCCGGCGCCAATGACCTTGTCCGCCAGCGCTTTCGCTACGTAAACCACCTTGCCGCCATGCAGCTCGTTTATCTCGCCCGGCTTGTCAAGCTCGGAACCTTGACAGATGCGCGCGCGATAGTAGTCCACATCCGGCCCCACCGTGAGCGACACATTGGCCGCCAGCGTCCACGGCGTGGTGGTCCACGCGAGGAAGTACTCGTCCGCGTCCTTGCGCTTGAAGAGCACCGTGACCGTGTTCGTCTTTACCTCCTGATAGCCCAGGCTCACCTCATGCGAGGCCAGCCCCGTCCCGCAGCGCGGGCAGTAAGGCAGAATCTTGTGGCCCTCGTAGATATAGCCCTCGTCAAAGAACTTCTTGAGTATGTACCACTCGGTCTCTATATAGTCGTTGTCCAGCGTTATGTACGGATGGTCCATATCCACGAGGAACCCCATGCGGCGGCTCATCTCGCGCCACATGCCCTCGTAGGTAAACACGGACTCGCGGCACTTCTCGTTGAACGGGCCTATGCCGTAGTCCTCTATGTCCTTCTTGGTCTTGAGGTCCAGCTGCTTTTCCACCTCGATCTCCACCGGCAGCCCGTGCGTGTCCCAGCCCGCCTTGCGCGGCACGCGGAACCCTTCCATGGTCTTGTGGCGGTTTACGGAATCCTTGAGCGTCCGGGACATGACATGGTGAATGCCCGGCTTTCCGTTGGCCGTGGGCGGCCCCTCATAAAACAAAAACAGGGGCGCGTCGGCACGCCCTTGGACGCACTGCCCCAGGAGGTCTTCCTTCTCCCAGGCGTCCGCCTGCTCATTCTGTAAATCCGCTATCGGTTTGTCTGACAGGTGTTCAAACATCTCTTGCTCCTCTTTTGCCTCGCTGCGCGCCCCGTGGCACGCCAAAAATACTATTAAAATCGCCCGAATATTATACCATATAAGAGGTCTTTATTTGACTATGAATCCCAGACTGTCGAGCGCCGCCACGATGCGGTCAAACTCGACTTTGTTTTTGCACGCCAGCGTGTGCATGTGAACCCCGCCCGTAATATCCGAGAGCAGCCCGTTCGGCAGTCCCGCCTGGTGCTCGATAAACTCCTCCACATCCTCTTCATTGAACAGGTTGAGCGCCCCGGTTATCTCGCCGTAAAACGGATGCTCCACGATAACGTCCAGGACCGCGCCGCCCATGCGGACTATGGTCATGAGCTCCTCGCGCGTCTCCGCGAGGCTGTGGTGTACGCTCGCCGTGCGCCCGCGGAAGGCGTCCTTGGCCGTGGGCATCATGGTGTAGCCGCGGGCGGTCGCCAGAATGTCCGCGCCCTCTGCACGCAGAAGCGCTATGTCGCCCACAATCACCTGCCGGCTCACGCCCGACTGCGCCGCCAGCGTAGAGGCGCTGATAGGCACCGCCGCCGTCTCCAGTGTATGCAGTATGCGCTTCCGCCGCTCCCCGCTGTCCAATCAAATCTCCTTACTCCGTCATTGCCCGACTACATCGCACCCGTCATTGCCGGACTTGCCTCTCGTGCCGACAGCTTCGCTGGCGGTAGTGCCGCCGCCAGGTGGCGTCCGGCAATCCAGTTCTACGCCTGGAATGACGTACATCCTACCTTTCCGTAACGCTCCCCGCGAGCCCTATCGTATCCTTTTCGAGTGCCAGCAGCTTGTCGTTCAGGTCCGCGAGCGCCGCCGGGTCGTTCTCCGCGGTGGCCGCCATCTCCGCCTTGTACAGCAGATCCTCCAGCGAACCCTTGATTGTGCTTATGCGCGCCTTGAGCTTCTCGAGGCTCTCCGCGTCCATGATATCGGACAGCACCTGCTGCTCGTCCTGCGTGCGCGCCCCCTCCGGCTCGTACTCGCACACGTCCTCTATGACTATGGGCTTTATGCCCGTGGCCTCCTCCACCGTGGCCGCAAAGTCGTGCTTGGCCTGGTTCTCGCCGTGGACTATGAACAGCGCCTCCGGCTTGACCTCAAACCCCTTGACCCAGCGCAGCAGCTCGTCCCTGTCCGCGTGCCCGGAGAAGCCCTCGAGGTTATGAATCTGCGCGTTCACCGCGATCTCCTCGCCGAACAGCTTCACGCTCTCCGCGCCCTCCAGCAGCCGGCGCCCGAGCGTCCCCTCTCCCTGATAGCCCACAAACACTATGGAAGAATTGTGCCGCCAAAGGTTGTGCTTGAGGTGGTGTCTTATGCGCCCCGCCTCGCACATGCCGCTTGCGGAAATAATGATCTTGGGGCGGTTATCCTCGTTGAGCGCCGCGGACTCCGCCGTGCTCTTGGTAAAGTGCAGGTTGTCGAAATCCAGCGGGTCGTCCCCGCGCAGCACGCGTTTCTTGAACTCCTCGTCGAACGCCTGGGCATTCTTGCGAAACACCTCTGTCGCGGCGGTCGCCATGGGGGAGTCTATATAGACGGAAACATTTTTCATTGCCGCCTTAAAAGCCGGGTCGTCCTCGAAGTATTTATTCAGCTCATAGATGAGCTCCTGCGTGCGCCCCACGGCAAAGGACGGAATGACCACGTTGCCGCCGCGCTTAGTGGTTTCGAGGATAATCTTCACGAGCTTGTCCACGTTGTCGCTCTTGTCGTGGAGGCGGTTGCCGTAGGTGCTCTCCATGATGACCGTGTCCGCCTTCTTGATGAGCGTCGGGTCGTTGAGCATGGGCTTGTCGCCGCGGCCCAGGTCGCCCGAGAAGACCGTCTTGCGCGAGCCCTCGCCCTCCGGCGTCCAGACCTCTATTATGGCGGAGCCGAATATGTGGCCCGCGTCGTTCATGACAAACTTCACGCCCGGCGCCGGCTCCACGAGCTGGCTGTACATGACGGGCGAGACGAGCTTGAGCACATCCTCCGCATCCGGAATGGTGTAAAGCGGCTCCACAGGCGGCCTGCCCGCGCGCTCCGCCTTACGGCTCTTCCACTCGGCTTCCTTCTCCTGGATGTACGCCGCGTCGCGCAGCATAACCCCGATCAGGTCGCTTGTAGAGTCTGTGCAATAGATCTTGCCCCGGAACCCTCTCTTGTAAAGCAGGGGAAGCCTGCCGCTATGGTCTATGTGCGCGTGGCTGAGCAGAACGAACGAAACCGCCTCCGGATCAAACGGAAACGGTTCCTCATTGTGCGCCTCTATGCTGCTGCCACCCTGAAACATGCCGCAGTCGAGCAGGAACTGCAGAGCGCCCTCGCCCTCGCCCACAGTAACCAGATGACAGGACCCGGTAACACCTTCCGCCGCGCCGCAAAACTTGATTTTCATAAGCACATCTCCTTCCTCCCCGTATTCTACCACGAAACGGAAGCAAGCGTGCGCACCCCGCTACTTCGCGGGGTCTTCTTCCTCCTTCCGGCGCTTCCATAGCAGCCACCATAGCAGGAAGGCGGCAATCAGTGCAACGGCGCCTATGCCTATGGCGGGGGCGTATTTGAAGATGCCTTTGGAGACTTCATCGTCTGTCACGTCGCCGTCGTCTGTGTCGTCGTCGCCGCCGTTATCCTTGCCGCCGCCGCCGCTTATGCTGCCGCCGGTGGTAATGGCGCTGCCGGTGCTCGAGCCGCTGCCGCCGCCCGACACGGTAGATCCGCTACCCGAGCCGCCGCTTCCGCTGCCGCCGCCGCTGCTGCTGCCGCCGCCGCCCGGCGTGTCACCGCCGCCACCGCCACCGCTGTCGTCCGCCTTGGGGATGATCAGCTGAATCTCGTCCGCGTACCAGCTGGCGCCGGCGCCACTCTCGTATACCGCCACGAGCCAGTAGGTTCCGGGCGCAAGTGTTCCGAGCCAGCTTTCGTTGAGCGTAATCACCGTGGACCCGCCCGCGACCGTGTAGTCCGTGCCGGGCACAAGCGCCGCACTTTCCGCACCGGGCGCTGTGCCGATAAGCAGCCGCGCGAACTTCGTGCTGTCGCCGTCTATCTCCGCCGTGAGGCTGCCGGTCCGCCCGGTCCATGTCATGGGGTTGGGCGAAAGGACCGCATACGTGTAGCCATCGCCCGCGTCCGCGCTGTACGCCGCCACCGGGATGAAGAGCACGTTGCTCACGTTCCCCGCAGCGTCCTTGACCAGGACGAACACATCCTGTTTGCCAGGCGTGAGCGCCACGTTTACGCCGCTGATATTGCCCGCGGCGACCGCGCCGATCGGCACGCCCAGGTGTTCAACCGTATCCGCATCCGGCGCCGTAAGGCCGCCATCCGCCACATACACGAACGCGGCGCCCGCCTCGTCCGTCTTAAAGGAGAGCACGCCGCCCGTAGCGCCCGTCCGCGTCACCGCGCCCGCCAGAAGCGCCGGCGCCTGCGTGTCCGAGCCGCCCCACGCCGCGAGGCTCACCGTATCCATATCCGAAATGTTGCCGGCCGCATCGCGAACGACCACGTACACGTCCGTCGCACCGCTATCTACCGCAATAGGCAGGCCAGCCGTGGTCCCCGCCGGCACCTCACCCAGCACCATCCAGGGCGTCCCGCTGCCGCTGCCGTCGCGCGCAGTAGCCAGATCCTCCGCGGCAGGCTGCGTAACCGGCGTCCCCGCGGGAACCGCCACATAGTAAGCCTCGCCGCCCTCGTCCGTCGTCAAGCTGATCGCCGCCGCATCCGCAGCGTAGCGGTTGGCCATAAGCCCGCTCACAACAGGCGCCTGGGTGTCCGTCCCCGCAAACGCCGCCAGCGTAAACCGCACCGGCGCGGAGACATTGCCCGTGGCATCCTTGACCACCACGAACACATACTGCTCGCCCGCTGTCAAGTTCACGGACTTGACAACCTCGCCGCCGGTGAGCGCCTGTCCCAGGGCCCGGCCACCAGCCACGGCATCCGCCACGGGGCTCGCGGCCGCGTCATTGCTCACCACATAGTAAGCCTCGCCGCTCTCGTCCGTCGTAAAGCGCACCGTTCCCGCGCCGTCGCTCGTCCGGTTGCTGCCCACCGCCGTGACCACCGGCGCCGTGCCGTCGTAGTCCGTCATGCGAATCAGCAGCACCGCCGAGGCGTTCCCCGCCGCGTCGCGGATAACCACGTACACGTCCTGCGCGCCGTCCGTTATCTCCACCGGGATGTCCGCCAGGCTGCCCGCCGCCACCGGCCCGAGCGCCTGCACGGAAGGATCAGCGATCACGTCCTGCGCGCCCGGCACCGGCGTGGTGCCTTCCACAAGCGCGAGCACAAACAGGCTGCCACCCTCGTCCGTGTCCAGCCCTATGGTGGCCGCCGTGTCCGACGTGCGCACGTAGTGCCCGTTCGAGAGCTGCGGCGGCTGCACATCCTTGCCCGTGTAGGCCGCCGCGTAAATCAGCAGCACGTTCGAAGCGTTGCCCGCCGCGTCCCGCACGACCACGTAAATATCTTTCGCGCCGGCTGTAAGGGCCACCGCCTTGGCGCCCGTGAAGCCCGCGTCTACTATGCCAATGGAGTCCGCCGACAGAACCGCCGCCGCATCCGGGACAGCCGCGCCGGCCTCCTGGACCAGTACGAACCCTTCGCCGGCCTCGTCCGAATAGAAGCTGATCGAACCAGCCTCACTGCTCGTGCGGTTCACCAGCCCGCCGCTGAGCCACGGGGCGCGCACATCGCTGCCCGCGTCGCCCGCCGCCGCCATGGGAATGCACAGCACGTTGCTGCGGTTCCCCGCCGCGTCGCGCAGCACAACGTACAGGTCCTTGGCGCCCTCCGTAACCGTAATCGCCTTGCCGACCACCGGCCCCGCCGCCACGGTTCCGAGCGAAGCGCCGCCGCTCTCGATGTCCGCGGCCGAAGGCGCCACCGCGCCCGCCGCCACGGCCAGCACAAACGCAGTGCCCGCCTCATCCGTGGAGAAGCTCACCGTGCCCGACGTGCTGCTGATCCGGTTTGAATACCCGTCCGAAATCCGCGGCGAAGTCTCATCCGCGCCGCCGAAATCCGGCACCTCTATCACCAGCAGGTTGCTCACATTGCCCGCAGCGTCCTTGACCACCACGTAGACATCCTGCGCGCCCGCCGCCAGCGTAATAGCCTTACCGACCACGTCGCCCGAAGCCACGCTGCCTATGGAGGGCTGCGCGCCGACCGCCGCCGCAGAGGGCGCCTTCTTCCCGGCCGCCTGCACGTAAACGTGCGCGCTGCCCGCCTCATCCGTCTTAAAGGAGAGCGTTCCCGCCACGCTGCTCAGGCGGTTCACGCTGCCCGCGCTGACCACCGGCGCCACCGTGTCCGCCCCGCCGCCTGCAAGCGCCGGAATGTCCACCGCCAGCACGTTCGACGCGTTCCCTGCACCGTCCCGCACTGCCACATACACCTTCGTATCACCCGCGGCAAACGTTACAGGCAGGCCCGCCAGAGTGCCCGCCTCGAGATACCCGAGGCTCCGCCCGCCGGCCAGCACCGACTCCGCGGTAGGCGCCGCGCCGCCGCTCTGCGTGAGGTACTTCGCCTCGCCGTCTTCGCTCAAAGTAAAGGATAGCGTCCCGCTCGTCTCTTCCTTGCGATTCACCTTGCCCGCCGTAAGCACAGGCGCCAGATTGTCATAAGCCGGCTGGACGATCCGTAGCGGCTCGCTCACGTTCCCCGCCTTGTCGCGGACCACCACGTACACATAGCGCACGCCCGTATCCAGCGTGACCGCCTTGCCGCTCACGCTGCCTGTAGCCACCGTGCCCAGCGAAGTGCCGCCGCTTACCACGTCTCCGCCCGCGGGCGCGCCCGCATCCGGCGCAAGCTGCACATAGTACGCCGTGCCGCCCTCGTCCGTCTTAAAGCTGACTGTTCCGGCCGTAGCCCCGGTCCGCACCGCAGACCCGCCGCTCAAAACCGGCGGCGTGCCGTCGTACGCTTCCAGTTCTATCTTAACTGCCGCGGACAGGTTCCCCGCCGCGTCGCGCACCACGAGGTATAGGTCCTGCGCCTCCTTGGCCACCGTCACGGTCTGACCGCTCACGGCACCGGCTACTACCGCGCCGAGCGCCTTGCCGTCCGCCACGACCCTTGCGGCCGCAGGCGCATCCACGCCGGCCGTGAGCGCCAGCACGTAGGCGTCGCCCGCCTCCGATGTGGTAAACCCGACCGTTGCCACCGTAGCGTTCGTCCGCACGGCCGACCCATCGGACACCACCGGCGCCGTCACGTCGCGGTACAGCGTCACCTTAAGCGCGCCCGTAAGAATCTCCGTATCCGCAAGCCCCTGCACGCGCACGCTCACCTCTGTCCCGTTCGGGAAGGTCCCGCTCACGTTAAATTTCCACACGGTATTCCCGCTGCCGGCCACCGGCGCCAACGTCCCGTCCGCCAGCGAAACCCCGTCGCCAATCAGCGTGATATTCGCCGCCGCAAGCCCGCTCAGCGCCTCGCTGAACGTAATGCGAATCTCCGTCGTGGTGGCCACGCCGTCCGTTCCGCCTACCTGCGCTGCCGTATACGTGAGCGCCCGGTCCGTCTTAACCGTAAGCCCGCTGCTCGCCGGGCTCGCCTCCAGCACGTCCGTGGCCTTGCGCCGCGCATACACCGTGTAGGTGGTCGCCGGCGAGAGCGCCGTAAACACGCCGCCGTCCTGCCACGTTGCGCCGCTGCCCGCCGTGCCGTAGTCTATCGAATACTGAAGCCCGTCCACGGCCTCCACGCTTATCTGCGTAGAGCTCTTGCTCACAAACACAGGCACAGCCGGCGCGCTCTGCGACGCCTTGCCCACCGTATCGGAAAGCCCCGTGGCCCGCGAACCGCTCGCGTTGGCCGCCGTAACCGTCACCGAAATCTTCTTGCCTATATCCGCCGCCGTGAGCACATAGCTCGCCCCGCCGGCCCCGCTTATCACAGTCCCTTCCGTGTCCGCCGCGTTGTTATGCCGCTTCCACACGTAGGTCAGGTCGCCCATGCCCACGGTTTCGGAAATATCCGGCGTCGTGCCAAGTCCGTTCACATCCGCCGTAAGCGTCTGCCCGTATGTGGTCTTGCCCGTAAGCGTAACCGACCCCGTGAGCGGCGCCTTGGCGAGCGTCACGTTCACCTTGGTCTGCGATGCCACGTAGCTCGGATTCGCCGAATCGTACGCCTGCGTCGGGTCCGCCATGAGGCTCTTGGGCGTAAACACCAGCGCCGCCTCCTGCACGCCGCCCGCCGCGGAAAGCAGCACAGACGGACTTAGCCAGGTAAACGTCCCTTCAATATCCTGCGACATGCCCTCGCCGTCCACGGCCACCGCCCGGAAGCCCTTGAGCCGCAGCAGCGTATCGAGCGTCTGCCCGCTGCCCGAAATATCCGCCAGCGTCTGCCCGTAAATCCCGTCAATCACATAACCGTCCGGAATGACTATCTGCGTCGTGGGGCTGAACACCGTCAGGGTAGCCGTAGCCTTAACCCGCTGCAGCCTGGGGTCAGAGGGCACAAACACCGCGCTCACGTGCTTCACGCCCGCCGTATGATTCACACTGCTGTCCGCCGGATTCTGCGTCTCCGCATCGTCCACGCCATACGCCAGTCCGT
>JAISTV010000018.1 GCA_031272485.1 Eubacteriales Family XIII. Incertae Sedis bacterium
GTTGGTCAAAACTGCAAGTAGTCTGTGGATTTTCGTAGGTTTTCGCTTCAATCTGGTCAAATCTGCAGATAGTCTGTAGAATTGCTCGCGAAATCCACAGACTATCTGTAATTCTGCCCGTGGAATATTATGGATATGCCTGCGCGGCCCCGTGCCGGGTTAGGCGGTGGGTTTGTACTATTATATGTAGATTTGGTGATTTTCCTCTTTGCAAGCGCGGGGTGTTGGTGTATAATGCCTAAGTAGCTTTTTTTCAAGCAGCAAGGAGGAAAAAACGAATGTCAAGCCAAGCCATTCAAATCGGTGGATTAGTACTTATCTTCTTCGTGATGTATATGATTCTTATCCGTCCGCAGCGCAAGAGGGATAAGGCTGTCGCGGAGATGCGCAACAAGCTGAAAGTGGGCGATAAGATTACGACCATCGGTGGCATTAAGGGTACCATTGTACGCGTCAACGACCAGACCATAGTGATTCAGGTGGGCGCCGACAAGGTCAAGCTGGAACTCATGCGTTGGTCTGTATCCACGCTGGATGAGGAAGGACCCACTTCGCGCTTCCGGGATGAGGAAGACGAGGAGGAGAAGGAAGAGAAGAAGGCCAGTAAGCGGCCCAAGAAGCTCGGGAAGTCCGAGGATGCCGGCGCCGGCGCGGACACGGAAAAGAAAGACGAGCCTGCGGAAGCCGAGGAGCCTGCCGCGGAAGAAGTTGCGGAAGAGGCGGCCGAAGAGACCGCTGCGGAAGAGTCCGCAGATACGGAAGCGAAAGATGACGCTTCCGAAGAAAAAGCAGAGTAGTTACCCGGGAGACCCGAACATCCGGGTACAGAAAAAATGACCTTGCACGCCGGGACGGCTATCCGACACGCGGATTTGCTGACCTCGGCGTCATTGTATATTCGGAGAAGGAAAAATGTTGAAAAGACTCGGTGCAGTTTTGCTGGTATTGTTTATCGCGTTCGCCTGGTATGTCACACTCGCGGGCATAGGCAGTTTCGAGCCGCTTAAAGACAAGATGAAGCTGGGACTGGATATCTCGGGGGGCGTCTACGTGGTTATGCAGGCGCAGGTACAGGATATCGAAGATCAAACGGAAGTAGACAAGTTGATGAACGAAACGCAGGCCGTTATCGAACGCCGCGTTAACGAAATGGGACTTTCCGAGCCGGTGGTGACCATAGAAGGCGGAGACCGGATTCGCGTGGAGCTGCCGGGTGCGGATGACCCGCAGGAGGCCATAGAAGCCATAGGCAAGACGGCGCAGCTCAAGTTCTCGCTGGCGGACGGCACGGAGGTTCTTACGGGAACCGACGTGAAGGACTCCGGCATAGATACGAACAGCAAGGGCAGCGGCTACGTGGTGACGCTGAGCTTTACCAAGGACGGCGCGGAGAAGTTCTACGAGGCCACGGTTACGGCGTACGAGAGCAGCATTCCCACTGAGAACATAAAGCAGGTGTATGCACCGGATTCTCCGGAGGCGCTTGCGGACGACACGGTCTGGACGTACGACCCGGTCAAGGAAACCACGGCACCGGCGCTCCTGGCGAACGAA
This sequence comes from Eubacteriales Family XIII. Incertae Sedis bacterium, assembly GCA_031272485.1. GTDB lineage: Bacteria > Bacillota > Clostridia > Peptostreptococcales > Anaerovoracaceae > JAISTV01. The sequence continues at coordinate 1,555 of JAISTV010000018.1, forward strand.
ATCATCATCACGCTCGATAACCAGGTTATCACCTGGCCGTCCGTAAACGACGGACCCATAGACGATACGGAATGTATCATAGAGGGTAGCTTTACCCGGGAAGAGGCGGAGGAACTCTCCATGCTCATCCGGGGCGGCGCACTGCCGGTGGAACTCGTCGAGGTGGAGTCCTCCGCCATTGGCGCCACGCTGGGCATGGACGCGCTGAAGAACGCCCTGAAGGCGGGCATTATAGGCATAGGGCTGGTTATGCTGCTCATGATTGTAATGTACCGGCTGCCGGGCTTCCTGGCCAGTATTTCGCTCGCGTTTTACGTGGCGATAGTGTTCTGGATTATGGCGCTGTTTAAGGCGGTGCTTACACTGCCGGGTATCGCGGGCATAATCCTGTCCATAGGTATGGCGGTGGACGCGAACGTGATTATATTCGCGCGCATCAAGGAAGAGGTGGGAAGCGGCCGCTCGATTCGGGTGGCGTCCCGTGAGGGCTTTAAGCGCGCGCTGTCTACGATTATCGACTCGCAGCTGACCACGCTTATCGCGAGCCTGGTGCTGTATCAGTTCGGTACGGGCCCGGTGCGTGGGTTTGCGCTCACGCTCATGATAGGTATCATTGTCAGCCTGTTTACGGCGCTGGCGGTCACGAACCTGTTCATGTCGGCGGCCATAGATACGGGACTGGCGAATCATCCGGGACTTCTGGGCATGCCCAAGTATGTGGAAGGCACGGTCTGGAAACCGCGGTTCCACTTCACGTTTATCTCCCGCCGGAAGATTTTCTACATAGTCTCCTTGGTGCTGCTTGTGGTCGGAATCGGCTCGGGCTTCGTGCGCGGGTTCAACTATGGCATAGACTTTACGGGCGGCACCATGATGCAGTTCGAGATGGGCAAGGTCGTGGAAGTGGACGACATAGAGAAGACCCTGAAGGCGAACGGCATAGACGATGCGGAAGTGGTGCACTACGGCGACGGCAACACCGGCGTGATTATCAAGACTACGCAGGCCATGGACAAGGACGCGCGCGCAAAATTCGAGGAAGCCTTCTACGAAGAATACGGGCTGGATAAGAGCGCGGAACAGACGTTTGAGCAGTTCGGGCCGTCTGTGGGCGCCTTGCTCAAGCAGAACGCCGTAAAGGCGGTGCTCATAGCGGCGCTCGGCATGCTGCTGTATATAATCGTAAGGTTCCGCTGGCGCTTCGGCGTGGCGGCGCTGGCGAATGTGTTGCACGACGTGCTCATGATGATCGCGTTCTACGGGCTGTTCCACATGACCATAAACAACCCGTTCATAGCGGCCATCCTCACGGTTGTGGGTTATTCGATAAACGACACCATAGTCATATTCGACCGGATTCGCGAGAACCTGAGCGTGCTGAACAAGAAGCCGCTCGACGAGCTCGTGGATACGAGCGTAAACCAGACGCTGGTGCGGAGTTTAATGACTTCCCTTACGACGGTGCTGGCCATCCTGCCGCTCGTGATATTCGGCGGCACGACCATCCGGCAGTTTGCCATACCGCTCATGGTGGGCATCCTGTGCGGGGCCTGTTCGTCCATCTTCGTGGCAAGCCCGCTGTTCTTTGAGCTGAACCGCATAGGCGGCGGCGGGGCGCGGCGCAAGACCCGCTACCTGACGGCTGCGGGCACGCCGGCCAAGGGCAAGAAGAAGGCGGACGAGGCAGCGGATGAAACCCGGCGCGGCGGTGAGGACGGGACGCCTGCGGCGGAAGAGCAGCAAGGCCCCATTGTCACGGGCAAAGGCGCCAAAGGGAAGAAGAAGCAGAGCAAGAGCAAGCGTACCTCTTCCAAAACGGGCGGTGCGGTTGTATAAGATGTTTGAACGGAAAGCGCTGTGACGGCGCTTTCTGTGCGGAGGGTCATGGATAGTTACGAGGTATTTTTAGGCGAGCTACTCGACATCAACCTGAACTATGACATAGGGTTGATCGAGAAGGCTTACCGCAAGGCCGAGCAGATGCACGAGGGGCAGACCCGCAAGTCGGGCGAGCCGTACCTTACGCATCCGGCGGCTGTGGCGAAAATCCTTGCCGAGCTGGGCATGGATGAGCGCACGCTTGCGGCAGGCCTGCTTCACGATGCCGTGGAGGATACGCCTTACAGCCTCGAGGACGTGCAGAAGGACTTTGGCAGCGACGTGGCGCTCCTGGTGGACGGCGTGACCAAGCTGGGCTCTCTCGTGTTTAACTCCAAGGAGGAGCAGCAGGCGGAGAACATCCGCAAGATGTTCCTGGCTATGAGCAAGGACATCCGGGTGATTATCATCAAGCTGGCGGACCGCCTGCACAATTTGCGTACGATTAACTACATGAACCACGACCAGATTGTGAATAAGTGCACGGAGACGCTGGAGGTCTACGCGCCGCTGGCGAGCCGGCTGGGGATGTACAACATAAAGTTCGAGATGGAGGACATAGCCTTTAAGTTCCTCAACCCGGACGACTATTATAAGATTTCGGACGCGGTGAAGAGCAAGCGCGACGAGCGGCAGGCCGCCATAGACGAGGTCATCCGGATTATCAGCAAGTCGCTGGACGAGATAGGCCTGAAGTATGAGATTTACGGGCGCTCCAAGCACTTCTACTCGATTTTCCGCAAGATGCGCTACCAGAACAAGGGGCTGGATGAGATTTTCGACCTCATGGCGGTGCGCATAATCGTGGACACGGTCAAGGACTGTTATACGGTGCTGGGCACGGTGCACTCGCTTTGGAAGAGCATTCCGAGCCGGTTCAAGGACTATGTGAACATGCCCAAACCCAACCTGTATCAGAGCATACACACGACGGTCATAGGTAACTCTGGCCGGCCGTTTGAGATTCAGATTCGCACGTGGGCCATGCACCATGTGGCGGAGTACGGGATTGCGGCGCACTGGAAGTACAAGGAGGGCGTGGAGGAAGGCCAGGAAGAGGTAAAGCTCGCCTGGCTCAGGCAGACGCTCGAGTGGAACCAGGAGATGGACGACCCGCGGGAGTTTATCGAGGCGCTCAAGATGGACCTGTTCAGCAACCAGGTGTTCGTCTTTACGCCGCGCGGGGACGTCATGGAGCTGCCGGCCGGCTCTACGCCGCTGGACTTCGCCTACAAGATTCACTCGGACATAGGCAGCAAGTGCTCGGGCGCCAAGGTGAACGGCCGCATGGTCTCCATAGACTACGTGCTGCAAAACGGCGAGATAGTGGACATCCTCACGTCCAACAACGCCAAGCCCAGCATGGACTGGCTGAACATAGCCAAGAGCAGCAACGCCCGCTCCAAGATACGGCAGTACCTAAAGAAGCAGGACAAGTCGCAGAATGTGGATAAGGGCAAGGAGATGCTCGAGAAGGCGGTCAAGCGGAAGGGCTTTGCGCCGCATGATATAATCCGCAACACGTGGATGCTCAAGATAGCCCGCAGCCTGCACTATCAGACCATAGACGACCTGTACTCCAGCATAGCCAGCGGCGGCGTGGTGGTGGGCAAGGTGCTCGCACCGCTCGAGACCTTCTACCACGAGGACACGCCTATGAGCGCGGAGCAGGCGGACCAGGAGGCCATAGCCAAGGCCAGCAAGCCGCCGGTGCGGGAGGTGGACCCGGGCGGCGTGCTCATAGACGGAATGGCCGGGATGCAGTACCGGATGGCCAAGTGTTGCCACCCGGTGCCGGGAGACAGCATCGTGGCGTTTCTCACGAAAGGAGGCGGGGCTTCCATTCACAGGACGGACTGCACAAACATTGTTAACATAAGGGAAGAGGATAGGGTAAGATTAATAAAGGCGGATTGGAACATGGATGAAAGACAAATTTACAACGCGGATATCTACATTCAGTCGGACGACCGGAAGGGGCTGTTCTCGGACATTTCCCGCCGGTGCGTGGAGATGGATGTGAACATAGCCGGGGTGAACCTGAAGACCAACGAGGATGGCACGGTGACCATACTCATGACGCTCTCCATTTCGAACACGAGCGAAATGGACCGGGTGCTCCGCAGCCTCAAGCAGATAGAAAGCGTCCGGGACGTTTACCGGGCTTCATAGAGGAGAAGAAATATGGGAATGAAAATAGCCAGATTTATGGTGGGCATGATCGGGACGAACTGCTACCTCGCGTGGGATGACGAGACCAAAGAGGCGGCCATATTCGACCCGGCGGCCAACATCCCGCAGATAGCGCAGACCATAGCGGAGGAAAGCCTCACGCTCAAGTACGTGATTCTCACGCACGGACACGGCGACCACATAGGCGGCGTGGAGGCGGTGCTCAAGGCCAACCCGGACGCGCAGCTCGTGGCCGGTGAGGGCGAGCGGCAGATTCTCGCGGACGCGCGGCTGAACTTCTCGCGCGACATAGTGGGCAAGGACCTCGTGCTTTCGCCGGACATCTGGGTGAAGGACGGCGACGTGCTAAAACTCGGCAAGCAGGAGCTGAAGATTATCGCCACGCCCGGCCACACGCCCGGCGGCATTTCCATTCTGGCGGGCGAGGCGCTCTTCTCGGGCGACACCCTGTTCCACGCGTCCATAGGGCGCACGGACCTGGCGCTCGGCTGCTACGAGGACCTGATAAACTCCATTCGCGATAAACTGTACGTGCTGCCGGACGACACGCTGGTCCTTCCGGGGCACATGGAGGAGACGACCATAGAATTCGAGAAGAAGCACAATCCCTTCGTATGACGACCCCCGTTTTTTCCATAGGCAGCGCTGAGAACCCCAACGAGTACCGCGAGCTGATTCGCATGTTTCTGCCCGCGGACGGCTTTACGCTGGATACAGCAGGCCCGCCACGCGCGGACAGCAAGGACGGCATTAAGCGCCTGCTTTACGCGGACCTTATGGCGCACACGGGGCGCGGCTTAGACTGGGGAATCCTCACGGGCGTCAAGCCGCTTAAGCTCTTCGCGTCGCTGGCGGAGGCGTCCTGCCCGGAGGCGGCAATGAAAACGCTGGCGGAGGATTACTACGTAGCAGGCGATAAGGTCAGTCTTCTGGCGGCCGCTTACCGGACGCAGGCAGCCGAGCTTGCGGCACCGGCGCCGGGTGCGGTGGGGGTGTACGTGGGCATTCCGTTCTGCCCCACGCGCTGCGCGTACTGCTCGTTTGCCAGTAACCCTGCGGACCCGGCAGTTATGGAGGCCTACATGGCGGCGCTCGAAAAGGAGATCCGCTTTACGGGCGGGCAGATGGCGACGCGCGGCCTTCTGGCGGAGTCCGTATACGTGGGCGGCGGCACGCCTACGACGCTTGGGGCGGCGGGCATGGCGCGCCTGCTGGATCTCGTGGCGGCAGAGATTCCGCAGGCGGCGGACTGCGAGCGTACCGTGGAGGCGGGGCGGCCGGATACGGTGGACGCGGCGGTTACGCAGGTGCTTGCGAGCAAGGGCGTGCGGCGCATAAGCATAAACCCGCAGAGCATGAAGGAAGAGACGCTTAAGGCCATAGGGCGGTCGCATTCCATAAAGAGCGTAGGCGCGGCGTTTGCGCTGGCCCGCGCAGCGGGGATTCAGGTGATTAACACGGACATCATTGCCGGCCTTGCCGAGGAAACCGTGGAGGACTTTCAAGCGACGCTCGACGCGGTGATGGCGCTGGCTCCGGAGAACATAACGGTGCACACACTTTCGCTAAAAAAAGGGTCCAGGCTTAGGGAAGAAGGCACGGAACTCTGTTATAATAAGGAAGGACGCGCGCGGCAGATGCTGCGCGGCCTGGATGCGCAGATGGGGGAGAGGGGTTACCGGCCCTACTACCTCTATCGCCAGAAACAGATGCTCGACAATCTGGAGAACGTCGGGTATGCGCTGCCGGGCTCGGCGTGCGTGTACAACGTGCGGATTATGGAGGAGAAGCAGACCATTCTGGCGCTGGGCGCCGGGGGCAGCAGCAAGGTGTACTATCCGGCGGAGAACCGGATTGAGCGGGTGTTTAATGTGAGTGATGTCCGGCATTATATTGCCCGGATTGACGAGATGATAGAGAGGAAAAGACGCGGAATTTTCTATGACGAGTGTACTGAAGAGAAGTGATATGTGCGGGGAGCTGCGGCTTTCCGATGTTGGAAGAGTAGTTACCCTGAACGGCTGGGTAGCTAAGAGCCGCCGGCTGGGCGGGCTGATTTTTACGGACCTGCGGGACAAGACGGGGATTACGCAGATTGTGTTTGACGAGGACATACCCAAGGACGTGTTTGCGCTGGCGGAGACGCTGCGCAGCGAGTTCGTGGTGGGCGTGGTCGGGACCGTACGGGAGCGCGAGGCCAAGAACAAGGACCTTCCCACGGGGGAGATAGAGGTGCAGGCCAGCGCGCTTACGCTTTATTCCACGGCGGAGACGCCGCCCATCTACGTGAAGGACGACGACAACGCGGGCGAAGACCTGCGCATGAAATACCGGTATATTGACCTGCGCAAGCTCCGGATGCAGCGGAACCTCACGTTCCGGCACATGGTGTGCAAGATAGCGCGGGATTACTATTCGGAAAACGGCTTTACGGAGGTGGAGACGCCGGTTTTGGTCAAGCCCACGCCGGAGGGCGCGCGGGATTATCTGGTGCCGAGCCGGGTGAACCCCGGGAACTTCTACGCGCTGCCGCAGTCGCCGCAGCTGTATAAGCAGCTTCTCATGGCGGGCGGCACGGACCGGTACTTTCAGATAGCCAAGTGCTTCCGCGACGAGGACCTGCGGGCGGACCGGCAGCCGGAGTTTACGCAGATAGACCTGGAGATGTCGTTCGTTACGCCGGACGACGTGCTCGAGATTCAGGAGGGCTTCCTCTCGCGCCTCATGAAGGAGGCTATGGGCATAGATGTGCCCCTCCCGCTGCCCCGTATGTGCTATAAGGAAGCCATGGGGCGGTTCGGCTCGGATAAGCCGGATACGCGGTTCGGATTCGAACTGGTGGACGTGAGCGGTTTCGCGGCTACCTGCGGGTTCTCCGTTTTTGCGGGAGCCGTTTCCGCGGGCGGCAGCGTGCGCGGGATTAAGATAGACGGCGGCGCGGCAGAATTCAGCCGCAAGGAGACGGACAAGCTGGCGGACTTCGTGAAGACCTACGGCGCCAAGGGGCTGGCGTGGCTCAAGCTCACGGCGGAAGGCGTGCAGTCTTCTTTTGCCAAGTTCCTTTCGGAGAACGAGCTTGCGGCGCTCACATCCGCGTTCGAAGCGAAGGAAGGCGACCTGCTGCTGCTCGTGGCGGACAAGGACAAGGTGGTCTTCGATTCGCTGGGCGCGCTGCGCGTGCACATAGCGGACAGGCTGGGCCTGCGCGACCCGAAGCAGTATAACTTCCTGTGGGTGGTAGACTTTCCGCTGCTGGAGGAAGACGAGGAGGCAGGCCGGTTTAAGGCCATGCACCATCCGTTCACCGCGCCCAATCCGGACGACATAGAGAAGCTGGATACGGCGCCGGGCGAGGTGCGGGCGCTGGCTTACGATATAATCCTGAACGGAACGGAGCTGGGTGGCGGGAGCATAAGAATCCACGACCGGGCGCTGCAGAGTAAGATGTTTGAGGTGCTGGGGCTTCCCGAGGAGGAGACACAGAGCAAGTTCGGCTTCCTGCTGGAGGCATTCCGCTACGGGGTGCCGCCGCACGGCGGACTGGCTTACGGGCTGGACCGGCTCGTCATGCTGCTGCTCGGCGAGGAAAGCATACGCGAGACCATGGCGTTTCCTAAGAACCAGGCGGCGGAGGATCCGGTTTCCGGGGCGCCGGGCGACCCGGGAGAGGAGGCGCTTCGCGAGCTCAAACTCCGGCTGGAGCAGGAATGAGCGGCGGCGTGCGCGTGGGTGTGCTGGGCGGCAGTTTCGACCCGGTGCACACGGGACATTTGATTTTAGCGGAGGAGGCGCTTCAGGCGCTGGCGCTTACCCGGGTGCTGTTTATGCCCACGTATATTCAGCCCTTCAAGCAGGACGCAGAGGTGAGCCCGGCGGCGGAGCGGCTGAACATGCTCACGCTGGCTACGGCGGGAAACGAGGCGCTGGGCGTCACGACGGTGGAACTGGATGCGGGCGGCGTGTCCTACACGATAAACTCGCTCAGGGCGCTTAAAGATGAATATGGCGGGGAGGCGGAGATTTTCTTTCTCCTCGGCGCGGATATGTTCGTGAATCTCGAGAAATGGTACCTGGCTAAGGAACTGCTCAGCGAGTTTTCCTTCGGCGTGGGGTACCGCCCGGGCCAAGCGAACGAAACGGTCCTGGCGGATATGCGGGATAGGCTTACGGAGACGTACGGCGCAAAAATTTCCCTCATAAAAAACCGCCAGATAGACATCTCGTCGTCGGAGATAAGGCGGCGGGTGCGGGAAGGAGTGAGCATCCGGTACCTTGTGCCGGACGCGGTGTGTGCGTATATTCATGAAGCCGGTTTATATGTTTGACATAGACCCGGATGCGTTGGACGGGGTGCTGCGGGCGCACTTTTCGGCGCACAGGTACGAGCATACGCAAGGGACGCTGGAGCTGGCCTTCGAGCTGGGCGACCGGTTCGGGGAGGACCCGCAGAAGGTGACGCTGGCGGCGCTGCTGCACGACTATTGCAAGATAGAAGGCTCGGGCGAGGAGAACAACCTGTTGCACGGCGGGATGGCAGCGGATATTATGGAACGGGAGTTTGGGATTACGGACGCGGACATCCTGAATGCGGTGCGCTACCACACGACGGGGCGGCGCGGCATGAGCCGGCTGGAGATGATTCTGTTTCTGGCGGACACGCTGGAACCGGGGCGGACGTACGCGGACGTGGACAGGCTACGGGAAATCGCGCTGCGGGATTTATACGCGGGAACCTATGAGACGCTTAGGTCTCTGGAGATATATTTGGACAGGGAAGGGTTTTTGATGACGCCCGACAGCATCGAGGCGCTCGCATGGCTCGAAGAGATGATTATGGAGGAATGACGGAAAATTTGATGAGGAGCGAACTGAATAACGGCGAGGCTGCCAAGGGGCAGGCGCTTGCGGCAGCTAAGGGGATTGCTACGCGGATTTCGGATAAGAAGGGACGCGACATAGTGATCATAGACATAAGCGGCAAGTCTTCGTTTGCGGATTATTTCGTGAACGCTACGGCGGGAAACATCCGGATGCTTGACACGCTGGAGACGGAGATAAGCGGGTCCGCGGGAGAGTTCGGGCTGCCGGAAGGGCGCACGGAAGGAAAGACGGGATCGGGCTGGATTCTGCTGGATTTCGGAGATGTGATTGTGAACTTGTTTTTGGAGGAGCAGCGGAACCTGTATAAGCTGGAACGCATCTGGGGCGACTGCGAATTTATTGAGGTAGAGGAAAATGCAAGAGAAATATAACTTTTCGGAGATCGAGGCGAAGTGGCAGAATGTCTGGGACGAGCAGAACCTGTTCAAGACCGGCGACGATTTCGACAAGGAGAAATACTACCTGCTGGAGATGTTCCCGTATCCGAGCGGAAAGTTGCATATGGGGCACGTGCGGAACTACTCCATAGGCGACGTGCTGGCGCGGTTCCTCAAGATGCAGGGCTATAACGTGCTGCACCCCATGGGCTGGGACGCTTTCGGGCTGCCGGCGGAGAACGCGGCGATAAAGAACGGGATACGTCCGGACGTGTGGACGCGCGAGAACATAGCGGAGATGCGCGAGCAGCTTAAGCAGCTGGGGTTCACGTACGACTGGGATCGCGAGGTGGCCACCTGCCATCCCGAGTATTACCGGTGGATGCAGTGGATTTTCATCCAGTTCTATAAGAAGGGACTGGCGTACAAGAAGAAGAACCCGGTGAACTGGTGCCCGGACTGCGAAACGGTGCTGGCCAACGAGCAGGTCGTGGACGGTTGCTGCGAGCGCTGCGGGACCAAGGTGGGCAAGCGTGACCTGGACCAGTGGTATCTGAAGATTACGGATTACGCGGACCGGCTGCTGGAGAACTTAGACATTCTGGAGGGGTGGCCGTCCAAGGTGCGGGCCATGCAGAAGAACTGGATAGGCAAGAGCACGGGCGCGGAGGCGGACTTCCCCATAGTGGACTACCCCGAGAAGCTGCGTATTTTTACCACGCGGCCGGACACGCTTTACGGGGTGACGTACATGGTGCTGGCGCCGGAACACCCGTTTGTGGCGGACCTGGTAGCGGGGACGGAGTACGAGCCGCAGGTGGCGGCGTTCTTAGAGAAGCTGCAGTACCTGTCCGACATAGAGAGAAACGCCACGACGCTGGATAAGGAGGGCCTGTTCATAGGCCGCTACTGCATAAACCCGCTCAACGGCAAGCAGGTGCCTATCTACATAGCGAACTACGTTCTGATGGACTACGGCACGGGCGCCATAATGGCGGTGCCGGCGCACGACGAGCGCGACTTTGACTTTGCCAAGAAGTACGACCTGGAGATAATCCCGGTGGTGGACCCGCACGATCCGGCCATAGACCTGTATAACCTCAAGGAGGCTTTCGTGGCGGAAGGCACCATGATTAACTCCGGCGCTTTTGACGGCATGAGCAACGAAGAGGCCATAGAGAAGATTACGGCTTTCCTTGAGGAACAGAAGATAGGCACGGGGTCGGTCAACTTCCGGCTGCGCGACTGGCTCATAAGCCGGCAGCGCTACTGGGGCACGCCCATTCCCATGATTTACTGTCCGGAGCACGGCTGGGTGCCGGAGAAGGAAGAGAACCTGCCGGTGCTGCTGCCCGCGGACGTGGAGTTTACGGGCAAGGGCAAGTCGCCGCTGGCGGAGCATCCGGAATTCCTGAAGACGGTCTGTCCGGTTTGCGGCGGGCCGGCCACGCGCGAGGCGGATACCATGGACACGTTCCTGGATTCGTCGTGGTACTTCCTGCGCTACTGCGACCCGCGCAACACCCAGGAGGCGTTTAATAAAAAGAAGACGGACTACTGGATGGCCGTGGACCAGTACATAGGCGGGGTGGAGCATGCCATCCTGCACCTCATGTACGCGCGGTTCTTCATGATGGTGCTGCACGACCTGGGACTGGCCGAGGCGGAGGAGCCGTTCACGAACCTGCTCACGCAAGGCATGGTCATAAAGGACGGCAAGAAGATGAGCAAGTCGCTCGGAAACGTGGTTTCGCCGGAGGAGATGAACCAGAAGTACGGCGCGGACACGGTCCGGCTGTTCATCCTGTTCGCGGCGCCGCCGGAGACGGAGCTCGACTGGTCGGAGAAGGGCGTGGAGGGCTGCTTCCGTTTCCTGAACCGCGTCTGGCGGCTGGTGCACGAGATGCTGCCGGTCATAGACGGGGCGCCGGACGGGTACGAAGCGAGCACGGAGGCAGACAAGGATTTGGCATATGTGCTGGCATCTACGCTCCGGAAGGTCGAGCGGGACGTGCGCGACAAGTTCAGCTTCAACACGGCCATAAGCGCCATAATGGAGCTGGTGAACGCGCTGTATAAGTACAAGGAAGGCGCGGACGACGTGAACCCGGGGCTCATGAAGGAGGCAATAACGGGGCTCGTGCTGGCGCTGTCGCCTTTCACGCCACATATCTGCGAGGAGCTGTGGCAGGAAATAGGCGGAAAGGGCACGCTGTACGGGGTGGCCTGGCCGGGATACGACGAGGACGCGCTCACGCGGGACAGCGTGGAGATCGTGGTGCAGATAAACGGAAAACTGCGTGAGAAGTTGGTGGTGCCTACCGGGCTGAGCCAGGAGGCGCTTATAGAGGCTGCCAAGGCAAACGACCGGGTCGCCGCTCTCACGGAAGGAAAAGACATTGTTAAAATTATAGGGGTACCCGACAAGCTCGTAAACATCGTAGTGAAAGGGTAGAAAGGAACAGAATGGCAGAACTAAGACACAAGGTCCGCGATCTGCGCAAGTCCACGGGATTCGGAAAGAAGCCGGGGCAGCAGGAAGCGGGCGACGAACAGAGGAAACAGAAGAAGTCCGGGGCGGCGGCAGGCGGCAAGAAGCAGCGGAGCCGGTCAGGCGGACGCAGGAGCACACAGCCGGAAGGGCCGGCGGCGGCGCAGAAGAGCGAGAAGGCCGGCGGGAGCGCGCGGTTTGGCGGCGGCGAGCGGCCCGCGAAGGTGGAACGCACCGGGCGCAGCGAGAAGACCGAGAAGGGCGAGAAGGGCGAGAAGGGCGATAAGAACAAGCTGAAGATTATTCCGCTCGGCGGCCTGAACGAGATAGGCAAGAATATTACGGCGTTTGAGTACGGCGGGAGCATCCTGCTGCTTGACTGCGGCATGTCGTTTCCGGATTCGGATATGCTCGGGATAGATGTGGTGATTCCGGACTTCACGTATCTGGAGGAGAACGCGCACAAGATCAAGGGGCTTATTCTCACGCACGGGCACGAGGACCACATAGGCGGGATTCCGTTCCTGCTCAAGAAGGTGAACATACCGGTCTACGGCACGCGGCTTACGCTGGGGCTTGTGGAGAGCAAGCTCAAGGAGCACGGGGTGCGCGGCAAGCTCAAGCCCATAAGCGCGGGTCAGAAACTGAAGATAGCGCCCTTCGACATAGAGGCGATCCGGGTGACGCATTCCATAGCGGACTCGCTGTGCTACGCCATCCACACGCCGGTGGGGCTTATCTTCCACACGGGCGACTTTAAGATAGACTACACGCCGGTGGACGGCGACCCGATAGACTTTCAGAAGCTGGCGGCTGTGGGGAGCAGCGGGGTGCATCTCATGCTTTCCGACAGTACGAACGCGGTGCGCACGGGCTACACCCAGTCGGAGAAGGCGCTGGAATCGGTGCTGGATAACGCGTTTCGGACGGCGCCGGGGCGGATTATTATCGCCACGTTTGCGTCCAACGTGCACCGGGTGCAGACCATAATCGACACGGCGGCCAAGCACAAACGGAAGGTCACGCTTTCCGGACGCAGCATGGAGAAGGTCATGAACCTGTCCATGGAGATGGGCTACATCCGCATACCGCCCAACACCTTGGTGCCGCTCGAGGAGATTCGCAGCGTGCCGGACGCCAAGCTGGTAATTATCACGACGGGGTCTCAGGGCGAGCCTATGAGCGCGCTCACGCGCATGGCCAACCACGACCACCGCTCGGTGCAGATTAAGCGGGGCGACCGGATTATCCTGTCCTCCAGCCCCATTCCGGGCAACGAACGTCTGGTTTCCAACGTGGTGGACAAGCTGTTTGAGCAGGGCGCGGAGGTTATCTACTCGGACGTGGCGGACATTCACGTATCCGGGCACGCGCGGGAGGAGGAGCTTAAGCTCATGCTCCGGCTCATAAAACCGGAATACTTCATGCCGGTGCACGGCGAGTACCGCCACCTGCACGCGCACGCGCAGATTGCGGCGAGCCTGGGGATACCCAAGAAGAACATCTTCGTGCTGAGCAACGGCCAGATTCTGGAGACGGACGGCAAGCGGATAGGCATTTCCAAGAAGACGGTGGAAGCGGACGCGGTGCTGGTGGATAACCTGGGCGTGGGCGAAGGCATAAACGACATAGGCGCCATAGTCCTGCGCGACCGCCGGCAGCTTTCGGAATGCGGCATGATTACGGTGGTGGCCACGCTGGACGCGGACTCGAACCGGGTGCTGGCGGGGCCGGAGATTCTCACGCGCGGGTTTGTCTACGTGCGCGACAACGAGGATCTTATTGGGGAGCTGCGGGACATAGCGGCGGAGAAGCTGTATGCGTTCGAGCGGAAAAAGCGCACGGACCGCACGGTTCTGAACAACGCGCTCAAGGACGAGCTCAAGCGGTTCATCAACACGCGCACCAAGCGGACGCCTGTCATTATGAGCGTGTTTATGGAGGAATAACGGCGCATGGAGAACATTCACGATATGGCAAGAGAGCTGGCGGAGGCCATTCGCAGAAGCGAGGTCTACACCAGCTATATAGAAGCTAAGAACAAGGCGTCGGAGAACCCGGAGCTTACGGACGCGCTGAACGACTTCCGCGAGAAACAGTACGACCTGCAGCGCAAGCAGATGCTGGGCGAGGAACTGGGGCCGGAGGTGCTGTCGCAGATGCAGAGCCTGGGCCAGATTCTCATGCGGGATCCGGTGGCGGCGGCCTTCCTGCAGGCGGAGGTACGCTTCACGCTGCTCGTAAACGACGTGTACGCCATCCTGGGTGAGGCGCTGAAGACCGAATGAAAGTAAACTTAGAGAAGATAGTAAACATAACCAAGGCGGCCGCGCTGGGCGACGCGTGTTTCACCTACATACTCGGCGAAATAAACGTGGGCATGCGCGAGAAGGAGGTGGCGGACCTCATTGACGCCTACTTGCTGTCCCACGGAGGCGAGGCGCTGGCGTTCCCGACCATCTGCGTGTCAGGCGCCTGTGGCAGCGAGCCGCACGGGGTGCCCTCTGAGAAGAAAATCGAGTCCGGGGACCTGGTGACCATGGACTTTGGCGCGGTGGTGGGCGGCTACTGCGGGGATATGACGCGCACCGTGGCGGTGGGAAAACCCTCCGCGGAGATGAAGAAGGTTTATGAGGTGGTGCTTGCGGCGCAGTTCGCGGGAATCGCGGCGCTCGCGCCCGGCGCGAAATGCAAGGCGGTGGACGCGGCTGCGCGGGACGTGATTGCGGCGGCGGGCTACGGCGAGTACTACGTGCACGGCACGGGCCACGGCGTAGGCCAGGAGGTCCACGAGGCGCCCACCTTAAACCCCAAGAGCAAGGAGAGCCTCAAGGCCGGCCAGGCCGTAACGGTAGAACCGGGCATCTACATCCCCGGCACCGGCGGCTGCCGCATAGAAGACCTACTGATAATAACCGAAACCGGCACAGTAAACCTGGTAGCGTCGGAAAAGCAGCTGATAGTGGTGTAGGGTCGGCGGCGCAGGAATCCGCTTGCGAAAAGCTTCAGATTTCCTTTAAAAAGCGGTTGCTTGTTTTTTCTTTTTTCTATACAATCTATACAGTGGGAACGGTTAGTTTATAAAGTTGGGAGATTCTTTATTATGATGACTCATGCTACACGCAAAAGAGGGCGCGTCGCTCTCGCTTTTTTATTGTCCGCGTTTATGATTCTGACGCTTTTCACCCCCTTGGCGGCCTACGCGGATGAGGGGGAGGCAGGTGGGATTTCCGTGCTCGATTCAGAGGGGGATTACGTTTACACGGTCTCTGGAGGAACCGCGACGATTACTGGTTATACGGGAGCAGGAGGAGATATCGTGATTCCGAAAAGCCTCGGAGGTACGCCCGTAACGAGCATCTGGTATGATGCGTTCTATGGTTGTACGTCCCTAACGAGTGTAACAATACCAGATAGTGTCACGAGCATCGGGTATTATGCGTTCTATGGTTGTACGTCCCTAACGAGTGTAAGAATACCCGGTAGTGTCACGAGCATCGGGGATTATGCGTTCCGTGGTTGCACGTCCCTAACGAGCATAGCTGCTGATTCTGCGAATAAGAACTATTCCTCGCAGGGTGGCGTTTTATATAACAAGGACGCTACAGTTATTGTGGTATACCCTGAAGGCAGGGTGGGCGCATTTACTGTTCCGGATAGCGTCACGAGCATCCGGCCGGCTACATTCTATGATTGTAAGTCTCTCACATACGTAACGATTCCCAAGAGCGTTACGAGTATAGGAGATTATGTTTTTACTGGCGCAGAATCCTTGTTAAGTATTACTGTTGATCCGGATAATGAGAACTATAAGTCGGTTGACGGGGTTCTTTATAGCAAGGACGGAACTACGATTCTGGCGTACCCCGGAGGAAGAGAGGGCGCATTTACTGTTCCGGATAGCGTCACGAGCATCGTGTCGGGTACATTCGATCGTTGTAAGTCTCTCACAAACGTAACGATTCACAAGAGCGTTACGAGTATAGGACCTTATGTTTTTATTGGCGCAGAATCCTTGTTAAACATTACTGTTGATCCGGATAATGAGAACTATAAGTCGGTTGACGGTGTTCTTTATAGCAAGGAAGGAACCACGATTCTGGCGTACCCCGGAGGAAGAGAGGGTGCTTTTGTTATTCCGGATGGTGTGACGAGTATAGGCCTCTCTGCATTCGAAGAATGCGCCTTGCTTACGAGCGTAACGATACCGGAAGGTGTGACAATCATAGGATCATATGCATTCTTTAAATGTACTTCACTTGAAAACGTATCAATCCCGGATAGCGTTACAAGCATCGACTATTATGCGTTCGAAGGTTGTACGTCCCTAACGAGTGTAACAATACCGGATAGCGTTACAAGCATCAGGGAGGGGGCGTTCTATGGTTGTACGTCTCTAACGAGTGTAACAATACCGAATAGCGTTACGAGGATCGTGCCGTCGGCGTTTTGGGGCTGTACTTCCCTAACGATTTACTGCTACCAGGATTCCTATGCGCACAATTATGCTAAAGAATGGGGTATCCCGTACGTCCTGATTACGGACGAGGAGGATAGAATAACCGTTACGCTGAATGCGAACGGCGGTAACGTGAATCCTGCTTTCGTTTCGATAGTCAATGGCGAGGCGGATGCCTTACTTCCAATGCCGAGCCGCGAGGGGTATAGCTTTGCGGGTTGGTTTACGGCTGCGGAAGACGGTACGCCCGTAACCGATGCGGACCTTGCTGCGTTCGAAGAAGATTGCACCATCTACGCGCACTGGACGGCGAATACGAATACGCTGACCTACGACGCGAACGGCGGGAACGCGCTCTCGCCGTCTTCGAAGACCGTATACTACGGTGCGGCTTACGGCACGCTGCCCACGCCCACGCGAACCGGCTACGATTTCGCGGGCTGGTACACGGCGGCAAGCGGCGGAACCCAGGTCACGTCCACTACGGTGCACCTTACGTACGGGAACGTAACCATCTACGCGCATTGGACGGGCAAGGC
>JAISTV010000017.1 GCA_031272485.1 Eubacteriales Family XIII. Incertae Sedis bacterium
GTGACTATAGCGGCGAGGTTCCACCTGTTCCCATCTCGAACACAGTAGTTAAGCTCGTCAGCGCCGATGATACTCGGTGGGTGACTGCCCGGGAAAGCAGGACGTTGCCGGTTCCAAAACCACCCTCCATACGCAACCCGTGTGGAGGGTTTTTATAAGGCCCTGTGGTCAAGAGGTTAAGACACCGCCCTTTCACGGCGGTAACCCGGGTTCAATTCCCGGCAGGGTCACCATAATGGTGCTTCTCAAAAGGTGCTTCCTTTCGGGAAGCACCTTTTGTAAGAAGACCTTATGCAACGCTTTCCAAAATCTTTGATTTTGTGAAAGCGACTGCCACACAGAAAAACCCTCCGCTGCCCGAAGGGTTTTTCTGTGGTTTGCTGGTCAGGATGCATGTCAAGTGAGTGGACTGCGCGGTGAATCCCACTCACTTGGTGGTGGTTTTGGACTGGCGCTGGGCTACGGACAGAGAATTCTATGGTAGAATAGAATCGATAATGAAAGTCCTGACAGGGGTTCGGGGCGCGGGAGATAAGGGAAGGCGGAAGAGTTATGAAGGGGAGAGCATTGTTTCGGGCGCTGGCGGCCGCGCTTTGCGTATTGCTGATTATGGGGTTTGCGGGTTGCGAGACCGGTAGCGGCAACAGCGGCGCCGGCGATGGCAGTAAGGATACGCAAACAGAGGATTTGGCGGAGGAGTCCGAGGCTGCATCTACGCAGCCCGTTGATATTTTTCCGGATATGAGCAAGGCAGATCACGAGACGATACATACGTTCTTCAGCAATTTCAGTGAAGTCGCTATGGAGAATTTTGATTCTTCCGATTACACCGATGCGGAATTGATTGAGTTCGCCGTCTGGCATACGTATAGAAATAACGAGGACTTAATTATTTATGATTCGGCCGAAGGAAATCTCAAAATTCCTGAAAGCGTAATAGCGGCCGCCATTGAAAAGTATTTTGGTCTCCAAGTCAGTAACCAGAGCGTAGGGTACGTAGATAATCCGAATTATTATAATTACGGCACTTACAATTACGAGTATCGGGATGGATACTATTACTTTACGGGTGCAATGGGCGGTGCACTACTATGGTCGCAGGTCACGTCCCTGCTTGATAACGGCGACGGGACTTATACAGCGAGCATGGATGTTTATCAGGGACAGTCTGTGCCGCCCAACTTGTACGAAGACATTGACGACTGGGATTTATCCGGCGGGTTGAAGGTGACTTATAAAGGCGAACCGGAAGGCGACGTTTGGGAGGGCCCGTGCTACTACTATTCCGCAACAGCAGTAATATCGCTGCATGAATACGGCGGAGAGACAACCTACAAACTGATTTCCATTAGACGGGAATAATACACGGCTTTTCAGTCCTCCAGGACTTCTTCTTTCAGGGTGGAGAGGTTTTCGCGGATTACGCCCCGTAGGAGTTCTTCCATGGTGTGGAAGCCGCCGTCCATTTGTACGATTTGTTTCAGGGCGAAGATAGCGCCCTGGCCGAAGGCGGACTTGCTGATGGAGTCGTGGGAGAGGCGGATGGTCTGGTAGGGCAGGCCGAAGATGACTTCGTGGTGGCCTATTATACCGCCGGCGCGGACAGAGTGTACGGCCCTGGCGGGATCCTGCTGGAGCAGTTTGGCCATTTTGATGGCGGTTCCGGAAGGGTCTTTCTTGTCACGGAAGTGTTCTTCTATTATTTCTATGTCGGCGTAGGGGATGAGCGCGTGGAGCGCTTCGGCGGCAATCAGCAGGAAGTTGATGCCCAGGGTTATGTTGGGTGAGTACAGGACGGTGGTGTCCTTGGCTGCGCAGCGCAACTCCTTTACCACTTCCTCCGGATAGTTGGAAATGGCGGAAACTACTTTTATGCCCAGCTCGCGCGCGGGTCCTATGTAGGTCTGGTAGCCGTCTATGGCGGAGAAGTCCACGATAACGTCTACGGGGTTTTCCCGGAAAAAGTTGATATCCAGCTCCAGGTTGCTGTAGATGCGGGCCTCGTCTATATCACAGTCGAATGCGTCGGAGGCGTAGTGTGCTTCAGGGGTTTGGGTATGGCGTACGACCCACTTTAGTTCGATCTCTGGGTCTTTCATCAGTTCTAAAGCTACGATGCGCCCGGTGCGGCCAAAACCAAACAATCCAGCGTTGATCTTTCCCATTCTGTCACCATTCTTGCCTTTCTTTATATGCGAGGGAGTGATAGGCCAGTTATTCAGTTGTCTAACGGTGTTACCTATTAGCCATAGTTTACCCTGAAAACGGTTCGGAAATGTGTACTGGGGGTGTTTTTTTCGGGAAGTTAAATACATGGGAATTTGCGCATAAAGGGCTTGCATTCTTGGCAATAAGAGGATATAATCCAACTATAAGCCATAGTCAAATTTTATCAGCAATGTTGACAGGAGGAAAAAATGAACAGTGTAAACATTATCGGACGACTTACCAAGGACCCGGAGGTCTACAACAAGGATGGGGGAAAGACGCTATGCGTTTTCACGCTGGCGTTGGAGGACGTATTTGCCCGGGAGAAGCGCGCGGACTTTATCCGCGTGAAGGTCTGGGGTTCGCAGGCGGAAAATTGCAAGCGCTATCTGAAGAAGGGGAAAATGACCGCCGTTAACGGCCGGCTTTTTTCGGATAAGTACATGGACAAGGAAGGCATAACGCGCTATCCGATAGAAGTGATAGCCAATCAGGTGCAGTTCCTGCCGTACCAGGATAAGAAGCCGGAGACCGGGTCGCAGCCTGCCGCCGCGTCTTCCGCGCCTACGCCGCAGGAGCATACGCAATCTGCGCCGCCTACCGCGCCGATTTATGCGGGCAATCCGGAAGTCTACGGGCAGACGGACGTGCCGTTCTAAGAACGGGCGCCACGCTCCACGTTAGCCACCGAAGAGATTTCCGAAAAGGTCATGGACCGCCGACGCGTAGCCGGAAAGGTCTATGACCCCGGTGGCTACGAGCGTGCCTACGGTGGCGGATATCAACACGATAAACAGGATAACGAAGAGCACGACGCGCTCTCGCTTTTTTTGTTGCGGGGTTTTCTCCGGCTTGGAGGCTTCGTCCGCCGCTGTTTCCGCTACGGCATCTTCTGCTTCCTCTGCGGGAATCAGGTCTTCCGGCAGGCTTTCCGGGCTGGGCGCCGAGGTGGGAAACTCCCAATCGTCGTCAGCCTCAGCCGCGAGCTCTGCTTCCGTGTCAGCTTCCGGCGCCTCGGCTTCTTCGGGCTCTTCCGCCGGTGCTTCAGCAGTAGCCTCGGCGGCTTCTGCCTCCAGTTCCGCGGGCTCTTCCGCCGGCGCTTCTGTAGCAGCCTCGGCTGTTTCTACCTCCGCTATCGTGAGCGCTTCCTCAGCCTCTTTCGCTTCTGTTGCAGGCTCTGCTGCCGCTATCTCTTCCGCTGCGGCATCCGGCTGTTCGGCCGCCGCCTCGGCGGAATCCGCCTCTTTCGGCGCGAGCCAGCTGCGCAAGTCTTCTATATTTATGCTCCCGTCTTCCCCCACAGGAATCTGTTCCGCGAGGGTCTGCTCGCCGTCCACTAAGCGCACAAAGCGCTGCGGTTGCTGCGGCACGACCAGCCCGGGAATCTCGTCAACCGCAACCTCCGTTACCGGAAGCTCTTCGAGGTCTTCAAACGCCAACACCTCCGGCGCAGACTCCACGCCGCTACCGGCAAACCCGGCGCTTCCGCCGAAGAGCGCCTCGCGATAACGCGCCCTGATCGATTCTGGGTTTTCTACTTTCATATCCTCTCAACCTTGTTGGCAATAACATTGTCGCAGACGGTATAAGTATACCCCATACAAAAAAGACTGAACAGGCGTGCCGGCAAATGACACAAAATCTTAAGATTCGCGTTGACAGATGGGGGTTGGGCGTATATAATTTTTGTTTGTCGGAAGGAAATTTCGACGGATAACTGAATACAGTTAAACCTGTGATCGAGAGTAGTAGCCCGGATTTCGGAAATATAGAGAGCCGCCGGTGGTGGAAACGCGGCAAGAAGAATCCCTGTGAATGGACTCGTGAGGGCGGAGAGAAACCGCGGATGCGGGAGTAATGTCCGACGAGAGCTTAACTCGTAAAAAGGAAGCGTGTGTTAAAAGCCGTAAGGCGGAGACGTGCGGATTGAGCGGGGGTCGTAACGGGCCTCAAGCGGGGTGGTACCGCAGAAGTTTGTAAACTTTTGTCCCGGCAGTAAGAAGAAGCCGGAGCAGAAGTTTTTTCTTTTGTCCGGGCTCAGCGGCGGGCCTTGCGTCCGCAGTACGAAGAGGAGAAAGACATGCAGATCATACCGGGTAAGGAGGAAGCGAGGGCGCTGGCGGAAGGCTACCGCTGCCTTCCCGTGGCGGCGGTTCTGCCGGCGGAGGATATAACGCCGGCCGCCTGCTTCCTGAAGCTCAAGCGGCTGAGCCGCCAGTGCTTCATATTGGAGAGCATGGAGGATGAGCAGGACACGGGGCGCTACACGTTCCTGGGTTACGACCCGAAGACGGAGATTACGTGCAAGGACGGCGTGCTCCGGATTAGCGGCGGGGCGGACTTTGAAATCCAGACGCAGGATCCGGCGTCCTACATACGCAAGTTCCTGCACGACAACCGCAGCCCGCGGGCGGATGGCCTGCCGCCGTTTACGGGCGGACTTGTGGGCTACTTCGCTTACGACTACGTGCGCTACGCGGAGCCCACCATCCAGCTGGGCGAAGAGGACGTGGAAGGCTTCCGCGACGTGGACCTCATGCTCTTCGACAAGGTGGTGGCTTTCGACCGGCTCGAGAAGCAGGTGTACCTGATAGCGAACATCCGCACGGACGCGCTGGAGGAGAACTACAACCGCGCCACGGCGGAGCTGGGGATGCTTGCGGAAATCCTGAAAAACGGGGAGAGCGTCGAGCCGCCCAAGCTCAAACTCACGTCGGAGTTCCGCCCGCTGTTCGGGCCTGGGCAGTACGGCACCATGGTGCGCACGGCCAAACGGCACATAGTGGACGGCGATATCTTTCAGGTGGTCTTAAGCAACCGCCTCGAGTGTGACGCGGAGGGCAGCCTCTTTGAGACGTATGAGTACATGCGCCGCGACAACCCCTCGCCCTACATGTTCTACTTCAGCAGCGACGACATAGAGATAGCGGGCGCGGCGCCGGAGACGCTGGTGAAGCTGCGGGGCAGCACGCTGGAGACATTTCCGCTCGCGGGAACGCGCGGGCGCGGCGCCACGCCGGAAGAGGACGCGGCGCTGGAAGCGGACCTGCTTTCCGACCCCAAGGAACTGGCGGAGCACAACATGCTCGTGGATCTGGGCAGAAACGACATAGGCCGCATAAGCAAGTTCGGCACCGTGCATGTGCCCAAGTATATGGAGGTGCCGCGCTTCTCGCACGTTATGCACATAGGGTCCACCGTGCAGGGGACCATACGCGACGAGTGTGACGCGATAGATGCCATCGGGGCCCTGCTCCCGGCCGGAACGCTGTCCGGAGCGCCCAAGATACGCGCGTGCCAAATCATTGGCGCCTTGGAGAAAAAGCGGCGGGGCATATACGGCGGCGCGGTGGGATACCTGGCCCTGAACGGGGACATGGATACGTGCATAGCCATACGCATAGCGTACAAGAAGAACGGGCGCGTGTTCATCCGGTCGGGCGCGGGGATTGTGGCGGACAGCGTGCCGGAGAAGGAATACGAGGAGTGCCAGAAGAAGCTGGGCGCGGTGGTCAAGGCGCTCATGGACGCTTCGGGCGCGCAGGAAGGAGGGGCGAAATGATTCTGCTTGTGGACAATTACGACAGCTTTTCGTACAACCTGTATCAGCAGATAGGGAGCATTCTGCAGGCGTTTTCCGAGGAGGACGGACGCAAGGCGGACGCGGCGCCGGAGCCCATTCGGGTTATCCGGAACGACGACCTTACGGCGGCGCAGATCGTGGCGCTTTCGCCGTCGCGGATTGTGCTCTCGCCGGGACCGGGCGCGCCGGCGGACGCGGGCGTGTGCATAGACCTGATCAAGTGGGCGGCCGGGCGCATACCCATCTTCGGCGTGTGTCTGGGGCATCAGGCCATCTGCGAGGCGTTCGGGGCTACGGTCTCTTATGCCAAGGAGCTCATGCACGGCAAGACGTCCGTTGCGAAGATAGACACGAGCTCGCCGGTGTTCCGCGGGCTGCCGGCGGAGATTACGGTGGGGCGGTACCACTCGCTGGCGGCGCTCGAGGAGACCATGCCTGAAACGCTTAAGGTCACGGCGCGCACGGACGACGGCGAGATTATGGCGGTGGAGCACACGGACTATCGTATTTACGGCGTACAGTTTCATCCGGAGTCCATCCTGACGCCGGAGGGGGGACGCATTATGCGCAACTTCCTCACAGAGGAACGGCCGATAGAGATTCAGGCATGCCCGGCATGCAATTAGTTTAAGGAGGTAAAAGAAAGATGATTAAAGAAGCAATTCAGCAAGTGGCGGCGCGCGAGGACATAGGTTACGAGGCGGCGCAGCAGGTCATGGACGAGATTATGAGCGGGCAGGCGAGCGACATTCAGATGGCCGCCTACCTCACGGCCATGAGCGTGAAGGGGGAGACCATAGAAGAGATTACGGGCTCGGCCGAGGGCATGCGCCGGCACTGCATCCGGCTGCTGAACGACATGGACGTGCTGGAGATCGTGGGGACGGGTGGCGACCACAGCAACTCGTTTAACATATCCACCACCTCTTCGCTCGTCATTTCCGCGGCGGGGATTCCGGTGGCCAAGCACGGCAACCGCGCGGCCACGAGCAAGTCCGGCGCGGCGGATGTGCTGGAGGCGCTGGGCGTGAACATAACCATTCCGCCGGAGAAGAGCCTCGAGCTGCTCAAGGAAATCGGCCTTTGCTTTTTGTTCGCGCAGAACTATCATATAGCCATGAAGTATGTGGCGCCGGTGCGCAAGGAGCTGGCCATCCGCACGATCTTCAACATCCTCGGTCCGCTCGTCAACCCGGCCGGCGCGAGCCGCCAGCTGCTGGGCGTTTACGAGGAGGATCTGGTGGAGCCCATGGCCAAAGTCCTGTGCAACCTGGGCGTGAAGAACGCGTACGTGGTCTATGGGCAGGACGGCCTGGACGAGATTTCGGCGAGCGCGGCGACGAGCGTGTGCGAGGTGCGTGACGGGTTTATCCGCACGTTTGAGATTACGCCGGAGCAGTTTGGCCTCACGCGCTGCAGCAAGGAGGACCTCGTGGGCGGCACGCCGGCGGACAACGCCAGGATTACGCGCTCGGTGCTCGCGGGGGAGAAGGGGCCGCAGCGCGACGCGGTGCTGCTGAACTCGGCGGCGGCCATCCACATAGGCAGGCCGGAGGTTTCGCTCGAGGAGGCCATGGAGATTGCTGCGGAGGTCATTGACAGCGGAAAGGCGGCGGAGCAGCTTGCGAAGTTTGTGGAGCTCTCCAACAAGTAGGTGGACATGAACATCTTAGAGGAACTGGCGGGCGCGGCGCGCGTCCGCGTTAAGGAAGCGAAGCAGCGTGTTTCTGCGGCAACAGTTCAGTCGCAGGCGTCGTCGCTCGCGGCGGACACCGGCTTTCCGTTTGAGGCGGCGCTGGGCGGCGCGGGGCTCTCGTTTATCTGCGAGGTCAAGAAGGCCTCGCCGAGCAAGGGGCTCATAGCGCCGGATTTTCCGTACGTAGAGATAGCGCGGGAGTACGAGGCGGCGGGGGCGGACGCGGTGTCCGTGCTCACGGAGCCCACGCGCTTTCTGGGCGAGGACGCGTTCCTCGCGGAGATTTCCGCGGCGGTGAGTCTGCCGACACTCCGCAAGGATTTTGTAGTGGACAGCTATCAGATTTACGAGGCGAAGCTGCTGGGGGCTTCGGCGGTGCTGCTTATCTGCGCGCTGCTGGGCGAGGCGGAGCTCGCGTCATTCATCCGCATAGCGGACGGCCTGGGGCTCTCGTGTCTGGTCGAGGCGCACAGCGCGGAGGAGACCCGGGCGGCGCTCGCGGCGGGCGCGCGCGTGGTGGGTGTCAACCACCGGGACTTGACAACGTTCAGCATGGATCTGGGGCTCTCCGAGCGGCTGCGGCCTCTGGTGCCGCCGGGCGTGCTGTTTGTGGCGGAGTCCGGAATCAGCGGGCCCGGGGATACGCGCCGCATGAAGGCCATAGGCGCGGACGCGGTGCTCGTGGGCGAGAGCTTTATGCGCGCGGCGGATAAGGCGGCGCTGCTCCGGGAGCTTAAGGATGTCTAAGATTAAGATTTGCGGGCTGTTTCGGGCCGAGGACGCGCAGGCGGTAAACGCGGCCATGCCGGACTACGCGGGGTTTATCTTCGTGCCGGAGAGCCGCCGGTTCGTGCCGGAGGAGAAGGCAGCCGCGCTGCGCGAGGCCATAGACATACGGATTCCGACGGTGGGCGTTTTTCGAAACGCCTCCCTGCAGGCCATAGAGCGGCTGTACCTGTCCGGCGTCATATCGGTGGTGCAGCTGCACGGGACGGAGGACGCGGTCTACATGACGGCGCTTAAGCAGCGGCTGGGCGCGCACGTGCCCCTCATCAAAGCGGCTCGGGTTACGGAAGCGGGCGTGGACTTTCGCGGGTGCCACCCCTTGCGCGCGGAGGCGGTAAACGCGGGCGTGCCGGAGCGGCCGCAGCCCTGCCCGGCGGACTACCTGCTCTACGACAACGGCACGGGCGGCACGGGCGAGCGGTTCGACCTTTCGGTCCTTGCGCGCGCGAAGAAAAAGGGCAGACTGCCGGATAAGCCATACTTTATAGCCGGCGGGGTGAGCCTGGAGAATCTGCATGATATACTGTTGCAGCGGCCGTACGGCGTGGACGTGAGCAGCGGCGCGGAGACGGACGGCGTGAAGGACGCGGCGAAAATCCTCGCCATAGTCAAGGCGGTTCGCAGCAAGACATTGTCAAGGAAAGAGGAAGCGGAATGAAGGATCGATTCGGGCCGTACGGCGGCCGGTTTATACCCGAGACGCTCATGAGTGCGGTGCTCGAACTGGAGCAGGCGTATGCGCACTACAAGGAGGATCCGGCGTTTAACGCGGAGCTCACGGAGCTCCTGACAAACTACGCGGGGCGCCCGTCGTCGCTGTACTACGCGGAGAAGATGACGCGGGATCTGGGCGGCGCGCGGATTTGGCTCAAGCGCGAGGACCTGAACCACACGGGCTCGCACAAGATAAACAACGTGCTGGGGCAGGTGCTGCTCGCCAAAAAGATGGGCAAGACGCGCGTGATTGCGGAGACGGGCGCGGGGCAGCACGGGGTGGCCACGGCCACGGCGGCGGCGCTCATGGACATGGAATGCGAGGTGTTCATGGGCAAGGAAGACACGGAGCGGCAGGCGCTGAACGTCTTCCGCATGGAGCTGCTGGGCAGCAAGGTGAACGCGGTGACCTCGGGCACCATGACGCTCAAGGACGCGGTGAACGCGGCCATGCGCGAGTGGGTCAGCCGCATAGACGACACGCATTACGTGCTGGGTTCGGTCATGGGGCCGCACCCCTTCCCGACCATCGTGCGGGATTTTCAGGCGATCATAGGCCGGGAGATCAAGGCGCAAATGCTGGCGCAGGCGGGCAAGCTGCCGGACATCGTGGCGGCCTGCGTGGGCGGCGGCAGCAATGCCATGGGCACCTTCTTTGATTTCATAGAGGACACTTCCGTCAGGCTGATAGGCTGCGAGGCGGCGGGCGAGGGCGCGGACACGCCGCGGACGGCGGCCACCATAGCCACGGGCAGCGAGGGCGTGTTCCACGGCATGAAGTCGCTGTTCTGTCAGGACGAGCAGGGGCAGATTGCGCCGGTGTACTCCATAAGCGCGGGGCTGGACTACCCGGGCATAGGGCCGGAGCACGCGTACCTGCACAGCATAGGGCGCGCGGAGTACGTGCCGGTCACGGACGAGGAATCCGTGGTGGCGTTTGAGTACCTCTCGCGCACGGAGGGGATTATCCCGGCGGTGGAGAGTGCGCACGCGGTGGCGTACGTCATGAAGATTGCGCCGGCGCTACCCGCGGACACGGACGTGGTCATCACGCTGTCCGGCCGCGGCGATAAGGATGTGGCGCAGATAGCCCGCTACCGCGGGATCACGTTGGAGGAGTAGATATGAAGAGCATACGGGAGGCATTTGCGCCCGGCCGCAAGGCGCTGATTACGTTTATAACCGGCGGGGACCCGGACATAGAGACGACGGAGAAGCTGGTGCTGGCCATGGCCGAGGAGGGCGCGGACATAGTGGAGATAGGCATTCCCTTCAGCGACCCCATAGCGGAGGGTCCGGTCATTCAGGACGCGGACGAGCGGGCGCTGGCGTCCGGCACGACGCTGGACTCCCTGCTGGCTTTGGCGGCGCGGCTGCGGGAGAAGACGGACATCCCGCTGCTGTTTATGACGTATCTGAATCCGGTGTACAAATACGGGATTGCGGCGTTTACGGCGCGCTGCGAGCAGGCGGGCATAGGCGGGCTGATTATTCCGGATATGCCGTACGAGGAGGCGGGCGAGTTTCTCTCGCGGCGCGCCTCGGATAAGGTGGCGCTCATCTCCATGGTTACGCCCACGTCGGCGCGCCGCGCGGCGGAAATCGCTTCTAAGGCGGAAGGATTTCTCTACTGCGTTTCGAGCCTCGGCGTGACGGGCGTGCGCACCACGCTCGGCAGCGAGATAGGCGAGGTCATCGGGCAGGTCAAGGCGGGCTCGGACATTCCGTGCGCCGTGGGTTTCGGGGTTTCCACGCCGGAGCAGGCGGTGGCCATGGGCGCCATATCGGACGGCGTGATTATCGGCAGCGCCATCGTGCGGATCGTGGCGCAGCACGGGCAGCAGAGCGAAGCGCCGGTGCGCGATTTCGTGCGGGGCGTACGGGCGGCGCTGGACGCTTAGGCGCGGCTGGGGCGCCGGGTGGACGGACGCGCAGGAAGCCCCTACTTCCATAGAAGAAAAAAAAGAACGGGAAACCGTTCTTTTTTGAATTGTTCATGTGTGAAACAAAAACGGCTGGGTATATATACTGCGTGCACGTCGGGGTAGGCGGCACACGGGTAGAACAAGAGATGAAAGTATAAGAGAGCTTGCGGGCGGACGGGCGCGCAAGACCGGGGAGGACAACAGTGAAGAGAAAAACGAAACATCGATACCGGACGCTGCTTCTGGTGGTTGGCCTGTTCTTTGCTATCTCGGCGGCATACACGGGATTTCGCGTTTTCGGGGCGGAAGAGCCCGCGCCGTTTTCGCTGATGGAAGAGAGCACGGCGTACGCGCTCCAGGCGGAGAAGGCGCCGGACAGCGCGCACAGCAAGACGGAAGTCTATTACGTGGAGGACCACTTCGGCACGTACCGCGGCACGGACGCGCCGCTCGCGGTGGTGAATGCGCCGGAGAAGCAATTCGTGGACCTGCTGTATAACGGGCGCGTGGTTTCGCCGGAGGTTTACACGACCTACGACATAGACGACAAGACGACCATCCGGCTGGACCCCATGGGGCTGAGGAACTGCGTGTGCGGCATCTACTGCTTCACGGCGGAGTATGAGGACGGGCTGTCCGAGACCATCTGGCTTTCCATACCGGAGCCGGAGACGGCGGCGAGCGAGCCGGTGGGGGCGGATCAAATAATAGGATAATTTCTAACTGCTACTACTTAATTGGCAAAAGGGGCCTGCGGGAGACCGGGCCTTTTTTGTTGAAATTTCAACGGAAATCTGCGCGAAAAAATTTTTCGAAAAATGTTGATTAAAAGTGTTTAGATTAAAACGCGAAGGGTATATATGCGTTGAAAGTTGATAAGGGAGCTCAAGTAAACAGGCAAGTGAATAGGGCAGCAAGGAGGCAGTTGATACACAGGATTGTTGGAGCGCTGAGGTTAGGCTAAGGGATGCTAAGCAGCCATAACCATCGCTACGTTTCCTCCCCTCACACTTACGGATTCGTGGCGGTTCGTCCGTCAATCTTACCCCTCTTACAACCGGCGGACGCAGATAATTGGGGCCGGGAAACACCCGGCCCTCCTCTTTATATTTCGTTCATCAATCGTATCAATCGTACTCGCAGATGTAGCCGATCTTCCCGGAGTAGTAGTCTGCGCCGGCGTCCAAGATGTTGTTCGGACAGTCGTTCCACACCCAGGCGCCGCGGGCGTTGTAGTAGAAGATGTCCAAGTAGTACTCGTCCAGGTTCAGCCTCTCGTCGCGGAAGCTCGGCTCGTTTTCCATCCACAGGTCGGCAACCCAGTAGGTGGAACTGTTAATCTCCTTGCCGTAGGTCTTGTTGTTTCCATCCACCCAGTAGTACTTGTCGCTGCCCGCGTCGCGCCTGCCGCCGAGCCAGAAGAGCACGTTGTCATGCCCGCTCGCCTTAATCTGCTGGATTATGTACTCGTTCTCCGCCACGCTGTTGATGTGCGCGAGGTAGCCGCCCTTGGCCTGGCACTCCGCGAACGCTTCCTCCCAGGTAATGTCCTTGACCACGAACTCGTACCGGTGAATGGTCTGGTCCTCCACGAGCGTCTCGTCTATGGCCGGCCTGGGCACATAGTCGCGGTCCACGGCGTCAAAGAAGAACTTACTATTGCTGCTGCATGAGATGGAAAACCGCCGCGTCAGGGAAAGGTCGCCGTCCGCTGAGCAGGTGGTCCGGATGATAATCTGCTTCTGCTGCAGCTCGAGCACGTCGCCGTAAATCTGTGCGAGCATGGACTCTATGCTGGTGCCGGAAACCTCGAAGAACTTTCCGCCGCAGTCTTCCGCGAGCCCTGATAGCTCCTGGCTGTCGTAGCTCGTGCCTATGCCTATGGTGTAGACCGGAATGCCCGTGTCCTGCGCAAGCTGCACCACCTCGTCGTAGCTCACGAAGCTGCTGTTCTCCATGCCGTCGGTAAACACAATCACGCACTTGGCGCCGCTCTGCTGGTTGGTCTTCAGGATGCCCTGGTAGATGGCGTCGTACAGGGCGGTCTGTCCGTCCGGCTCGAGGCTGTCTACCACGGCGTTGAGCGAGCTTATGTCGTTTGTGAAGTCCGCCCGGGAGTAGATCACGTCATCGAACGAGGTGATGGCAATGTTTTGTTTCTTGCCTGTGTCGAGCTCGCCGAGGAAGGTCTTCGCGGACGACTTGGCCTGAGTCATCAGGCCGTTATCCGCCATGCTGCCGCTCTGGTCCATGACGAGGTTCATGTAGATTTCCTCGTTCGCGGCGCTCTCGAGCAGTTCCTCCACGGTGAGGGTGTTTTCCGTGCCGTCGTCGAAGAATTCCTTGAGGAGTATGTCGCTCTTCTTAAGGCCGGAGGGCTTGTTGCCGTTCGCGTCCTCCACGGTTATGTAGATGCGGACTTCCGGAAAGTCGTGGGTGTCGACCTGGTTTACCTTGAGGGTGAGGGTGTCCTCGGCGGCGGTGGCAGAGGCGGCCGCGCGGCTTTCGGAGGCAGCATCTTCGCTGCCGCCGGGTTTCTTCAGGAAGACAAGGGCTACCACGAGAACCACGGTGATAAGGGCCACGCCGCCGCAGATGCCAAGGATCAGGGGGAGCTTGCTCTTTTTTGCCGGGGGTGCGGTGGTGAATGCCCCCGGGCCCGCCGGTGCGAAGGACTGTCCCGTTTGCGGCGGCACAGTCGGCTGTATTGGTGGCGGATTACCCTCATGCGGAACTGATGCGGCTGTTCCGCCCGAAGAGGCCGCCGCTATCGAACCGCCGCAAAACGGGCAGAACTTCACTCCTTCGCTTACTTCCTTTCCGCAGTTTCCGCAAAACATATTTCCCCTCCTTATCCTACTCGAGCGTTAAGATGCCCAGTTCCACCTTCATGCGCAGCACGCGGAAGACGGCTGCGTCTACCTCTTCCATGGTCAGCTCGCCGCTCTCAATCTTCCCGAGCAGGTACGGAATCTGCGTGTCGTAGTGCGAGGTCATGACCATGTCGTTGCCTGCCTTGATTGCGAGGTACGCGGCCTCCTGCTGCGAGGTGAAGTCCGTGAGTCCGGCCATGTCCATGTCGTCCGTCATGACCACGCCGTCGAACCCCAGCTCGTTGCGAAGAATCGCATGCACGGCCGGCGAGAGGGACGCGGGCAAATCCGCGTCCAGCGACGTTACGATATTGTGCGATACGAGTACGGCGTTTGCGCCGGCGTCTATGCCGGCGGAGAAAGACGCGAGGTCGGCCTCCACTTGCCACCACTCCCTGTAATCGTAGACGATCTGCGTGTGCGAGTCGGCGTTGTCGCCATAGCCTGGGAAGTGCTTGAGGCAGGAGCCGAGGCGGGCGTCCTTGAAGGCGGTGACTACGGTGCGCACATACTCGCCCGTGCCGTCCGCGTCAAGGCCTATGGTCCGGTCGTAGATGAAGCTCGAGGGGTCCTGCGAGACGTCGGCCACCGGCGCGAGGTTCGTGTTGATGCCCAGCGAGAGCAGAAGCTGCGCCTTCTCCTGCGCGTCGGCCTGCACGCTCTCCCAGCCACCCGCGGCAAGCAGGTCCTGCGGGGCGGGGAAGGGCTGCGCGCGCAGGTTGGTGTTTAAGCTGACGCGGTTCACCGTCCCGCCTTCCTCGTCGGTGGCGATAATCATGGGGGTCTTGCCCGCGCTTTGCCACAGGGCTATCTTTCCCGACAGGCTGGAAGCGGTCTCGCCTGTCACGTCCTGGCCGAACAGCACGAAGCCGCCCACCTGCCAGGTTGTGACGGTGTAAAGTTCGCTGCCGGTGGGACAGCGGACTATGAAAAGCTGGCCGACCTTCTGTTCGGTTGTCAGGGTGTCCATGTAGGCGCGAATCTGCGCGTCGCGCAGTTCGGTATCCGTGGGGCCGGCGTCCGGCTCCGGTTCCTCGCCGCCTTGCGAGACGGCCGCGTCCGTAGTGGCCGTGTCCGCCGCGGGGTCCTTCCCCGCATCCTCGCGCCAGGCGTGCGCGACGATAGCCAAAGAGACCGCCACGATCAAAACGACCGAAACGACAGCCAGCATAGCAATCCGAACCCGAACCGATTTCATCAAAAGTCCCCGATGTCTCTAAATTCAAAATACCGCCCCCATTATACCGCAGGATTCCCCGCCGCGCACGCATGCCCGCCCGGCGCGCACGCATGCCCGCCCCGTGCGGGTAGGTGCATGCACGATTTTTCAGGTATGGTGCAGCGCCGGCCGGTCGTAACGTCTTCGCGTGCACGATTTTTGCGTTTCGGGGCGGGGGTTTTCCTCATGTAACCCTTTACAGAGCCTTTTCCCTGCACCCTACTTGAAAAATCGTGCACGTCGGCACGGTGCAGACGCCTTTTTCGCGCCGGCGGCCGGACCGAAACGCAAAAATCGTGCACGGCCAGCGTGCTATAATGAAATCAGTTGGTGAACGCAGGGGATTTTCGGGAGAATGATATGGCGGAGAATCATGTGCTGATAGTTGTGGATATGCAGGAGGACTTCGTGACCGGGGCGCTGGGTTCGGCGGCGGCGGAGGCTATCGTGCCCTATGTGAATGAGAAGATTGCCTGGCATGTAAACGGCGGGCGCGGTCCGCTCATCTTTACCAAGGACACACACGGGGCGGATTACCTTGAGACCCAGGAGGGGCGCAACCTTCCGGTGCCGCACTGCGTGAAAGGCACCGCGGGCTGGGAGGTCGTGGAGCCTCTGCGTGGCTGGGAAGCTTCGCAGTGCCGGGTGTTTGAGAAACCGGCTTTCGGGTCGGCGGTCCTGGCGGAAACGCTGGCCGAAGAGAATAAGAAGGAAGCCATCACTTCCATTACGCTCACAGGGCTTTGTACGGACATTTGCGTGATATCCAACGCCATGGTGCTCAAGGCGTTTCTGCCGGAGGTGCCGGTGGCGGTGGACCTGCTGTGCTGCGCGGGGGTGAGCCGCGAGAGTGCGGCGACGGCGCTGGCGGCCATGCGGGCGTGCCAGATCGAGACGCACATGGAGACGCCCCGGTTGCTGCTGCGGCCGTGGCGGGCGGCGGACGCGGAGGCCTGCTTCAAGTACGCCGGCAATCCGGTCATAGGGAGTAGCTGCGGGTGGCCGGTGCACAAGGATGTGGCGGACAGCCAGGAGGTGATACGCACAGCGCTCTCGGCGCCGGAGACGTATGCGGTGGTGCTCAAGGAGACGGGCGAGCCGGTCGGGAGCATTGGGCTGTTAACGGGCGAGGCGGTGCACACGGCGGCGCGCGTGGACGGCGAGGGGGAGATAGGCTTCTGGGTTGGCGAGCCTTACTGGGGGCAGGGACTTATCCCCGAGGCCGTGCAGTACGCCTTCCTGCGGCATTGCTTCGAGAACGTGGGGCTGGATGCGCTTTGGTGCGGCTACTTCGAGGGCAACGCCAAGTCGCAGCGCGTGCAGGAAAAGTGCGGTTTCCGCTATCACCATACGGAAGAGGACAAGCTCTGCGTGCCGATAGGGGAGCTGCGCACAACGCACTTCACGTATCTTTCGCGGGAGGACTGGGATAAGTAGCGCGCGGCGGCGGAGTTTTCAGAAGAGGAGACAGGTATATGGCACGGCCGCTTTCGGAGATGACGTTAGAAGAACTGTGGCAGCTGTTCCCGATACAGCTACAGGAGCACAGGCCGGAATGGGCGGACTGGTATGCGGAGGAGCGCGGCAGGCTTGCGGCGGTTCTCGGGGCGCGCGCGGCGCGGATAGACCACATAGGGTCTACGTACGTGGAAGGCCTTCTGGCGAAGCCCATCGTGGACATCCTTGTGCAGGTGGCGCCGGACGCAGAGATGGCGGCCGTGAAAGCGGACCTGCTGGCGGACGGGTGGCTGCTTATGGCGGAAAACTCCGCATACGGCGAGCTGGATTTGAATAAAGGCTACACGCCGGACGGTTTTGCAGAGAGGGTTTTTCACCTCCACGTGCGCCGGGAGGGCGACTGGGATGAACTGCGCTTCCGGGACTACCTGACGGCCCACCCCGAAGAGGCGGCCGCCTATGCCGCGCTGAAACGCGAACTGCTCGGTAAATACGAGCACAACCGCGACGCGTACACACAGGCCAAGACGGACTTCATAAAATCCTGCGTAGCGAAGGCAAGGGGCGTCTAAACTTTCCAAGGAACAAGATAACGAAAGATTGCGGTGGGCGGGGGTTGCTTTTCCTTGAAAATGCTTGCATTAGATGTGGTGGTGTGGTAGGATATGCTTTGGTAATAAGGTATCGTCATAAGAGTGGGGCTCCCGCTCTTATGTTTTTACGGGAATCAAATTAGATGAAGATTGTGGATGAGGTTCGGGTGATTCTGGAGCCGTTTCTTTTGGAGAGCGGGTATGAGCTCTGGTTTTGCGAGTTTGTTAAGGCTGGCGCGGAGTATAACCTGAATGTGTATATAGATAAGGAAGGCGGCATCTCCACGGATGACTGTGAGAAGGTGAGCCGGTACCTGGAGGCGGCGCTGGACGAGCGGGATTTGATTTCGCAGAACTACTACCTGATAGTCAGCTCGCCGGGCCTCGACAGGCCGCTGCTCACGGATGCGCACTTCGAACGCTACGCGGGGCAGCCGGTAGACGTGGCGCTGTACAAGGGGTTTGACGGGCGGAAGAAGTTCGCGGGCGAGCTCATTGGCAGAAACGAGGAGGCGCTTGCGATCCTGGTGGACGGCGAGGCGGTTCGCATACCGCGCGAGCTCGTGAGCAAGGTGCGGCTGCAGGTGGTGTTTTAAGCGGAGGCGCTTCGCGCGTATTTCAGATAAGTTGCGGCGGGCGCGGCCCGCGGAAGTAAGTAAAACAGGAGGAAACGTTAAGATGGACATGAAGGAATTCGTCGCCGCGTTGGACGATCTCGAGAGAGAGAAGAACATCCCGAAGGCGCAGTTAATCGACTCGGTCGAGAAGGCGCTCGTGGCGGCGTATAAGGGGCGGAACCGGAATTCCGAGGAGAATGTCATAGTCAACATTGACCCCGAATCCGGCCAGCTGGATATGTGGGTGCGCAAATACGTCGTGGAAGAGGTGGAAGACCCGAGCACGGAGGTGGCGCTTGAAGAGGTGCGGCAGTTCGACCCGGACTATCAGGTGGGCGAGGCCGTGGACTATCCGGTGCCGCTCGATACCCTCGGGCGCATAGCGGCGCAGACCACCAAGCAGGTTGTGGTGCAGACCCTACGCGACATAGAGCGCGGCATGGTCTTCGACGAGTTTTCCGGCCGGCAGGGCGAGATTGTGAACGGGACCATCCAGCGCGTGAGCAACGATACCGTTTTCGTGAACCTCGGCCGCACGGAGGGCATTATGTCCCCGGGCGAGCAGATTCGCGGAGAGAGGTACGAGACCCCCAAAGACGAGAAGGCCAAAAGGATGAAGTTCTTCATCACGGACGTGCGCAAGTCCCAGAAGGGCCCGCAGGTCTTCCTGTCCCGCTCGCATCCTGGGCTTGTCAAGCGTCTGTTTGAGCTGGAGGTGCCGGAGATCAACGACGGTACGGTGGTCATAGAGAACGTGGCCCGCGAGGCCGGCAGCCGCACTAAGATGGCCGTCTCCACCACCGACGAGACCGTGGATCCCGTGGGCGCCTGCGTGGGCAACCGCGGGGCGCGCGTGAACGCCGTGGTCGAAGAGTTGACCGGCGAGAAGATAGACATAGTCCCCTGGACCGATGACCTGGAAGAGAACATCTCCGCCGCGCTTAACCCGGCCAAGACCGAGAAGATTGTCATCCTCGAGGGCGAGAAAGCCGCTACGGCCGTGGTGCCCGACTACCAGCTCTCCCTCGCCATAGGCAAGGAGGGCCAGAACGTGCGCCTCGCCGCCAAGCTCTGCGGCATGAAGATAGACATAAAGAGCCACAGCCAGTACTTTGGCAGCGAGGTGGAGTCCACGCTCGCCGGCGCCCTGGACGAAGAGGGCTACCTGGATGTGGACGCTTTCCTCGCGGAGGAGGATGCCCTGGAGGGAAAGGGCGCTGACGCGCCTGCCCCTGAGGAAGTCGCTTCGGACGAGGATACAGCCGCGCCGGAGCCCCCGGCATCCGACGAGGGTGCGGAAGCGCCGGAAGAGCCCGCGGACGAATCGGCCGAAGAGCCCGCTGAAGAGCCCGCTGAAGAGCCGGCTGAAGAGCCCGCCGAATCCCCCGCGGAGGAAGAGGCGTAAGCGATATGAAGACGCGGAAGGTCCCCCTGCGCCGTTGCGTGGGCTGTATGGAGTCCAAGCCTAAGGGCGAACTGCTCCGCGTGGTGGAGCGGGATGGCAAGCCGGTCATAGACCCCGGCGGGAAGGCCAACGGTCGCGGCGTGTATCTTTGCCGCGATGAGGCGTGCCTGGCGAAGGCCGAGAAGAAGAAGGCCCTCGCACGCGGACTGAAGATACAGGGGCTTACCCCCGAAGATGCGGAAGTGTTCCGGGATGCTTTCCGGGAAGAGATAAAGCAGTAAGACAGCGCAAAAGGAGCAGCATATATGAAGATATTCGAAGTGGCACAAGAACTCAGACTGCAGAACAAGGATGTTTTGGCGAAGGCGGAAGAGCTGGGCATAGACGCGAAAAACATCCGGGTCGAACTTTCGGACGAGGACGCGCAGACTCTGAGAAACGCTCTGAAGGGCGGCGGCGCAGCGCCGGCCGGCCCTGTGCGCGCGAAAAAACCGGAAGCACCGGCCAAGGGAAAGCCGGCCGATAAGCCCGCCCCGAAGACGGGCAAGGCACAGGCGCCCGCGGATAAGCCGAAGAAGGACGAAAAGGCCGCTGCGCCGAAAAAAGCTCCCGGCGGCAAGAAACCCGCACCCGCGAAAACCGAGGAGGCGGCTGCGCCGGAAGTGCCGTTCGTCCCGCGCCGCGTGACCAAGGAGGAACTCAAGCAGGAGGAGAAGGCCAAAGGCATAGACGGCGAGGCGGCAGCGGAAGGCGAGGAGACGGCAGAGGGCAAGGCCGGCAAGAAGCCGCAGGAGCCCAAGAAGAAGCCGGAACTGTCGGTTGCCAGACCGGAGAAGCTGGGTGAAAAAGACGAGCTCGAGATAGAGCTGGAGAAGAAAAAGAAGGCCGAGGAAGAAAAGAAAACCAAGAAGGTAGAAACGCCGGAGGATACGGCGCCTGCAGAGGAAGGCGCGCCGGCGTCCGCACCGGAGGAAGCGGCGCCGCCGGAACCCAAACCGGAACCCGAAACAGCCGAGCCTGCGCAGGAAGCAGAAGCGGCGCCCAGGCCGCCCGTTAAGGAGCCGGCGGGCGAAAAAACCCGCAAGCCGGAAGACGGCGAGAGGCCGCAAGGCCCGCGGGGCGGCAAGCCGACCAAGACGGAAGGCGGAAGGCCCAAGCCGGAAGGCAAGGACAAGGACAAGCGCCCCGGTAGCAAGGTAGGTCAGGGCACAGACAAGCAGACCGGCGCCGGCAAGGACGATAAGAAGAAAGGCCCGCGCGGCAAGGACGATAAGAAAAAGGGTCCCGGCCGCAGGGACGAGGGCGGCAGAAAGCCGCAGCGCGGCAAGGATACCGGCCGCAAGTCGGACGACTTCCGCGGCGGCGCGAAGACGCCCATCCTGGAGGAAGGTCTGCTTGAGAAGCAGGCCCGCAAGCGCGGCCACAGGCCCAGCAAGCCGCAGGGTCCCACGGTAGAGGAAATCAAGCGCAAGGAGATAGAAGCGGCGGAAGAAGAAGGCGCGAAGATCATGACCGTGCCCATTACCGTTGCCGGATTTGCGGAGCAGACCGAGCGGTCCACCTCCGAGATTATCATGACCCTCATGGGCATGGGTATCATGGCGAATATAAACCAGAACCTGGACGAGACCACCGTTCTTCTCCTCGGGGAGGAACTGGGCATATCCATCTATATCGCGGAAGACGAGGGCGAGCTGGTGGAAGAGGGCATAGAGGACTTCGAGGACGCGGAGGAGGATCTGCTGCCGCGCCCGCCGATAATCACGGTCATGGGACACGTAGACCACGGCAAGACCTCGCTGCTCGACGCCATTCGCAAGACGAACGTCACATCCGGCGAGGCGGGCGGGATTACGCAGCACATAGGCGCGTACGAGGCGAAGATAAACGGCGAGAAGATAGTCTTCCTCGATACGCCGGGCCACGAGGCCTTTACGGCCATGCGCGCACGGGGCGCGCACGTGACGGACATAGCCATTCTGGTTGTAGCCGCGGATGACGGCGTCATGCCGCAGACCGTCGAGTCCATCAGCCATGCCAAGGCGGCCGGCGTGCCCATCATTGTCGCCGTGAACAAGATAGACAAGGAAGGCGCCAACATAGACCGCGTGCTCAAGGAGCTGGCGGACCACGGCGTGCTGGTGGAAGCCTGGGGCGGCGAGACCATTTCCGTGCCGGTGAGCGCCAAGACGGGCGAAGGGATTACCAGCCTGCTCGAGATGATTCTGCTGCAGGCGGAGGTGCTGGAGCTGAAGGCGAACCCGAACCGGCTCGCGAAGGGCACCGTAATCGAGGCGTACTTGGACAAGGCGCGCGGCTCGGTGGCCACGCTGCTCGTGCAAAACGGCACGCTGGAAGTGGGCATGAGCGTGGTGGCCGGTACGACGAGCGGCCGCATAAGGGCTATGACCGACTACAGCGGCAAGCGGATTCGCAAGGCGGAGCCGTCCACGGCGGTAGAGATTACCGGCCTGTCGGATGTGCCGCAGGCGGGCGACTCGTTTAACGCGCTCAAGGACGACCATCAGGCGCGGGCCATAGCGGAGAACCGGCGCACCAAGCAGCGCGACGAGATTATGGCGCGCACGTCGGGCGCCAGCCTCGAGACGCTCTTCAGCCGCATAAGCGAAGAGAACATGAAGGAACTGAACATAATCATAAAGGGCGACGTGCAGGGCTCCGTGGGCGCGCTGACGTCCTCGCTCGAGAAGCTGAGCAACGACGAGGTCAAGGTGCACATAATCCACACGGGCGTGGGCACGGTGAACGAGTCCGACGTCATGCTGGCGGGCACTTCCGACTCGATTATCATAGGCTTTAACGTGCGGCCCTCGGCGGCGGTCATGGCCATGGCCGAACGCGACGGGGTGGAGATTCGCACCTACCGCGTGATTTACGACGCCATAGGCGAGGTGGAAGCGGCCATGAAGGGCATGCTCGATCCGGAGTTCAAGGAAGTGGTCATAGGCCAGGTGGAGATTCGCGAGACGTTCAAGGTGCCCGGCGCGGGCGTGGTAGGCGGCGCGTATGTCACGGACGGCAAGGTGTCCCGGAACGCGCAGGTCCGCATAGTGCGGGACGGCATCGTGGTGCACGACGGCAAGATCAGCTCGCTCCGCCGTTTCAAGGACGACGTGCGCGAGGTGGCGGCCGGCTACGAGTGCGGCATAGGCATAGAAAACTACAACGATATAAAACAGGGCGATGTGGTAGAAGCATTCGTCATGGAGGAAATCAAGCGGGATTAAAATGGCAAGGAAAAGTTATCGCGGGGGCCGGATCGGCGAGGAAATCCGCCGGATCATAAGCGACCTCCTGCTGCGGGAGATTAAAGACCCGCGGCTTACCGGCTCTCTGGTCTCCGTCTCGGAGGTGTCCGCGGCGGCGGACGGAACGTTTGCCACCGTCTACGTGACCATGCTGGGAAGCAGCGCGGACGCGGAGGCGGCGGAGGAAGAGAAGAAGGAAGTGCTGGCGGCGTTTGAGAGCGCCAAGGGCCTTATCCGGCGGGAGATAGGCGCGCGCCTTCAGATGCGCTACACGCCCGAGCTTAGGTTCGCCTTTGACACCTCGGAGGAGTACGGGCGGCACATAGAGCGAATCATGTCGGACATAGGCATGAAGCCCGCGGGCAGAAACGGCTCGCACAGCCCGAAGCAGATAGCCGAGGCGCTCACCGAGGCGCAGCGGATTCACATCTTTCCGCACGAGAAGCCGGACGGCGACACGCTCGGTTCGGCCGTGGCGCTGTGCCTGCTTCTGCGCGAGCTGGGCAAGGACGCGCTCGTGGTTCTGGACGACAAGATTCCGGAAAACATAGCCTTTATAGAAAACGGCTGCGTGGCGGCGGACTTTAGCGCGCTTCCCGCGCCGGATCTTTCCGTGCTCGTGGACGTGGCGGAAACCCACAGGCTCGGCGCGCGCGAGGTGGCCTTTGCTTCCGGCACGCGCACGCTCTGCATAGACCATCACGTTTCCGGAAAGCCGGACTTCGACTATAACCTCACGGACGAGGACGCGGCGGCGAGCGCGGAGCTCGTGTACGCCGTGGCAGAGCATCTGGGCCCGCTTTCCGTGGCGGCGGCGGAGGCGCTCTACGTGGGCATAATTACCGACACGGGCCGCTTCTGCTACTCGAACACCACGG
Organism: Eubacteriales Family XIII. Incertae Sedis bacterium; assembly: GCA_031272485.1. Taxonomy (GTDB): domain Bacteria; phylum Bacillota; class Clostridia; order Peptostreptococcales; family Anaerovoracaceae; genus JAISTV01. The sequence goes on from JAISTV010000017.1 coordinate 23,225, forward strand.
CGGGCACGCACGACATAACGGCGGACCTTATAGAGATAGGCGTGGAGCCGTCCAAGGTGGCCACCCTCGTCTATGACAGCGTGCGCCCCGAGAAGATCCGTCTGGAGACAATGGTGCTTGCGGGCATGGAAATGTTCGCCGGCGGGAAAGCCGTGCTGGCGTTTATGAGCCGGCAGATGCTCGCGGACGCGGGCGCCCTCGATGAGGAGACGGAAGGCATAGCGGAGAAGCTGCGCGGCATGGCGGGCGTGGACACGTCCTGCTTCGTGCGGGAGACCGCGGAGGGAACCATAAAGGCAAGCATGCGCAGCAAGGGCCTGGTGAACGTGGCGCAGCTCGCGGAGGGCTTCGGCGGCGGCGGGCACATAAGGGCCGCGGGATTCACCACGGACATGCCGGCGGCGGCGGTCATGGACGCGCTGCGCGAGAAGGTTGCGGCAGCGCTGGCATAAGGCATGGACGGCATCCTGAACATAAACAAGCCGCAGGAATGGACCTCGCACGATGTGATAGGAAAGCTGCGGCGGCTCACCGGCGAGAAGCGCTGCGGGCATACGGGCACGCTCGATCCCATGGCGGAAGGAGTTCTCGTCGTGGGCGTGGGCAAGGGCACCCGGCTCATAGAGTATATGGAGCAGGAACGCCCGGACGCCAAGGAATACCGCTGCCGGATGAAGCTCGGGCTCATTACGGACACGCTGGACATCTGGGGGAAGGCGCTCGAGGAGCGGCCCCTGCCGGCGGACCTGACGGCGGCGCGCATAGAAGAAGCGCTTACGTCGTTTATTGGCGTCATAAAGCAGGTAGCACCGCTTTACTCGGCGGTCAAGTATAAAGGAAAGAAGCTCTACGAGTACGCCCGCGAGGGCAAGGCGCCGCCGCCGGAGGCGCGCAAGGAGCGGGAAGTGACCATAGCGCGGCTTACGGTAGAAGACGTAGACCTCGCGGCGGGCACGGCGGACTTTACGGTGGCCTGCTCGAGCGGCACGTATATCCGCACGCTGTGCGCGGACGCGGGCGAGGCGCTCGGCTGCGGGGCGGTTATGGCGGCGCTCACGCGCACGCGCAGCATGGACTTTAAGATAGAGGACACTTGTACGCTCGAGGACATAAAGCTCCTTCCGCTCGACGCGGGGCTCGGGCACCTCGGGAAGGTGGCGCTTTCCGAAGCGGACGCGCGGCGTTTTACCGCCGGGCTTGCGGCAGACGTGAAGGACATTCCCGCCGCGCCCGTACGGGTGTACGCGGCCGGGCAGCTTATCGGTATCGGAAAAGAAAAAGGCGGGCGGCTTGCGCCCATAAAGGTTTTACAGACATGATCGAATTTACATCGTTAACGTCCATAGGCGACATAGGCCCCACCGCGGTGGCGCTGGGGAATTTCGACGGCATTCACCGGGGGCACCACGCCCTTATCTCGCGCACGGCAGCGTACGCGCAGGCGCACGGCCTGAAGACGGCGGTCTTTACGTTCTCCAACCACCCGCGGAACTTCATCGCGGGCAAGCAGGTGGTAAAGAGCCTGCTCACGCCCACCGAGAAGAAGAACATCATCAAGAATCTGGGCGCGGACTATCTGTTCAATCTGCCCTTCGACGAGACGTGCACGGGCATGGAGCCGGAGGTGTTTATCCGCGACCTGCTGCTCGGGCACTTCAAGGCGGAGGCGGTGTTCTGCGGGTTTAACTTCCACTTCGGCAAGAAGGCCGCGGGGAACACGCTGGTGCTGGAGCAGGCGGCGGAGCGCGAGGGCTTTAAGCTCGTGGTGCTGGAGCCGTATATAGTGGACGACGTGCTCGTGAGCAGCACGGAGGTGCGCAAGGCCATATCGGCGGGTGAGATGGGGCTGTGCCGCAAGTATCTGGGGCGGCCCTACGCGCTGACGGGCGAGGCGGTTCCGGGAAACAAGCTGGGGCGCAAGCTCGGTTTTGCCACGGCCAACGTGGTGCTGCCGGAGGACATGATGAAGCCTGCCTACGCCATCTACGTGACGGGCGCGGTCCTGGAGGACGGGATCGAGCGGCCGGCCATCTCCAATGTAGGTGTGCGGCCCACCATTGGCGACCACAAGGAACTGATAGAGACGCATATTTTCGACTATGACGGCGTGCTTTACGGCAAGCGCATCCGCACGGTTTTCTATGAGCGGATCCGCTACGAGATGAAGTTTGACGGCGTGGACGCCATGAAGGCGCAGGTCGAAAGAGACATCCTCACGGCCCGGAGCTGGTGGGCGAAGCGCTAAAAAGATGATAGAATAATAAGACGTAAGTACATTCACGGAGGGCAGGATTTACATGGCATATCTATCCGGGGTAGAGCATATACACTGTATCGGCATAGGCGGGATAGGACTGTCCGCGCTCGCCGAAATTTTATTAAACGAGGGTTACCGCGTGTCCGGTTCGGATACGCAGGAGAGCGATACCGTAGAGCGCCTGATCGCGCGCGGGGCCAATGTCTATTTGGGGCACCGGGCACGGAACGTGGGCGCCGCGCAGCTCGTGGTCTATTCCTCGGCCATCCCCGATACAAATCCGGAGCTGGTGGAAGCGGCGCAGAAGGGCATCCCGGCCATATCGCGCGCGCAGCTTCTGGGCGAGCTTATGGACCGCAAGCAGTATTCCATAGCGGTCTCCGGCGCGCACGGCAAGACCACCACGACCTCCATGATCTCCCTCATTCTCAACGACGCGGACCTGGACCCCACGATTCTGGTGGGCGGCCATCTGCGGGAGATAGACGGAAACGTCCGCATAGGAAACAGCGAATATTTCATTACGGAAGCTTGCGAGTACAAGGACAGCTTCCTGTCCCTGCTGCCGCGCTACGCCGTGATTCTGAACATAGACGACGACCATCTGGACTTCTTCGAGAACATAGACCACATCATGCGGTCCTTCCGCGGGTTTGCGCAGCTTGTGCCCGAGGACGGCGCGGTGATAGCCTACGACGCGAACGCGTATGTGAGTAGCATCCTGCCCGGGCTGGGCTGCCGGGTGCTGACCTTCGGCTTTAACCCGACCAACGACTTTTACGCGAAGGACATAGCGTTTAATCCGGGCGGCATGCCGGCCTTTACCATAGCCGTCAAGGGCGAGGAGACCTGCCGGATTCAGCTGCGCGTGCCGGGGCAGCACAACGTGGAAAACGCACTGGCGGCTTTCGCGTGTTGTTACGACCTAGGCGTGCCTGTGGAAAATATAAAAACGACGCTGGAGGCGTTCAAGGGAACGCAGAGACGCTTCACGCCGCTGGGACAGACGCAGGGCGGCATCCAGATTATTGACGACTACGCGCACCATCCGACGGAGATTCGTGCGACCATAGCGGCGGCCCGCAAGATGCCGCACGAGAAACTGTGGATTTTGTTCCAGCCGCATACCTACACGCGCGTGCTGGCGCTGCACGACGAGTTTGCGGACGCGCTGGCCGAGGCGGACAAGGTGGTGCTGGCGGAAATCTACGCGGCGCGCGAGAAGAACGTGCACCAGATCAGCAGCAAGTCCATAGCGGCCCGCATGAAACAGAACAACCCAGGCAAGGAGGCGTACTTCTTCAAGGACTTTGACGACATAGCCCAGTTCGTGCTCAACAACGCGGAGGCGGGCGATCTGGTTATCACCATGGGCGCCGGAGACATCTACAAGGTGGGCGAGGCGATTTTAGAAAGCGACCGCGCATTTCGGTAAAGGAGGCAGCCGTGAAAAAGGGAATGGATCGGGACGCGCTACTGGCGCAGTACCTGGCAGAGAAGGAGGAACGAAGGGCGCGCAATCTCGGCTATGCCGAAAAGGGCGTCTTTTTTGCGGATTTGGATACGGCGTACATAGACGAGGGCGTTAAGCTGGACCCCGGCGTGCAGGTAGGACCGTGCGTACGCATACGCGGGGAGACGCGCATAGGAAAGAACACGACGGTAGGGGCCGGGACGTATTTAGAGAATGCGACCATAGGCGCAGAATGCGCCATTGGCCAGGGCTGCCGGATAATAGATACCAGGATCGAGGAAGGCGTGAGCGTTCTGAGTTCGGTGCTCGTAAAGAGCAAGGTGGCGGCGGGCGCGTGCATAGGGCCGTTCGCGTACCTGCGGCCGGACAGCCGCGTGGGCAGGGACGTGAAGATAGGCGATTTCGTGGAGGTGAAGAACTCCGTCATAGGCGACGGCACCAAGGTCTCGCATCTGACTTACGTGGGCGACGCGGACCTGGGCAAGGACATAAACCTGGGCTGCGGCGTGGTGTTTGTCAATTACGACGGCGAGAAGAAGCATCGCTCGCGCGTAGGGGACGGCGCGTTTATAGGCTGTAACGCCAATATTATTTCTCCCGTGGAGGTGGGCGCCGGGGCGTACGTGGCCGCCGGGACCACCGTGACGGAGGATGTACCGCCGGAGAGCCTGACCATAGGCCGGACACGGGAGACGGTAATCGACGGCTGGAAGCGACGGAAAGCCGCGCCCAAGAAAAAGAAGGCCAAAGAAAAGGAGTAAGTCGTGAGAAATACGCTTTTCGGAGATTTCAAGATTTTCACGGGGAACGCACACCCGGCGCTGGCGGCGGAGATAGCCAACCTTATGGGCAAGCCGCTCGGCCGCGCGGAGGTGGGCACGTTTTCCGACGGCGAGATTTCGGTGAGTATTCAGGAGGTCGTGCGCGGGCTGGACATTTACATAGTGCAGAGCACGAGCGAGCCGGTGAACCGCAACCTCATGGAGCTGCTCATTCTCATAGACGCCATGAAGCGGGCGTCGGCGGGGCGGGTCAACGCGGTTATTCCCTACTACGGCTATGCGCGGCAGGACCGCAAGGCCAAGGCGCGCGACCCGATTACGGCCAAGCTCGTGGCGAACCTGCTTGCGGCGGCGGGGGCGGACCGGGTGGTGACCATGGACCTGCACGCGGCGCAGATTCAGGGCTATTTCGATATTCCGGTGGACCACCTGCTGGGCATGCCCATCTTAGTGAGCCATTTTAAGAAGAAGTTTACGGACACGGATCTGGTGGTCGTTTCGCCGGACCACGGGAGCGTGACGCGCGCGCGGAATGTGGCGCAGCCTTTTAACGCGCCCATAGCCATAATCGACAAGCGGCGGCAGAAGGCGAACGAGAGCGAGGTCATGAATATAATCGGCGAGATTACGGGCAAGACCTGCCTGCTCGTGGACGACATGATCGATACGGCGGGGACCATAACGAACGCGGCGAACGCGCTCATGGAGCGGGGGGCGGAGCGGGTGTTTGCCTGCGCCACGCACGGCGTGCTCTCCGGGCCGGCCATAGAGCGCATAGAGGCTTCGGCCATTCAGGAGATGGTGCTGCTGAACACGGTGCCGCTTCCGGAGGAGAAGCAGATAAGCAAGATTAAGACGCTTTCCGTGGCGCCGCTTTTCGCGGAGGCCATGATGAGCATACACACGAACGGCTCGGTGAGCAAGCTGTTCGTAAACCGGTAGGGCCATGGGCATATTCAGGAAAGAAACGGACATAACCATACTGGTCGGGCTGGGAAACCCGGGACAGAAATACGAAAAGACAAGGCACAACGCGGGCTGGCGGGTTATAGACGCGCTGGCGGCGGCGCACGGGATTTCCGTGAGCAAGGAGAAGCATAAGGGGCTTACGGGCGAGGGGCGCATAGGGCGGCGCAAGGTGCTGCTCGTAAAGCCCATGACCTTTATGAACGACTCGGGGGCGTGCGTGGGCTCGCTGCTGCGCTATTACCGCATAGACCTCAGCCGGCTCGTTCTTATTTACGACGACATAGACCTGGCTACGGGGACCATTCGCATCCGCAAGAGCGGCGGCGCGGGGACGCACAACGGCATGCGCAGCGTGCTGGCGCATATTCACGAGGAGGGTTTTCCGCGCATCCGGCTGGGCGTGGGCAGCGGCCGCGGGGAGCGGGAACTGGTGGACTTCGTGCTGGGGCGTTTTACGGCGGAGGAGAAGAAGCCGTTCGAGGAGGCCGTGGAGCGGGCAGCGCTGGCGGCGGCCATGATTGTGACGGACGGGGTGGACCTCGCCATGAATCGGTATAATGGATAGAAAAATCACGCATATCTCGGGGCTGGCGGACATGCAGACGGCGCCGGCGGCAGCCCGTCTGAACGAATCCGGCAGCGTCCTTTTGATTACGCCTACCTTCGAGTGGGCGGCGGGGCTGGCCCGGAACATCCGTTTCTTTACGGATCGGCCGGTGCTTGTGCTGCCCGAGGCGGAACCCTTCTTTTACAACTTCGACGCGAAGAGCAGAAGCGACCTGAACGAACGGCTCGCCGCGCTCACGGCGCTCACTTCCGGCGGAAACGCCATGGTGGTGGCGCCGGTTTCGGCTGCCATAAAAAAGCTGCTGCCCAAGGAGAACTTCCTCTCGCGGATTCTGCGGATTCGCGCGGACGAGGACCGGGACCCGGAAGAGCTGCGCGACAGGCTCAGGGATATGGGCTACGAGCGGCTTCCCATGGCGGAGAGCCCGGGCACGTTTTCCCTGCGCGGCGACATATTGGATGTCTATCCGCCTTCGGGGGAGGATCCGTACCGGATAGAGTTTTTCGGCGAGACGGTGGAGTCCATCCGCACGTTTGACGCGGAGACGCAAAAGTCCAAAGAGAAGGTGGACGCCTGCGTGCTTTATCCGGCGGCGGAGTTTCTGCCCACGGCGGATATGGCAGCGGCGGGGCTTGCGCGGATTCGCGCGGTCTACGAGAAGGCGGGCGCGGGCGCGGACGCGGAGATACGCAAGGCGCTCGGCTACCGGCTGGCGGCTATCACGGACGCGGCAGAGGAAGGCATTAACCGCCGGATACTGGAGAACTACACGGAGTACTTTACGGACGCGCCGGGGGACCTGGCGGACTACCTGCCGGAGGACGGCATGGTGGCGGTGGCGGACCTTGAGCGGGCGCTTCAGATCGCCCGGCTTTCGGAGAAGGAGGCGCGAGAGGACTTCGAGCGGCTGCTTACGCGCGGGTTTGCGGTGCGCGAGGACAGCGCGTACTTTTCCGGCGGAGCGGACTTTGAGCGGCTGCTCGGCAAGCGCCGGCTTACGGTCTTTACGCCGGGGCACGAGAAGCCGCCGCTTCTGAAGAAGCCGGAGGAGCATCGGAAGTATGAGGGCCGGCTTCCGGCGGGGACCGGCGGCCGTATAGAGATTTTCAAGTCGGAGCTTAAGCGGTACCGCAAACTGAAGTTCCATGTGACGGTGGTTTGCGGCACGCCGGAGCGGGCGCGCGGCGTGCGGGACCTGCTGCTTGCAGAGGGACTGGCGGACGGCGTAAACGTGGTTATGGGCGCGCTCACCTGCGGCATGGAGCTCACCTCGGAGAAGAAGGTCTGGCTCTGGGACGGGGACATATTCCGCTCGGAGAAGAAGCGGCGCGCGCGCCGGGAGAAGGACGCGGAAAACCGCGCGCCCATCCGCTCGCTGCTCGACATAAAGCCGGGAGACTACGTGGTGCACGAGGGACACGGCATAGGGCGCTATACGGGCATAGAGCAGCTGGAGGTGCAGGGCAAGCGGCGCGACTATTTGAAAATCGCGTATGCCGGGACGGATGTGCTCTACGTGCCGGTGGACCAGATGGCCCTCATCCAGAAATACATAGGCGGGGGCGAGGCCAAGCCGCGCGTACACAAACTGTCCGGCAGCGAGTGGAAAAACGCGAAAGCCAAGGCCCGCGCGGACATTGCCGAGATGGCGGTAAAGATCGCGGAGCTGTCCGCGAAACGGCTCACGGTCAAGGGGCACGCCTTCTCGCCGGACACGGTCTGGCAGGCGGAGTTCGAGGAGAAGTTCCCTTACGAGGAGACGGCGGATCAGCTGCGGAGCATCCGGTCTATCAAGGCGGATATGGAGCGGCCGGTGCCCATGGACCGGCTGCTGTGCGGCGACGTGGGCTACGGGAAGACGGAGGTGGCGCTGCGGGCGGTGTTCAAGTGCGCCATAGAGGGCAAGCAGGCGGCGGTGCTGGTGCCCACGACCATCCTGGCGAGCCAGCACTTCTCTACGTTCGAGGCGCGGCTGGCGGACTTCCCGATTCAGGTGCGCATGCTCTCGCGGTTCCTCACGGACGCGGAGCAAAAGCAGGTGGCGGAGGAGGTGGCTTCGGGCGCCTGCGACGTGGTCATAGGCACGCACCGGCTGCTGTCGGAGGACGTGAAGTTCAAGGACCTGGGGCTGCTGGTCATAGACGAGGAACAGCGGTTCGGGGTGCAGCACAAGGAGAAAATCAAGGCGCTGCGGGCGAACGTGGACGTGCTCACGCTCACGGCTACGCCCATCCCTCGCACGCTGCATATGTCGCTTATGGGCATACGGGACATGGATATAATCGAGGAGCCGCCGGAGGACCGCTATCCGGTGCAGACCTATGTCATGGAGGAGAACGACGAGATTCTGCGGGAGACCATAAGGCGGGAGCTGGCGCGGGGCGGACAGGCGTTCGTGGTCTCGCGCAAGGTGAGCGGGATTGAGCGGATCGCCGCGCGCGTGCGGGCGCTGGTACCGGAGGCGCGCGTGGCGGTGGGGCACGGGCAGATGGGCGAGGCGGCCCTCGAAAACGTCATGCTCGACTTCGTGGAAGGCCGGTTCGACGTGCTGGTGGCTACCACCATTATTGAATCCGGTCTGGATATCCCCAACGTGAATACCATTCTGATTCTGGACGCGGACCATTTCGGGCTCTCGCAGCTTTACCAGCTGCGCGGGCGCGTGGGGCGCAGCAACCGGGTGGCGTTCGCCTACCTGCTGTACCGCCGCGGGAAGATTCTCTCGGAGACGGCGGCCAAGCGGCTGCGGACCATCCGCGAGTTTACGGAGTTTGGCGCCGGGTTTAAGATTGCGGTGCGGGATCTGGAGATTCGCGGCGCGGGAAACCTGCTGGGCGCGGAGCAGTCGGGACATATGACGGCCATAGGCTACGAGCTTTATTGCAAGATGGTGGAGGACGCGGTGGGCGCGCTGGCCGGGCGCGAGCAGGAGCCGGAGGAGCGGGACGTGCAGCTGGACATCACGGTTTCTGCCTACATACCGGAGTACTTCATACCGGACGAGTCCCTCAAGCTCACGGCGTACAAGCAGATTACGGCCATAACCGACGAGGAGATGCTCGCGGAGGAGATGGCGGAGTTCCGCGACCGGTTCGGGGCGGTGCCGGAGTCCGTGCGGACGCTGGCCTACGCGGCGCTGCTGCGGCATCTGTGCGTGCGCGCGGGCATAGAGCGGGTGTTCGAGGAGCCGGGCCGGTTTGTGCTGGTCTACGCCTCGGCGGAGCGGTTCGACCCGGTCAAGGTGGCGGAAGCGGCGGCGGCGTATCCGGCGCAGCTGAGAATCAAGGGGACGGTCAAGCCCATGTTGCGGTTCAAACCGGAAAAAACCGGCCCGGATGTTTTTGAATCCGATGTGCTCAAACAACTGGTACAGCTTGTGCGGCACGTGGTATAATACAGTGTTGTTTTCGAGAAAGAAAAGAATCGGTCGGTGCGTGCCGCGCGCCGGCGGGAAAGAAAGGAAAACGAAATGCGTTATGAAATGAAGAAACCGCACCGGCTTACGGCAGTGCTGTTAAGTCTGATTCTGCTTGTGGTTGCCGCAGGGGGGCTTACGGCCTGCAGCAGCGAGAAGGTCATGGCTACCGTGGGGAAGACGGACATTACGGTCACGGAGGTGGAGCAGATGTCCAGGTTCCTGTGCATGCAGTACGGCATGAGCTTTGACGACCTGGATGCGGACACCCTCTCGGCGGTGGAGTCGTCCATCTTAAGCTACCTGATAGAAGATGTGATTATCAAGGACTCGCTCGGCAGCACGGACGTTATCACGGACGATGTGCAGGCGGAGATAGACGAGCAGATAGAGTACGTGCTGGATGAGGCCAACGGTTACTCCACGTCTTTTGACGAGTACGGCATAACCGAGGAGACGCTCCGCGCCTACCTCGAGTCGAGCTACTATTCCGAGGCTTTCCAGAACATGGTCTCGGAGGAGGAGCCGGTTACGGATGAGGAGATTCAGGCGTACTACGACGAACACTCGGCGGAGTTTGTCTCCCCGGCGTCCATCGCGGTGAGCCACATCCTCATGGGCGACAGCACGCATGACGAGACCTCCCGCGCGGCGATTGAGGAAGTACGCCAGCGGATACTCGACGGCGAGGACTTTGCCACCTTAGCGGCGGAGTTTTCAACAGACACGGGCTCTGCGTCCGCGGGCGGCGACCTGGGCACCATAACCACGGGCGAGACGGTTGCGGCGTTTGAGGAGGCGGCGTTTGCCCTGCATGCGGGCGAGGTTTCCGAGATTATCGAGAGCGACTACGGCTTCCACATCATCAAGGCGAACAGCGACCCCACGCCCGAGCAGCAGATGACCGTGGAAGAGGCGAGCTCGGAGATTTCCACGATTATTCTGAACGAGCACTTTACCGCCAAGCTTCAGGCCCTTAAGAAGGAAGCCAAGGTGGAGTTTAACACGGACCTGGTGGACGTAACGGACACGGCCGGGACACCGGACGACTGGTCGGATGACACCATAAGCGTGAAGGTGGAAGGCACTACGACCACGGACACGGAGAGCGAAGAGGACGAGACTACGTCCGACGCGGCTACCGAATAGCTGCTTCGAGAGGCGAAATGGCAGACGGATGGCGGAAAAATCTCATAGATCTGGAGCCGTACGTACCCGGTGAGCAGCGCAGCGTGCCGGGGCTCGTAAAGCTGAACACGAACGAGAATCCCTATCCGCCTTCGCCTCAGGTGCTGTATGCCGTGCGGAATTTCGACGCGGCCAGCCTGAGAAAATACCCGAATCCTACCGGAGAGGCCCTGCGGACCGCCATTGGCGCCCGCTACGGGGTTTCTCCGGATTGCGTTTTTGTGGGAAACGGCTCCGACGAGGTGCTGGCGTTTGCGTTCCGGGCGGTGTTTAACGGCAGCCTGCCGGTGCTCTTTCCGGACATCACCTACTCGTTTTACCCGGTCTGGTGCCGGTTCTTCGGTATCCCGTTTGAGACGGTGCCGCTGGACGGGGACTTTCGGATAGCGGCTTACGAGTACGAGCGGCCGAACGGCGGCATAGTGCTGTGCAACCCGAACGCGCCCACCGGGATAGGCGAGGGGCAGGAGTTCGTGGAGTACCTTCTGAAGACCAGCCCGGATTCGGTGGTCATAGTGGACGAGGCGTACGGGGATTTTGGCGGCTGGTCGGCGGTGGGGCTCACAGGAACCTACGAGAACCTGCTCGTGTGCCGCACGCTGTCCAAGTCGTACTCGCTGGCTGGCCTGCGCGTGGGCTATCTGGTGGGAAGCCGGGAGGCCATCGCGGCGGTCACGGCGGTCAAGGACTGCGTGAATTCCTACACCATGAGCAATCTGGCGGTGGAGGCGGCTATAGTGGCGCTCAAGGACGAGGCGTATTTTCAGGCGAACCTGGAGCGCGTGCTGCGGACCCGGTATCAGACCATGAACCGGTTGCGGGCGCTGGGGTTTACCGTTTTAGACAGCCAGGCGAACTTTATTTTCGTTTCGCACCCGGACGCGCCGGCGCAGGCGCTTTACGAGTACCTCGGGGCGCGGAACATTCTGGTGCGCTGGTTTGCGGGCCCGCGTGTGCGGGACTTCCTGCGGATCAGCATAGGCATGGACGCGGATATGGAAACGCTGCTGGCGGCCATAGAGGCGTATCTTAAGGAGAAAACCGTATGAGCACTTTGTTTGAACGCATCACCATTCTGGATAAGTACGGCGTGGTGCAGCCGGACCACTATGTGCTCGTGAAGGGCAGCCGGATCGCCTACGTGGGCAAGGAGTCGCCGGGCGACTTCGCGGATACCACGGTCTCCGGCAGGGACAAGCTGCTCATGCCGGCGTTTTATAACGCGCATTCCCACTCCGTTATGAGCCTGCTGCGGGGCTACGGCGAGAACATGGTGCTGGACGACTGGCTGAACAAGCGGATTTTCCCGTTCGAGGCGCAGCTGGATAAAGAGGCGGCCTACTGGGGCGCCATGCTGCATATGGCGGAGTCTTTCCGCAACGGGATAGCCTCCTCCACGGATATGTACAACTTCTGCGAGGAAATCGTGCGGGCGGCGGCGGACACAGGCGCCAAAATCAACATGGGCCGGGCGCTGTTGAACTTCGACGAAGATGTCGCCATGCGGGACATGGACGGCTTCAAGGAGATGGACTCCATGGTCAAGATAGCCCACGGCGCGTACGACGGGCGGATTCGCGTGGAGGCTTCGCTGCACGCGGAGTACACGTCCACCGAGCGGCTCGCGCGGGAGCTGGCCGAGTACGCGGCCACGGAAGGGCTGCACATGCACGTGCACGTTTCCGAGACCAAGGCGGAGCACGAGGGTTGCAAGGAGCGGCGGGGCGGCAGAACGCCCGTTCGCTACCTGTATGACGTGGGTCTGTTCGACGTGATGACCACGGCGGCGCACTGCGTGTGGATTGAGCGCGAGGACGTGGCGCTGCTCAAGGAAAAGGACGTGACGGTGGCTACCTGCCCGGTGAGCAATATCAAGCTCGCGAGCGGCCTTTGTCCGGTGCCGTCTCTGCTCAGGCTCGGGGTGAACGTGGCGCTGGGGACGGACTCCGTGGCGTCCAACAACAACCTGGACATGATAGAAGAAATGAAGTTTATGTCGCTCCTCCAGAAGGGCTGGCGCGGGGATCCCACGCTGCTCTCGCCGCGGGAGGCCGTGAACGCGGCCACGTTCGCGGGGGCGGCCGCGCAGGGCAGAAGCGACTGCGGGAGCCTCTCCGAGGGCTACCGGGCAGACCTGATCGTGCTGGACATGCACAAGCCGGAAATGCAGCCCGTTCACGACGTGTATAACAACCTGGTCTACGCCGCATCCGGGCGGGATGTGTATATGACCATGATCGACGGCAAGGTCGTCTACAAGGACGGCGCTTATCTTACATTAGACATTGACCGCGTGCTGTACGAGGCGGCGGCGGCCACGAAACGCATTCTCGGGAAATTGGATGAGTAAAACCCAAAAGACTTTCATGGGCGGCGCCATGATTCTGGCGGTCGCCGGCGCGCTTACCAAGATTTTGGGCGCCATATTCCGCATTCCGCTTACGAACCTTATAGGCTCGGACGGCATGAGCTACTATCAGGCCGCTTACCCGGTCTACACGCTGGCGATTATCATCTCCACGGCGGGTTTTCCCGTGGCCATCTCCAGGCTCATTTCCGAGCGGGCGGTGCACGGGGACTATTACGGCGCGCACCGGATTTACAAGGTTTCCTTCGCGCTTATGGGGGCGCTGGGCGGGGGGCTGTTTTTGCTCTTGTGGTTCGGGGCGGTGCCGCTCACCAAGTATTTAGACGACCTGCAGGGGTCCATCCACGCGCTTAGGGCCATAGCGCCGGCGCTGTTTTTCGTCACGATTATGTCCGCGCAGCTCGGGTACTTTCAGGGCATGCGCAACATGCGGCCCACGGCGGTGGTCCAGGTCACGGAGCAGCTCTTCCGGGTGTTCGTGGGGCTGGGGCTCGCGTGGTTCTTCCTCCCCAAGGGGCTCGAGTACGCGGCGGCGGGCGCCACGTTCGGCGCTACGGCGGGCGGCATAGCGGGCCTGCTCGTGGTCATGCTCATCTACATAGCGTTCCGGCGCACGCCGGGGTTCGACCGGCGGCTGGAGAGCAGCTACCGGCGGTTTGCGGGGCAGGAGGAGCCCGTCATGAGCATCCTGCGGCGGATTTTCGCCATTTCCATCCCGGTGACCATAGGGGCTTCCATCATGCCCATCATGTACAATCTGGACGTTCTAATCGTTACGAACCGGCTTTCCGCTTCGGGGCTGGAACCGGAGGCCGTGCGCAGCATGTACGGACAGCTCACCGCCATGGCGGGCAGCGTGGTGAACCTGCCGTTCACCATTACCGAGGCCATGGCCATAAGCCTGGTGCCCACCATCGTGGAGGCCTTCCAGACGCGCGACGCGCCTTTCCTGCACCGCAACGTGCGGCTGGGCGTGCACGCGACCATGATTCTGGCTTCCCCCTGCGCGGTGGGCATGATGGTACTCGCCAAGCCCATCATGCTGCTGCTTTATCCCTTGCAGAAGGAGGACGCGGCGGCGGCGGCGCCCAGCTTCTTTATCCTGGCCTTAGGGATTATCTTTCTTTCGCTTACGCAGAGCCTCACGGCGGTATTGCAGGGCGTGCAGCACCAGGGGCTGCCGGTTATCAACATGCTCATAGGCGCGGTGTTCAAGGGCGTGCTCACGTTCTTCCTTACGGCCACGGCGCTCAACATTCGCGGCGCGGCGGTGGGCACCACGGTGGCGTACGCGGTGGCGGCGGTTCTGAACCTGCGTTCCGTGCAGAAGTACACGAAGACCCGCATCCTGTGGGGCAAGACGGTCATCCGCCCGCTCATAAGCGCGGTGGTTATGGGCGGTTTCGCGCTGCTGACCTACAAGCTGCTTTCCGGGGTGGCCGGGAACTCCATAGGTACGCTGGCCGGCATTCTCGTGGGCGCGCTGGTCTACGTGGTCATGCTTCTGGCCACGAAAGCGGTCTCCGAAGAGGATTTGGCGGGGTTTCCGAAGGGTGAAACCCTTGTTAAGCTTTATCGAAAAGTGTTGACAAGAATGCCTCATAATGCGAGAATGTAACACGTAATTGGTCAGAGCTTCCTATGAGTTTCTTTTTAGAAGAAGGAGGAAAATTCCGTGAACAAAGCAGATTTGATTGCAGCAGTAGCCGACAAGACCGGCTTCACCAAAAAAGACGCCGAAATCTCCGTGAATGCGTTGATTTCCACGATTGAAGGTGCACTGATAAAGGGAGAGAAAGTGCAGCTCATCGGTTTTGGTACGTTTGAGACCCGCAAGAGAAAGGCTCGTATGGGCCGCAACCCCCGCAAGCCGGACGAAGTCATGGAGATCAAGGCTTCCACGGCCCCCGTTTTCAAGGCGGGCAAGGCACTGAAGGACGCCGTCAACAAATAAGAGGCAGCTAAATTCGAAAGAAACAGGGCTTCTGCGCTCAGGCGCAGAAGCCCTTCTCATTGCGCAGGATCGCGCCCCGGCCGCGGCCATGAACATGGCATAATTCCGGGAAGGATGCGGGCTTTAGCTTAGCACTTCGTACATGTCTGCGGCGTCTTCTTTTTTTGTGGACTCTGCGAGGCTGCGGACGCGGACTTTCAGGTCGTTTTTGCCGAAGTGGACGGTGATCTCGTCGCCGGGGGAGACTTCCGCGCCGGCTTTCACCACGCGGCCGCCTATCTCCACGCGGCCCAGGTCGCAGGCTTCTTTCGCCACGGTGCGGCGCTTGATAATCCTTGAGACTTTCAAAAACTTGTCTATGCGCATGGTTATTCCCGCTTTCCTATCTTTTCGTAGAGCATTTTGAACCGCTTGAGCACCACGTACCACAAGAAGACATAGACCGGCGTCATGGCCGTGTTGAGGGACACGCGGGCGAGCAGCGTAGCCATTACCGTCTCCTTCCCGTAGAGCATCCACAGCCAGAGGGTGTTCAGACCGAGGAAGACTATGAGCAGATTCAGGACGGCGGGCAGGATGACGCGCGGCCAGGTGACCTCCCGCTTGTAGAGGAAGAGGGCGAACAGGAGGCAGGTGGCCATCTCGCTGAAGGCGTAAAACGGCAGGTAGGCGCCGCCGGAGCCCTGGGAGGCTACGAAGCCGAGGAAATCGCCCGCAAAACCGAACAGGAGGCCCGCCACGGGGCCAAAAGTCATGCCGCAGACGGCGTCTATGATGTGCGCGAGGGTGAAAACCTTCACGCCGCTGATATAAA
This sequence comes from Eubacteriales Family XIII. Incertae Sedis bacterium, assembly GCA_031272485.1. Lineage (GTDB taxonomy): Bacteria > Bacillota > Clostridia > Peptostreptococcales > Anaerovoracaceae > JAISTV01. Next base: position 39,014 of record JAISTV010000017.1, read on the forward strand.
TGGTCAGAAAGGGCAGGCCGAGGATAGCCCGGAGCGCGAGAAGCAGCGCCAGGGTGGTCAGGGACTTGGGGCGGAAGACTTCTTTTACGGAAAACAGCTCTCTCATGCCGCCGCCCTACATTTCCGCCAGAAACATGGTCAGGGCGAGCTGCTCGGGGAACAGGCCGGTGCGGATGTCCGGCTCCACGCGGTAGAGGCGCTCCGTGAGGTGCATGAGCCCCGACAGGGAGTAGCGCTCCGCGTAGGAGGCGGCTTTTTTCAGGCGGAATTCGCTCTTGATGTCCAGGGCGCGCATGATTTCGCCGAAGGATTTTCCGCGTTCGCGCATCTCCTTGTAGCCGAGCATCATCTCGAACTGGCTCGTGAGCAGCGGCAGCAGGCGAAACGCGCTCTCGCCGCGCTCCAGCAGCTGGATGAGCAGTTCTATGGCCGTGCCCTTGTCGCCGGAGGAGACCGCGTCGAGCATGCGGAAGACATCCGTCTCCAGCGGCACGCCCATGCAGGCGGATATGTCGGAGGGGCGAATCTCCTCGCGGTCCGCGTAGGCGGCCACCCGCGCTATGTCGCCCTCTACGGCGTACAGGTCCGTATCCGCGTCGCGCTGCAGGTAGCCGGACGCCGCAATCAGCGCGTCCACGCTCTCGGCATCGGCGTGCTTGCCGGCCTGCGCGAAGCGGTTTTTGACGAAGGCCTTCAGGTCGGACCGTTCCAGGCGGTCGAAGGCGTAGGTTTTCCCGTCTTTCAGGGCGTTCTTATACAGGGCGGAGCGTTTGCTCACGCTGTCCGCACTCAGAATCAGCAGGGTGGAGGCGGGGACCTCAGGCAGGTACTCGGCGAGGCGTTTCATGTCCGCGCCCGCAAGGCTCTTCTCGTCGCCGCGGATGTTCTTCACCGTGACCACGCGGCGCTCGGAGAGCATGGGCAGCGTGTCGCAGGCCCCTATGAGCGTGTCGGCGCGCAGCTCCTCGGCGTCAAAGGTGGCGCCGTCCATGGGCTCGGCGCCGGGCATGAGGAAGGTCGCGGCAAGGCGCCTGGCGTAGACGTCCGCCAGCAGGCCCTCGCTACCGTACAGCAGGACGACGCGAATGCCCGCCGTGCGAAACACGTCGTTACGAAGGTCCTGTTCAATCTGCCGGAATCCGGCCGTCTGCGGTTGCGATTTCAACTATTTTTCCCTCTTTTATAGAAAAGCGCACTGCGCCGGAAAGGTCGTTTCTCAGCAAGATTATATCACGCGCCGAGAGCTTTGTAATGACCTCACTGGTCGGGTGCCCGAACGCGTTATTCCCGCTCTGGATGACCGCGTAATCCGGCGCCACCGCGTCCAGAAACGCCTCCGTGGTGGAAAACCGGCTGCCGTGGTGGCCCACCTTGAGTATGTCGGCGCTGATGCCGGCTCCGCCGAGGGCCAGCGTGGCTTTTTCGCCCACCTCGCCCATATCGCCGGTCATGAGCGTCCGCACCCCCTCGTAGTCCACACGCAACAGCAGGCTGGTGAGGTTCTCGTCTTCGCCGTCACCTATCATGGCCCGCTCGGCTACCTCATCTGTACGGGGCGGATACAGCACGTCTACATAGACATTGGCGCCCAGACGGACACGGTCCCCGCGGGCCAAATAGACCACGTCCGCAGGGTTTATGGCGCTGCCGGAGCAGACCTCCTCGGGGCGGTAGCGGTTCGCGTCGTAGACGTACACGCGGCCTATGTCCATGTATTCGGAGAGCTCGCGGATGCCGCCGAAGTGGTCCTGATGCAGGTGGCTTACGAACACGCCGTCCAGATGACCCACGCCGTTCTTGAGCAGGTAGGGCAGCAGGGTGTTCTTGCCCACGTTGTAGTCCGTGCTGCCGCCGCCGTCCACAAGGTAGTTGCGGCCGTCCTGCGTGCGGATGTGCAGGCAGTCGCCCTGGCCCACGTCCACGAAGGTGAGCGCGGCGGTGTTGCGGCGCAGGGCGGGATTCGCGAGGCTCAGGGCGGCGAGGAGGATGCAGAGGACGGCGCAGAAGAGGGGCAGGGCGCGGAGGTGGCGGCTGCGGATTATGAGGAAGCCCTCCGAGCAGAGGAAGAAGACGAGTGCGTAGAAGAGGAAGACGGTCTGCGGGCGGGGGCAGACGGTCGGCACGCCGGCCAGCGGCAGACCGCTCACGAAGCGCGTGACGCTTATCATGCCGTCTATGAGGGCGCCCTCCGCGGCGAGGAGGGCCGAGAATATGTGTTCGAGAAGCGGCGCGGCTGAGGGGAGCGCGTCACCGGCCGCGGAAAGCAGGAAACAGACGAGGCCGGCCGGCAGCAGCAGCCCCGTGAGCGGGATGAACACGAGGTTGAGCAACATGCCGATCAGCGGGATGTAGCCGAAGCAGTAGGCAGTCATGGGCGCCATACAGCCCTGCAGAAGCAGCAACGGGAGGAGCTTGCGGCCGGTGAACTCCGCGAGGAAGGTCTTCAGGGTGCGACGGCGCAGCGCCCCCACGCCGCGTCCCGGCAGAGGTGCGCCTGTTCGCAGGTCCCGGTAGCCCGTGAACCGCCCGAGGAACGGCATGAGAAACGAGAGCGTGAGCACGCACAGAAACGACAGCTGAAAGCCCATAGAAAACAGCAGGGCGGGGCGTAGCAGCAGCAGCCCCAGCGCGGTGGCGGCCGCCCCCGTCAGCAGGTCGTAGCGCCGATGGGTGGCGCCCGCCAGAATGTGCAGGCCGATCATGAGCCCCGCGCGGCACACCGACGGGCTGAACTCCGCAAACAGCGCGTACAGCAGCAGCGCCAGCAGGCTCACCGCGGCCGTCAGCGGCGTGCGCCGGTGCCCGAACAGCCGCAGCAGTGCCAGGTACACGATGCCCATATGCAGCCCGCTCACCGCCAGCAGATGGCAGATGCCCGCCCGCCTGAACAGGTCGTACGTCTCCTCGGACAGCGCCCCCGTGTCCCCGAACACGAACCCTGAGAAAATCCCGAACGCGTCCGGGCTCAGCTGCGTTTTCGCGCGTGCCAGAAAGCGGTACTTGGCCGTGAAAAGCCCGCTGAGCGCCCGGCCCACCGGGTCATCCGCCAATGGAAGGCGCCTGACGGCGCTGTCCGCCGAGGTAATCACGATGCGAACGCCTTTGCCGCGCAAGAAGAGCGCGTAGTCGAAACAGCCCGGGTTGCGCTGGCCCTGCGGGGGCTGCGCCCGTCCCGAGAAGCGGACGCGGCGGCCGGCGTAGTCCGCGGGATCAAGGCCGTCGCCCTTTATCCGGAGCAGGAGGTTTCGCCCGTCCGCGCGGACGATTACGTCCATGGAGTGTTCCCGCACCTTCTGAATCTGCAGCACGCGGCCCGTCTGGGTGGGGATGGGCGCATCTATCTCGGCCGCGTAGGATGCGGGCAGATTGTTGTACGGAAGCTGCGCGTAAGGCGCGAGCGGGTCCTCGGCGGTGAGCGCGGCTTCGCAGCGGAATAGCCCCAGGAGCAGGAAAGCCGTCATGGCCAGCGCGAGGACGGGCACGCGGCGGAGCGGGGGCGACGCGCTGCCCTGTGCGGTCCCCGCTTCCGGCGCGCTGCCGGCACTGTGCCCGGCCGCTCTCGCTAAACGCACCCTGGCCTGAAGCAAAAAGAAAAGCCCCGCCAGAAGCGCGGCGAACAGGATTACCCCCCCAGGTGGACGAAAGACATACCACCCGGCGATGCCGGCGGCATAGGATAGCGAAACAAAAGAAAGTGGTCGTCTGCATCTCATAATATAGCTATGTTAACAGAAAATAACAGTCGCGTCAACCCATAAATAATTATTATTGACATTTAACCCCATGGAGATATAATGGGAAAACAGTTATTCGCGAGTATCGGTTGGGCGGATACTCGTTTCGTGGGCGTTATTGCAAGTAATGCACCCGTTGGTGGAAATCAAATCCCAACTTAATCCTTCATTTTCTATTAGAGGAAGCAATTCTGGCATTTTCGAGGTGAAAAGAGGCTCCCATGCTGCTGCGCGGGGAGCGGGGCGGGTCATTACTTGCAAAAGCGGACAGATTTCCGGGATTTTGTTGCGCGGTGAGACCGCGGTGCTTATGCCGCCTGGCTGGGGCCTCGTCGTCAAGGTGTGTCGTTAGAGACCTACCGAGGTCCGCGAGCGGCGGGGCGGGCTACTGTATCCCTGCTAACGTCTTGATCCGGGCTTCGGCTTTTTCTGCGGTGCCTCTTTCGATCAGGGCCTGGTGGAGGGAGAGCCAGCCGCGGGGGACGCGGGCGGCTAAGTAGCCGGCGGCGCCGGAGCCCAGGCAGATGTCTTCTATCAGGCGCAGGAGACGGAGGCGCTCGGGAGCCTCGGCGCCGGCGCCGCGGAAGGCTTCGGCCGTCCACTCGCCGAGCGTCTTTCCGGCGGCCGTCTGAACCGGGATGTCCGCGCTGAAGTCCGCCTTGGAGGGCAGGGAGAGCAGGGTCTCCGCTATGATTCGGAGCGCTATGTGCGTGATCTTGGTGGGCGTCCGCAGAATGGGCCGCTCCAGCAGAGCCGTAAAGACCGGGTCTATCTTGCAGTTGCCGCCGGATGCCGGCGCCGTTCCGGCGGAGCAGGCGGTCACGAGCGCGAAGAGCGTTTCGTTCAGTTCGGTCATGCGCGCGAGCGGGTCCTGCACGTCCTGCGCGTAATAAGTCCCGCCGTACTCGGTTGCGAGGCGCACGGCCGCTATAAGCGCGTCGCCCACGCCGGCTTTTTCCGCCGCGAGCGAATGGGCGCGGTACTCCGCAAACCGCTGCGCGAGCACGCCGGCATAGGCTGCCTCGCCTGCGAGGAATACCCGTTCGTGGGGCACAAAGACATTGTCGAAGAAGAGGAGGGCCTGCTGCTGCCCGAACGCGCGGTTACCCACGTCCGTGTCCGCATAGACCTCCAGGCGCCGCGTGTCGCTGGGCCGCCGGCCGTAGAGCAGGAAGAGGCCTTCCGCGTCCGCCGGCACCGCAAACGCCACCGCGAAGTTCTTCTGGGATTCGTCGCAGGCGCCGCCGGGCAGGATGAGGTATTCGTGGCTGCCGAACGCGCCGGCCGGGAAGCGCTTGCACCCGCTCACCACTATGCCCTCGTCCGTCCGCTCCTTGATCCGCAAGGGGCCGGCCCCATCGAAGGCGCTCTGCACCGCGCCGCCGTCCTCGGCCGCGCCGCCCACGGAAAAGTCGCTCTCCTGAATGTAGGTCAGATACTTGCGGAAGTTCTCGTGGTAGGCGGTCTGCCCGCTCTCCTCGTCTATCCGCGCGGTGGCGGAGAACACAGCGTTCAGCGCGTCCAGCCCGGGGCTGCGCCCGGAAAGCGTGGCCGTCCGGAAGGAGATGTCGCGCAGCATGTCCGCCTTGCGCTGCACGTCCGTCCCGCTCGTGAGCAGCTGGGAAAAGCGGCTGATCCGGTTGCCGGTCTCGGCGGAAAACGCGGTGAAAAGCTCCTGGCCCTCCGCATTTGCCGCGAGGTTGTACGTCATGGCCGCCGCGTTGAGCGTGGGCCGCAGAATCGGGTGGTCCACCCACTGCGCCTCGCGCACGCCGAACATGTAGACCTGCGTCTTCAGGTCCCGCAAACTCTCCAGATACTCTTTTCCCGTCATGATAGGCATAGCGTTCTCCTTTATCAATCAGTTTTCACATGTAATTTTAGTATATCCCATCTGCATTTTGATGGGAAGTCGGCGCGCCAAACTTCGCGAAAGAATTGCCCCCGCGCCGCTTTCCGTTTATAATAGAGCGACATGGGAAATGGTGGTCAGAAAAAGGACCGCTGCGTTATAATCACGGCGCAGCAGGCAGACGGGAGAGTCCCATCCGGCGTATTGCGCGACGGAGATTTTATTGTTTGTGCAGACGGAGGACAAGAGTTCGCCCGCGAGGCAGGTCTCATAGCGGACGCGGTGGTCGGGGACTTCGATTCCTCTTCGCCGCCGGACCCTGCGCCAGGCACGCAAATCCTCACGCTCCCCGCAGACAAGGACGAAACGGACACCATGGCAAGCGTCCGGTACGGCATGAGCCGCGGCTTTGAGGACTTTCTGATCCTCGGCGGGCTGTCCGGCCGGATAGACCATACCTATGCGAATTTGCAGACGCTCTCGTACCTCACGGACATGCAGTGCCGCGCCCGGATTGTGGACGGCACCGCCCGCGCCCTTATGCTCGACGGGGTGAAGAAGAACGTCTATCAGTTCCTCGCGGGGCTGGAGACCTCGGCGCCAATGCAAGAGCCCGCGGACGCGGACGCGCAGCCGGCCCTCCCGCCGGAAGGAGACTGCGGTCACCTGACGCTGCCCTACGCGGAAGGCTGCCGCTTCTCGGTGTTTTCCTTCGAGGAGCAGAGTCTGGGTGTGTGGATCACCGGCGCGCGCTGGCCGCTTGAAAACGCGGTGCTCACGTCTTCCTGGCCGATCGGGGTAAGCAACGAGTTCCTCCCCGGCCAGGCGGCAGAGATTTATGTGCGCAGAGGCAGGCTGCTGATACTATTGACGAGTAACAAGGAGTAAAAGAAGGATGGGCAGGCCCGACGGAAGAAAGGTGAAAAGCATTCCGCCTTTCGACAAGGTAATCCCGTACATCATGCCGCAGCGCTACGACGCGACGAACATGATGGCGGTGGATTTCCCCTACGACATACTGATGAACTACATAGGCAGGCGCAAGCAGGACGGGGTGGTTATCCCCATGATGGCCTGCATTCTGGCGGCATATATCCGGACGGTGGCGCAGATTCCCGCCATCAACCGGTTTTCGATTTCCAAGAAGATCTACGCCCGCAAGGGAATCTGGACGAGCTTCGTCACCCTCAAGGAGCGCGACCGCGGCGGGGAGAAACCCTCTGCCGAGGAGACCGTGGTCAAGCTGTGCTTCACCGGCGAGGAGACCATAGACGAGGTGGCGCGCCGCGTGACGGAGGCCATAGACGAGAACCGCAAGGCGGCCACGAGCAACAGCATGGACAAGCTGCTCAGCTCCATCTTCGCGGTGCCGCTCATCCCCTCGTTCCTTGTGAGCCTCATCAAGTTCGCCGACCGGCGCGGTTGGCTGCCCAAGAGCATCATAGACGCCAGCCCGTTTCACACCTCGGTGTTTTTCACGAACATGGCGTCCATCCGGGCGTACCCCATCTACCACCACCTCTACGAGTTTGGCACCACGAGCTGCTTCATCTCACTGGGCGTGGACATAAACAACCGCGGCAAGTACCAGATGAAAGTCTGCACGGACGAGCGCTGCTGCAACGGCGCCACCTACGTACACGCCATGCACCGCTTCCTGAAAGCCCTGCGCCACCCCGAACAACTGGAGGCGCCCCCCGAGGAGGTCAAGGAAGACGTGCGATAACCCTCCCGCGCGGTTTGGCGAAAATAACAGGTGCATTGCCGCGGGTTTTCGTGTAGAATAATGATTACACAAGTTTGTAAAGATAATCTATCTACATTTATCTACGTAATCAAAGGAGGAATAGAAAATTGGACTGGAAGAAGATGTACCAAGAGAAGCTGGTATCCGCTGATGATGCCGCGAAGACCGTGAAATCCGGTGACTGGGTAGAGTATGCATTCGGCGTGGGCGCAAGCTATGCGTTCGAAGAGGCGCTGTCCAAGAGGCAGAAGGAACTCACCGACGTGAAGATCCGTTGCGACATAGGCGCCTATCCGCACTTCACCCTTGAAAACGACCCGAATCTGGAAACATTCACATGGAACTCCTGGCATGTATCCGCGCACGATAAAAAGTGGGTGGGCAACGGCCTGTACTACATCCCCATGAAGTTCCACGAGAACCCGACCATGACCCGCAACAACTGCGTACCGGATAACGTATTTGTGGCAATGGTAAGCCCCATGGACAAGCACGGCTTCTTCAGCTGGGGCGCCGGCAATGCTTCTGCGATGGCAGCCCACGAGACCGCTCAGAAGAACGGCGGCATAACCATTCTGGAAGTCAACAAGAACATGCCCCGCGTACTGGGCGGCGGCGAGGACTGTATCCACATCTCCCAGGTCAACTATGTAATTGAGGCGGACACCCCGCTTCCGATTCTTGCCCCGGCGCTTCCGAGCGAAATTGAGAGCAAGATCGCTTCCTACATCACCCCGCTCCTCGTGGACGGCGCCTGCCTGCAGCTGGGCATAGGCGGCGTGCCGAACGCGGTCGGTACCGCCATCGCGGGCAGCGACCTGAAGGATCTGGGCGTGCACACCGAGATGTACGTGGACGCGTACCTCGAGATGTACAAGGCCGGCAAGATCTCCGGCGCGTACAAGAACATCGACAAGTATAAGCAGGTGTTTGCGTTCGCCATGGGTTCGCAGGAACTGTACGAGTTCATAGACGACAACCCGTCGGTGGTAGCCTACGCGGTAGACTACACGAACGATCCGCGCATCATTATGCAGATCGACAACTTCGTTTCCATTAATGCCTGTATCGAGGTGGACCTCTACGGGCAGGTCGCTTCCGAGACCGTGGGCACGCGCCACATAAGCGGCACGGGCGGGCAGCTTGACTTCGTAGAAGGCGCCTTCAAGTCCAAGAACGGCCAGAGCTTCATCTGCATGGCTTCCTCCAAGGAACTCAAGGACGGCACGCGCACTTCCACCATCAAGAACATCCTCACGCCTGGTGCCATAGTCACCACGCCGAGAATGGCCACGCACATGATCGTCACCGAGTACGGCATAGCGAACCTCAAGGGCAAGAGCACGTGGGAACGCGCCGAAGCGCTCGTGAACATCGCGCATCCGGACTTCCGCGAGGAGCTCATTAAGCAGGCGGAAGACCAGAAAATCTGGAGAAATTCCAACAAGCGGTAGCTTACCGCCCGGGAAAATCCCAAGCAAAATTAAGAGAGGCGCGCCGCGGCGCGCCTCTTTTCGTTCCGCCGAGCGGTTTATAGCCACCCCACCCGAAAGGGTGAAAACGCCCGCCGGAGCCCCCCGTTCTTTGGGTGAGAAGTCGCAAAAAACTTTTTCAAAACGGTGTGTGTTTTTTTCTCCGCCCCTCCGTTAAACTGCAAACTACGATAAAGTTAAGAGATTTGGGGATACGCCGCGCGGCGCGTAAAGCTGCGGGCGTGGAAGCACACCGGGGGGACTTATCATGGAGTTTCGGCAACGAAAATTTATGGGGTTATCGGAAAGACACAGTAAGGCGCTTATAGCGCTCATCTTGTTCGTCACTGTTTTTGTCCTCAGCTTTTCCGTTATGCAGGTGGAAGCCGCGAGCGGAAACAGCGAGGCAAACGAAGCGCAGATGCGCGAGATTCACGACTTTCGCAAGATTCCCGGCATAACAGAGGAGCAGATAGCGGCCGTAGAGGCCATCCTCAAGGAGCACGACACGTTTACCTACGGCATGCGAAAGAGCTCGGAGTGTTTCATTGGCCTGGACGGGAATCCGGCCGGATTCGGCGAGCTGGTCAGCTACCGGCTCTCGGATCTGTTCGGCGTGGAGTTTGAGACCGTGGTCGTGGATTTTCAGGAGCTGCCCAACATGGTCCGGTTCGGGGAAGTGGACTTCTCCGGCGATTTCGTGGTGACCGGCGCGGACCTGAGCACCGTCTACCAGACACAAACCATGGTGGAGCGCGCCGTGAAGATGGCCCGCTTAAACGACGCCACCCCGTTTGAGTACATAGCCAAGGAGCGACCGGTGCGCCTGGCGTTCCTCAACAACGGGCAGAGCCGCATCTTGGTCAATCAGCGTGAAGGCGAGATAGAATTCGAGTACGAGGACATAGCCGTGGCGAACCGCGACGAGGCGCTGGCGCTTCTGCGCAGCGGCGAGATAGACGCGTTCGTCTCCGACTCCTCGCAGGTGGAAGGCGTGACGATACTGGACGACATAACCGTCTCCACGTTCAGCCCGCTCACCTACAAGCAGCTGGGCATAACCACTTCCTACGAGGAGTACCAGCCCATCCTGGACGTAATAGACCTTTACCTCTCGCAGGGCGGCCTCGCGGAGATGAACGACCTATATACGCAAGGCTACACGGAATTCTGCCACCACGTCTTTAAGACCAACCTGTCCGAGGAGGAGGCGGCGTGGTACGAGGAGCACATAACGAACGGCACGCCCATAAAGATTGCGGTGAGCTACTCGAACTACCCGGTGAACTTCTACAACGAGAAAGAGGGCGAGTACGCGGGGATAGTCATAGACATCCTGGCGCAGATTACGGACATTACGGGTCTGCATTTCCACATCAAGAACCAGCCGGATACGAGCTGGTCGGACATTCTCGCCATGCTGGAAAACGGCGACGTGGACATGGTCGCCGAGCTTCTGCACACGGCGGAGCGGGAGACCAAGTTCCTCTTCAGCAACCCGTACGCGGAGGACCACTACGTGCTCATCTCGCGCTCGGACACGGCGGCCATTTCGCTGAATCAGGTGCTTTACGCGAACATAGGCCTGATTACCGACTCGGCCTACGAGGCCATGTATAACGAGTGGTTCCCCAGCAACGGCAATACCACGCAGTACCCCGATCTTTACGCCGCCTTCGACGGACTCGAGGCCGGGGAAGTCGACTATGTTATGGCCAACGAGAAGGGGCTGCTCATTATCTCGAATTATATGGAGCGCAGCGGGTTCAAGACCAACCTGCAGTTCGACTATTCGGCCGACTCGCAGTTCGGGTTCAACAAGGACCAGGCCATCCTGGTCGGGATAATCAACAAGGCGCTCTTCCTCATAGACACGGACGGCATAACCAGCGACTGGAAGCACATGACCTTCGACTACGAGAAGCAGATGGCCAAGAAGCAGACGGTCTACATGATAGGCGTGTGCGCGCTTCTCGCGGCGCTCATCTTCGTCCTGCTGCTGCTTATGCGGCACCGGCGCATGCACGAAAACCAGCTCGAATCCCTCGTGGCACAGCGGACCGAGCAGCTCGAGGAGCAGACGCGCGCCACGGAGGCTGCCAGCAACGCGAAGAGCCACTTCCTGGCGAACATGAGCCATGAGATGCGGACGCCTCTGAATGCCGTCATTGGCCTCTCCGAGCTGACGCTCACGCAGGACTACGAGGAGGAAGAGGTGCGCGGGAACGTAGAGAAGATCTACAACTCCGGCGTGACGCTGCTGGGTCTGGTGAACGACATCCTCGACCTGTCCAAGATTGAGAGCGGCAATTTCGAGCTGGTGCCGGTGGACTATGACATCCCCAGCCTGATTAACGATACGATTACGCTGAATATCATCCGCATAGGCAGCAAGCCTATAGAGTTCAAGCTGGATATAACCGGCGACCTGCCGGCGCGGCTGTTCGGCGACGAGCTGCGCATCAAACAGGTTTTCAACAACCTGCTCTCCAACGCGTTTAAGTACACCAAGGAGGGCGAGGTTCTCTGGTCCGTCCGCTGCGAGCGCGACCCGGAGAGGCCCGAGACCATGTGGCTGGTTTCCGACGTGCGCGACACGGGCATAGGCATCAAGCCGGAGGACCTGGGCAAGGTGTTCGGCGAGTACAGCCAGGTGGACACCAAGGCGAACCGAAAGATAGAGGGCACCGGCCTGGGGCTGGCCATAACCCGCAGCATGGTGGAGATGATGGGCGGCTCGCTCACCGTGGAGAGCGTCTACGGCGAGGGCAGCGTGTTCCATATGCGCGTCCAGCAGGGATGGGTGACCGGCGAGACCATAGGCGCGGCGGTGGTGGAAAATCTGCGTTCGTTCCGTTATGCGGACCGGAAGCGTGACCGCAATGCCAGCTTTGTGCGCGCCTTTATTCCCTATGCGCGCGTGCTGGTCGTGGACGACGTGGCGACCAACCTGGACGTGGCCCGCGGCCTGCTCAAGCCGTACGGTATGCAGGTGGATACGGTCATGAGCGGGCGGGCGGCCATAGAGCAGATTCAGAAGGCCGACGTGAAGTACAACGCCGTGTTCATGGACCACATGATGCCCGAGATGGACGGCATAGAGGCCACGCGGATTATCAAAAACGAAATCGGGACGGACTATGCAAGAGGGCTGCCGATTATCGCGCTCACGGCCAACGCGCTGGTGGGCAACGAGGAGATGTTTAAGAACAAGGGCTTCCAGGACTTCCTGAGCAAGCCGATAGATATCATCAAGCTGGACGACATTATTAATCGCTGGGTGCGCGATAAGAAGCTGGAAAAGGAGCTGGCTGCGGCCGGCGAGAAGGTGGGCACGGCGACTGCCGATTCCCCGGCCGCCGCGGCGCCCGCGGAAAGCCTCTTCGAGGGGCTGCACCTGCGGGGTGTGGACATAGACAGCGCCGTCATGCAGTTTGGCGGCGATGAGGAGATGTACCTCGACGTGCTGCGCTCCTTTGAGAGGAACACCCCCGGCCTGGCGGACAGGGCGAGCGAAGTGACCAAAGAAGCGTTAGCGGATTACGCCATCATTGTCCACGGAATGAAGAGCGCCAGCCGGAACATAGGGGCGGCTTCGCTCGGCAACAAGGCGGAGGCTCTGGAGAAGGCGGCCAAGTCCGGGGACTTTGCGTTCGTCTCGGAGAACAACGCGGCGTTCGTGGAGCGCGTGCGCGAGCTGATCTGGGAACTGGCCGGGCTCATAGAGAAGATAGACGCCACCCATACAAAGGAAGTGAAGAAATGTCCGGACGCCGCCGTGCTCGAAAAACTGCGGGACGCGGCGCTGGCTTTCGATATAGACGAAGCGGACGCAGCCATGGAAGCGCTCGAACAGTATGCGTATGAAGAGGGGAACGCACTGGTCGAGTGGCTGCGCGAACAATTGGATATGGCGGGGTTCGCTAACATTGCCCAGCGACTCGCCAAGGAAATCGGAAATTAGAAAGGGGGGTAATTATGGTTAACGGTAGAAAAACGGTTCTGCTCGTGGACGACAATCCGACGAACTTGTCCGCGGGAAAGAACATGCTCAAGGAGCAGTACAAGGTTTACCCCGTTCCTTCAGCCGAGATTATGTTCGACCTACTGGAGAGTGTGGATGCAGATCTGATTCTGCTCGACATAGAAATGCCGGACATGAATGGCTACGATGCCATTCGCAAACTCAAGGCTACGGAGCGATGGCGGCAGATTCCGGTAATCTTCCTGACGGCTATGACCGGCGAGGGAAGCGAGCTGGAGGGACTGTCGCTGGGGGGCATCGACTATGTCACCAAGCCGTTTTCCGCGCCGCTTCTGCTTAAGCGGATTGAAAATCATCTGGAGCTGGTGGTACAGCGGCGGCAGCTGCAGGACTTTAACGACCGGCTCGGGACCATGGTCAAGTCCAAGACGGAGCAGGTGCTGGCGCTGCAGGACGCGGTGCTCGGCACGGTGGCCAATCTGGTGGAGTTTCGGGATGACGTGACGGGCGGCCACGTAGAGCGCACGTCGCGGTACCTCGAGATTCTGGTGAACGCCATGCTGGAAGACGGGCTTTACGCGGCGGAGACCGAGGGCTGGGACATGAACTATCTGATTCAGTCCGCCAAACTGCACGACGTGGGGAAGATAGGCATAAGCGATTTGATTCTCAACAAGCCGGGCAAGCTCACGGACGAGGAGTTTGAGATCATGAAGCAGCATCCCAAGATCGGGGTGACGGCCATCCGGCAGATAGAGCAGAACGCGCCGGACCACAGCTTCCTCCGGCACGCGGGACGCATAGCCGGCTACCACCACGAGAAGTGGGACGGCACCGGTTACCCGTACGGATTCAAGGGGACGGACATTCCGCTCGAGGGGAGGCTCATGGCCATCTCCGACGTTTACGATGCACTCATCTCGGCCAGGCCTTACAAGAAACCGTTCAGCACGGAAGAGGCCAAGGCCATAATACTGGAAGGGCGCGGGACGCATTTCGACCCCGCTCTGGTGGACGTATTTCTCCGGGTCGCCGATCAGTTCGCTCAGGTGGTCCAGGAGTCTGCGTTCGCCGTATAACTTAGCGGTAGCCCGGCTTTCTCGGTATAACCTGGGGGGGCAGAAATGCAGAACGCGGAAGCCGGGCAAAATTCTCTTCGGGGATATCATTTTTGTGTATTGACAGGTGGAAACTTTTTGCGGTACAGTATGAAAAGTACCCGAAAGAAATATTTTCAGCTACGAATCTTTAGGGTATAAAACAATATCAGAATAGAATATTTTTATGTTTTCATTCTCAGAAAACGGGTAAGAGTATTCTTGTAAGGGGACACGATATTAGTTTGACTAATCTTAAGTGACAGCACACGTTCGCACAAGTTTTCGCATCTTAACCTGCTATGGGTTTACGGTTGACGGTAACCGGGGGGGCATCCAGGTGCCCAAATGGAATTATAGCACGGCTGCACCGACACGTTCGGAAGCGCGGCTGGCGGTCGCATATGCGTAACCGGTTTTTTCGGCATGCTTGGTTGGCTTCGCGTTGACAAAATAGTAGGCATATCTGATTACAGAAAGCAGACATGCTTTTGGCATCTTAGGTATTCGAGGGGGTGACATCCGGGGGTAGACTGCTTGGGTAAGAGTAGAGTGAAGAAACTCGGGAGAGACAGATTTGGATAAGAAAGATTTGGGGATAATCGAGGGGGGAGCGCCTCGGAACATCCCGCAGCAACACACCTTGCTGCTCAGACCGCGTATCAATGACATCCTTCTGCAGGCGAGTCAGGAGTCACTGGTGACCATCAGCGCGAACTCCGGTTACGGCAAGACCTGCGCCGTCCATCAGTTCATAGTAAACAGTCCGAACAAGGCTCTCTGGTTTGCGCTTTCCGACCGCGACAACAATCCTATGCGGTTCTGGGAGACGCTCATTCGCAGCTCCGCGAAGCTGGATCCCTACTTCTCCAAGAGCGTGGCGGAGATAGGCTTTCCGGAGTCCGACCTGCAGTACGAGCAGTATCTGGACGTGCTGCACGACGTCATTCAGACCGATACGTTTTTTATCGTCTACGACAACGCCCATCTGATTACGAACGAGAAGATTCTGAAACTCATATCGCATAGCGCGGAGGAAGGGCCGGCGAATATCACGCGGATTATTATTTCCCAGCCGGGCTCCCGGATGGCCAGCGAGTTCCGGTTCCTGAAGTCGAGCACCGAAACCATAACGGAGGCGGAGCTTTCCTTTACGGAGCAGGAAGTGGCGGACTATCTGGAGTTTATCGGCGCGCCGTCCTCGCGCAAGACCAGCGCGACCATCTACCAGGAGACGGAAGGGTGGGCGTTCGCGGTGAACCTGGCGGGCAAGCTGCTCAAGAAGACCATGCTGCGGCAGAGCGCGCGGTCCGACACGGAGGCCATGGTGGCGCGCAACGCGTTCCGCGCCAACATTCAGATGTTTATAGAACGGCAGTTTTCCGCCGAGGTGGACAGCGACCTGCTTAAGCTGCTCGTGCGCATGTCGCTTCTGGATTACCTGCCGGACGGGCTCGTGCGAGAGCTGGCCAAGGACGAGCGGCTCCAGAAGGAGCTCGACACCAAGGTCTCGTTCGTGCGCCACGACACCATGCTGTGCACGTACAGCCTGCACCAGCTCCTGCGGGAGTGGCTCAGGACCAAGCAGTGCGAGCTTACCGAGGACGAGGTGCTCGAGACGTGGCGCGAGGCGGCACGCTGGTACGAGGCCATAGATTACAAGACGGACGCGGTTTCGTTCTACGAGGCGGCGGGCGACTGGCGGGACATAATCCGCATAGGCCACCTGCTCCCGCAGGAGATTCCGCAGAGCACGGCGCAGTTCTTCTACGACACGCTCTCCCGCGGGCCGGCGGAGACGCTGCAACAGGTGCCGGAGTATTTCGTTCTGCGCGTGCGGCTGCTCATCTGCCTGCGGCGGTTTGAGGAGGCCATAGCGGAAGCCACCGCCGTCATAGAGGAGTATTCCGGCAAACCGCAGGGGCCGTTTAACACGTTCGTGTTGGGCAGCGAATACGTAGGTCTGGGCCTGGCGCAAATGCTCATAGCGCCGGTCACGGACAAATACGACTTTGACAAATCCATGGAGCAGGCCTACCTGTGCGACAAGAGTATCCCGTGGCTGGAGAAGGGCGACCACACGGTGCTTCACATAGGCGCGAGCGCGCTGCTCGTGGGCACGGAGCGGAAGGGCGCCATGGAGGAGTACCTCGATGCGCTCAAGCGGGCGGTGTTCTATCTGGAGAAAACGGTCAACGGCTGCGGCGCGGGCATGTACGATCTGGCGCTGGCGGAGTATATGTACTTCCGCGGCGAGTCGAAGAACGGCGACATACACGCGGTGAAGGCCTACCGCGACGCGGGGCAGGGTGGGCAGGTTATCATCCAGTACCACGCGCTGCTGTTCCGGATTATGAACGCCATAGCCGACGGCGACTTCGACCGCCTGCAGTCGGTCAAGAGCGACGCGGACAATCTCTACCAGACCTCGCCCGGCTTGTACCGTTCGATTAACTACGACGTGGTCTGCGGCTTTTATTACGCGGCCCTCGGGGAAATGGACAAGGTGGCCACCTGGCTGCGCACGGACTTCGAGCTGGGCACCGACCAGCCCTCGCGGTTCACCGAGGACTACATGCACATAACCAAGCTGCGCATCCTGCTGGAGGACAAGCGGTATCGCGACATCCTGAGTTATATAGAAGCCGATAACAGCCTGCACGAGTACCTCATAGGGCGGCTGACGCTTAAGTCCATAGAGGCGGTGTGCCTGTACAACGTCAAGCGCAAGAAGGAGTCCTACGAGGCGCTGCGCGAGGCGTACAAGATGGCGCAGCCCAACCATTTCGACATGGTGTTTATCCGGCTGGGCGCGGAGATGCGCACGCTGATTGCGGCGGCCATGAAGGAGCCGGGCGGCGGGGTGAAGGGCATCCCCAAGAGCTGGCTGCAGACCATCCACCGGCGCTCCTCGGTGTATGCCAAGCGCAAGAAGTTCCTGTGCGCGGCGCACCGGCAGGAGGAGGACGCGGTGGAAGCCATGGAGATTACCAAACGCGAGAAGATGATACTGACGGATCTGTCACGGGGGCTTTCCCGGGCGGAGATAGCGGAGGAACAGGGCATCTCGGTGAACACGGTCAAGACGGTGCTGAACACCATCTACGCTAAGTTCGGCGCGCAGAACAACGTGGATGCCATAAGAATCGCCAACGAAAGGCGCCTGCTGTAAAAGGAAACACGCATAGATATTTTGTATGGAATTGCCGGCCTCGCGCCGGCAATTCGGTTTTCCGGGAGCCTCACCCCTTTGGGTGATGTGTGCGCGAAAAAAAGTGCAAAACAGGGCGTGTTTTTTCCTTTTTCCTTCCCCCATAATTGAGACATAAGAGAGGTAATGGTTCTAAGCCCGGCAGCAGGCCGGCGGGACCAGCGAGGGGGGATTGAATGTGGCAAGGTCTTCAAAAGGAAGCGGCTACAAAGTTATGCTAATCGTAACGCTGTTTTTGCTTATTGCAGTGGCGTTTACAGGATATTTGGTGTTTGCGGACGACTCGAAAAAGGCGCGTCCCGAACTGGAAGAGGAGAGCATGCAGTATGCCATGAACGCATACGAGGGATCCGAAACGGCAGTGGGGAAGGCAGACATACATACAGTGAAAAAACATTTTGGAACATACGACGGCACGACGGATATGACGGCATATGTAGATGCGGGGGAAGCCTCCTTCACGGCGCTGCTCTTCGGCGGCAAGGTGGTAGAGGCGAGCCGGTACGCGGCTTACATTGACGGCGGCGTCCTCGTCCTGACCATACCGGCAGCGGGCCTGGAACGCATAAGCAGCGGCATGTATTGCTTTAACGCAGAATTATCGGACGGACTGTCCGAGACGATATGGCTGATCGTGCCGAATAAAAATTAAATAGCATTTTACAATCATGCCTTCATGCATTCATCTCTCCCACAACTATTGTTGCATGCAAGGCGAGCCTGCCATCTTACCCCTATCCCAAAAGGCGGGCGACTGTTTGCGGGGCTGTCTCATAATACTCCCATCCCTGGTAGAGGCAGCCCTTTTCTTTTTTTGAAACTCAGGCGCGCAGAATCTTCACGTAATACTTGCGGGAGCGCGGCGGGTCGAACTCGCAGAAGTAGATACCCTGCCAGGTGCCGAGGAGGAGGCGGCCGCCGCGGATTATCACGGTGACGCTCGAGCCTATGACGCTGGCTTTCAGATGCGCCGCGCTGTTGCCTTCCATATGGCGGAACTCGGGGCGGTCCGGGTAGGTCTTACTGAGCGCGAACAGCAGATCCCGCACCACATCCGGGTCTGCGTCCTCGTTGATTGTTATGCCGGCCGTCGTGTGCGGGCAGTAAACCACGGCGGCGCCGTCCTGCACGTCGCTCTTTGCCACGGCTTCACTTACCTGGGCGGTAATGTCGTAGAAGTCTTCCCGCTTCGCGGAAAGCTGGTATTCGAAAATCATCGTCCGTTCCTGTCCGCCACAAGCCGCTCAAAGCTGCGGTCGTAGGTTTTCTCCGCTTTCGCGGAGAAAAAGCACGCCGGGAAGTCGCCGTCGCGGTTGTGGTAGGCCACGCAGGCACAGCATTTCGCGTGGTTCGCGCAGGTATACGTGCAAGGGCACTCGTTCTTGTTATCGCAATTCATCTCCGTTACCTCCATTAAGTCTTAAGGCGATTATAGCACACGGGTACCGGTGCTGTATCTTCGTTGCAAAACGGGGGCGCGGCCTATATAATCTTTGCGTGGATTTGTGCGCGCGTGGCGGAACTGGCAGACGCGTCGGGTTTAGGTCCCGGTACTTCGGTGTGGGGGTTCAAGTCCCTCCGCGCGCACCATTATCTCAGGAATCAGGGAGAAAACCAGAATGAACAACGAGCGTGTGTACCGTATGCCCTTCGCTAAGGTCTATCCGATGCTGGTCGCCAAGGCGGAGCGCAAAGGCCACAGCAAAGAAGAGGTGGACACCTGCATCTTCTGGCTGACCGGCTACGATGCCGCCGGGCTTCAGGCGCAGCTCGATAAAGAGGCGGACCACGAGACCTTCTACGGGGAAGCGCCGCGCATGAACCCGGATGCCGGCAAGATAACCGGCGTGGTCTGCGGGGTGCGCGTGGAGGACATTGACGACCCGCTCATGCAGAAAATCCGCTGGCTCGACAAGATGGTGGACGAACTCGCCAAGGGAAGGCCGCTCGAGAAGATTCTGCGCGGGTAGGGCGTACACGGTTTTTCAGGTATTGTGCAGGGTTGGCCGGCCGTAAACGTTTTCGCTGCACGATTTTTGCGTTTCGGGGCAGGGGTTTCCCGCATGTAACCCTTTACATCGCCTTTTTTCTGCACCCTACTTGAAAAATCGTGACCGTGGGCCGGGTGCGAAGGCCCTTTTCGGGGTGGCGGCCGGACCGAAACGAAAAAATCGTGCAGGCTACGGAAATTCTGCTGTTGGGGGAGTGACTTGCCCGCCGGCTATGGTATACTGCCTTTAGAGATAAGGGACCTGTTGGTAGTGTGAACTTGAATGAGCAAAATTTGTATTGGCGTGATAGCGGGGAGCCTTCGGAAAGCCTCGTATTCCAAGCGCGTGGCGCGGTATGTGGCCGGGCTTTTTCCTGCCGACTTCGCGGCGACGTTTATCGATCTCGCGGATCTTCCCATGTACAATCAGGATTTGGATGATGAGGGCGCGGCGCCCGAGGCATGGACGGCGTTTCGGCGGACGGTCGCGGCGCAGGATGCCTTTTTGTTTGTCACGCCGGAGTACAATCGGTCGTTTCCGGCCGTTCTGAAGAACGCGCTCGACATAGCGAGCAAACCTGCGGGCGCCAACCAGTGGGCGGGGAAACCCGCGGCGCTCATAAGCCAGTCGCCGGGGAATCTGGGCGGCGCACTGGCGAACCAGCACATCCGGCAGCCTATGAATTTTCTGGGGCTCAAGCTTATGGCGCAGCCGGAACAGATGATAGCGGAAGTGGCCACCGTCCTGGGAGCGGACGGGGAGATTACGAGCGAACATAAGCGCAGTTCGCTCGCGGCGTTCGCGGAGGCGTTCGCCGGATGGGTGCGCGAAAACGCATAGCCACAGTAGGGATAGGGAGACAAAAAAAATGGACGAGAAGAAGGATGCACCGCAGATGATTCAGTACGGCGCAGCGCCGCCGTCGCAGGAGACGCCTGTTACGCCGGTGGCCGCAGAACCGGCCGCAGCGCCGGCGCCGCCTGTTACGCCGGTGGTCACAGAGTCGGCCGCAGCGCAGGCGCCGCCAGAGACGCCTGTTACGCCGGTAGCCGCAGAACCGGCCGCCGCGCCGGTGCCTGAAACACCGGCAGTAGCGACCCCGGTTCCCCCGGCAGCTACGCCGCCAGTAGGCGCGGCTCCGCCGCCGGTTAGCGGACCGACCCCGCCGGGTGTGCCGCCGCTCCAAGGTGCGGCCCCGCCGCCGCCAGTAGGCGCGGCAGTCCCGCCGGTTAGCGGACCGACCCCGCCGGGTGTGCCGCCGCTTCAGGGTGCGACCCCGCCGCCGCCGGGCCCGGGCGTACCGCCTGTGGGCGCGGGCGGGCAGCCCCCCAAGAAGAGCAAGAAGAAACTCATCATTATCATCGCGGCCGCGGTGGCTGCGGTGGGCGTAGGCATAACGCTTTTCGCGGTGCTGTACCTGATTCCGAGCAGCCACTATAAGGATGCGGACACGCTGCTTGCCCAGAAGGACTGGGAGGCTGCGGCCGCCGCGTTCGACGACCTGGGCGGCTTCAAGGACTCGGAGGAAAAAGCGAAAGAGGCGCGCTACCAGTGGGCGAACGACTATCTGCGTGCGAAAGAGTTCGACAAGGCGATAGCGCTCTACGAAGAGCTGGGCGACTACGAGAATTGCGAAACAAAGGTGAAGAGCACCAAGTACGCGAAGGCGGAAGCCTTAATTGCCGCATACGAGTTTGACAAGGCGATAGAGATATTCGAGAAGCTCGGCAAGTACGAGGATTCCGCGGACCGCATAAAGAGCACCAAGTACGAGAAGGCGGCGTATCTGGTGTCGCAGAACGAGTACGACGACGCGGTGGCGGTCTACGAGGATCTGGGCGACTACTCGGATGCCAAGGCGAAGATTGAGACGACCAAGGCCGCCAAGGTGGAGTACGAGAAGAAGGTCAAGTACGACGGCGCGAAGAGCAAGTATAACAGCGGCAGCTACGAGGACGCCAAGGCGGCGTTCCTGGAGCTGGGCGACTACTCGGATTCCGCGGCCTGGGTGACCAACTGCGACATAAAGATAGGCGAGCGGATTATTCAGGGTGCGTACGTGCTTATCCGGGCGACCGTCTCCGGCTACGCGTATGAAGGCTCGAGTCTGGTGTCGGCCATGGGCGGGAATATGACCATGATATTTACCGCTTCGGGTGCTACGGGCTATAAGGACGGCGAGGCAGACACGTGGGACGACTATGAAATTGTCGACGCGACGCAGGTGGTGCTTTCGCGCGGGACATCGGACGAGGTCTGGGGCACGTACGACGGAACCACGGTGACGCTCAGCGCGCAGGGAGTCACGTTTGTGTATCAGAAGCCGCTCGAATCGCAGGCGGGCTGACGGAAATAAAATGAAAAAAGGGGGCTTGTAATTCAGGCCCCCTTATGCAATACTATCGGGGTAATCATCTTGCGGGCGCTGCCGGCGGGGTGAAGCGGGGGGCACAGCAGGCTCCCACGCAAGAGGCAAGAAGCCGCGGCCTGTGAGGGACGGTATCCGTAGGAACCTAACCCGGGAAAGGCACAGGACCGGAAGGCTTAACAAGAGAATCGCACGGATCATGAGATCAGGACCGGGACGAGAAACCAAGGGATTTTTATGCGTTTCCGGCAGGAGGCGCTTTTTTTTCGGTCTGGTGCGGTCTTTGTGGAGGAGGATTGGAATGAAAGTAGGTGTGATAGGCGCAGGCAGAGCGGGTGGCTCTCTTGCGCTGGCGCTCGGCAAGAAGAGCGCTGTGGATGCGGGGTACACGCTTCAGGGAGCCACGACCTCTTCGGATCTGACGGCGGGCGCGGCAAGTGAGGTGCTGGGCCTGGCGGTCGGAACGGACAACGCGGCGCTGGCCCGCGAGGCGGACGTGGTGGTGCTGGGCGTGCCGGATCGCAAGATAGCGCTTACGGCGCTGCATCTGGCGGACGAACTGGGCAAGGCGCCCGCGGGTGGCGTGGCGAAAATCTTCCTGCATATCAGCGGGTCGGTTGGGACGCCGGCGCTCAGGCCGCTCAAGGAAGAGGGGTACAGCATAGGCAGCCTGCATCCGCTGCAGAGCTTCTCCAAACCCGAGGATAAATTTGATGGCGTGTATATGGCCGTGGACGGAGACGAGCCGGCGCTGGAGGCGGCGGAGAATCTGGCGCGCGCGCTGGGCGGGATTCCGTTCCGGGTTCCGCCGTCCGAGCGGCAGCTCTACCACGCGGCGGCGTGCTTCTGCAGCAACTACGTGGTGACGGCCGTGTCCATAGCGGAGAAGCTGCTCGAGCGCTGGATCGGCGAGGGCGGGGAGGCGCTCACGGCGCTGCTGCCGCTGTTCAACGGCACGGCGGATAATCTGGCGGCGGCGACCACGGCGCGCGAGGCATTGACAGGCCCCATTTCGCGCGGGGACGTGGGGACGGTGAGCGGTCACTTGCAGGTGCTGCCGGAAAGCCTGATTAAGGTGTACTGCGAGCTGGGGTTGCAGACCCTGGAGATCGCGAGGGAGAACGGGACGGTGGAACGTAAGCCGGCGGAGGAGATAGAGGCCATGCTGCGGCGGCCGTAAAGAGGCAGAGAGGTGTGTAAGAAATGGATACGAAGAAGATAACGACAGCGGTCATACGGGAAATGAAGGAGCAGGGCGAGCCGGTCACCATGGTGACGGCCTACGACGTGGCCATGGCCAGAAACGCGGATGAGGCAGGCATAGAGATTCTGCTCGTGGGCGATTCGGTGGGCAACGTCATGCTCGGCTACCCCTCCACGGTTCCCGTGACCATGGACGAGATGATTCATCACACGAAGGCGGTCATGCGGGCCAACCCGCGCGCGCTCGTGGTGGGCGACATGCCGTTCATGAGCTACCAGGCGGATGAGGCGGAAGGCCTGCGCAACGCCGGGCGCTTCCTCAAGGAGACCGGTTGCGGCGCGGTGAAACTCGAGGGCGGCGCGGAGATAGCGCCCCTCGTGAAGAAGATGGTCACGGCGGGCATACCCGTCTGCGGCCACATAGGCCTCACCCCGCAGTCCGTAAACACCATGGGCGGCTTCAAGGTGCAGGGCCGCGATGTGGCGGCGGCGCGCAAGCTGCTTGCGGACGCTAAGGCGCTGGAGGAGGCGGGCTGCTTCGCCATGGTGCTCGAGTGCGTGCCGGCGGCGTTGGCGGCGCGGGTGACCAAGGAGCTTGCCACGGCGGTGAGCATTGGCATAGGCGGCGGCAACGGATGCGACGGCCAGGTGCTTGTCTGCAACGACCTTCTGGGCATCTCCGACGGCTTCACGCCCAAGTTTGTCAAGAAGTACGCCAACCTCCACGGGCAGATCGTGGATGCGTTCCGCGCTTACTCCATAGAAGTAAAGAGCCGTGCGTATCCGGATGAGGAGCATTCCTTCTCCATAGACGAGTCCGTTTTGAAAGAGCTGTAAACATGCAGGTAATAAAAACAGTTAAGGATCTTCAGGCCGCGGTGGCAGCCTACAAGAAGGACGGGGTATCCATAGGGCTTGTGCCGACAATGGGGGCCCTCCACGAGGGTCACGGGTCCCTCATATCCGCCGCGCGGAAGGAGAACGATGCGGTCATCGTGAGCGTATTCGTGAACCCCACGCAGTTCGGACCCACGGAGGATCTGGATGCGTACCCGCGCACGCTGGACGCGGACTGCGAGATGGCGCAGGCGCTGGGGGCGGACATAGTCTTCGCGCCAAGCGCGCGGGAAATGTACCCGTCCGACGACGACACGTGGGTGGAGGTTACGGGAAGCATTACGGCGGTGCTCTGCGGACGCAGCCGGCCCACGCACTTTCGCGGGGTAACCACGGTGGTGAGCAAGCTGTTTCTGCTTGCGCAGCCGGACCGCGCCTACTTCGGGCAGAAGGACGCGCAGCAGGCGGAGGTCTTAAAGCGCATGGTGAAGGATTTATTCTTCCCGCTTGAGCTTGTGGTTCTGCCCATCGTGCGGGAAGCGGACGGGCTGGCGAAGAGCTCGCGCAACGTGTACCTGTCCGCGGAGGAGCGCAAGGCGGCGCTCGTGCTGAGCCGATCTCTGGCCGGCGCGGCGGCACGGTTTGATGCCGGGGAAAGAAGCGGGGCCGCATTGGCGCAGGAGGTTCGCGAGCAGATAGAGGCGGAGCCGCTTGCGACCATCGATTATGTGGAGTATTACGCGCTGCCGGGGCTCACGGAGGCGGCTGAGCCGCTCACAGGGGATACGCTGCTGGCAGTGGCCGTGCGGTTTGGCACGACGAGGCTTATAGACAACGTTATTTTGGAGGGAAATAAGTAGATGCTACTGAACATGTTTCACGGGAAGATTCATCGCGCTACGGTCACGGAAGCGAATCTGAATTATATGGGCAGCATAACCATAGACGAGGACCTTCTGGACCTCGCGGGGATTCTGCCGGGCGAGCGCGTGCAGGTCGTGGACAATGACAACGGCAACCGCCTGGAGACTTACGTGATTAAGGGCGAGCGGGGGAGCGGTGTGATTTGTCTGAACGGCGCGGCGGCGCGGCTCGTGTCCATAGGCGACACGGTGATTATCATAGCCTATGCGCTCATGACGCCGGAAGAGGCTAAGGGCTACGCGCCCAAGGTGCTGCTCGTGGACGGAGAAAATAAGCCGGTCTCGCTTAGGGACGGCGAGAAAGAGCGGGAGCTTAGCCCGAAACTTTAGGACGGCTGTCAAGTAAAAAACTTGACAGCGGCGCGTGGGGGCTGGCGCTCAGCCTATGGCCTGCGTGAGGTCTTCTATGAGGTCCTTTGCGGATTCCGTACCCACGGACAGGCGGAGCAGGCGGTCATCTATCCCTATGGAGAGGCGTTCCGCCTCCGGGATGTCCGCGTGCGTCTGAAGCAGCGGGTAGGTGATGAGGCTCTCCGTACCGCCGAGACTCTCCGCGAACTGAATGAGCTTTACGCGTCTTAGGATTTGCGGCACGAGCGCCGCGTCTGTTACTGAAAAGGAGAGCATGGCACCGAACCCCGTCATCTGTGCGGTGGCCAGTTCATACGCTTCGTGCGACGGGAGTCCCGGGTAGCGCACCGAAGCGATTTTTTTATTTTCCGATAGAATCTGCGCTATTGCCTTGGCGTTCTCCTGCGCCTTTTCGAGCCGAAGCGGCAGCGTCTTGATGCCGCGCAGTACCAGGAAGCTGTCGAAGGGCGAGAGGCCGGCGCCGGTAGTCTTTAATATGAAGCGCAGCTTTTCCGCGAGCGCCTCGCCTTTCACGGCCAGGAAACCCGATATGGTATCGTTGTGTCCGCCGAGGTACTTCGAGCCGCTGTGCAGCACTACGTCCGCGCCCAGATCGAGCGGGCGCTGAAAGTACGGGGTTAGGAACGTGTTGTCCACTATGAGCAGGGCGCCGGCTGCTTTCGCCGCGTCCGCTATCTTCCGGATATCGAAGAGGTTCATCATGGGGTTCGTGGGTGTCTCCACGAAAACCGCCTTCGTGTCTTCTGTGATGAGCGCTATGAGCGCGTCCGTGTCGCGCCCGTATTCGAACCGGTATCCTTTCGGGGAAAGCACCTGGTCGAAGAGCCGGTAGGTGCCGCCGTAAAGGTCGCCGGATGCCACGATCCGGTCGCCCGGCAGGAAGAGCTCCATGAGTGCGGTTATGGCCGCCATGCCGCTCGCAAACGCAAACGCCTCGTCTGCGCCTTCGAGGTCCGCAATCCGGTATTCCAGCTGCTCGCGCGTGGGGTTCTGCTGCCGCGTGTAGTCATAGCCGGAACCCGTCGCGCCGCTGTCGTCCAGTCCTTCGTGCGCGAAGGTGGCCGACTGGTAAATGGGCGTAGCCAGCGCCCCGGTAGCCTCCGTCACGCGCCGTTTCCCGTGAATACAAACCGTCTCAAAATCCATAACAACCTCTTCCTGAACAACCCCAAAATCCGTACTTTTCATATAGCAGATATATGATATATTCTTCCCGCCTCTCATGTCAAGGGCCTGGAACGCGGGGCGTTCTTATGTTACAATTTAAAGCGTTAAAGCGCGTAAGCGTTCTTCTCGTCGTTTTTATTCCAAGGAGGGAGAGATGGAAAAGAAACTGAGGACAGCATTCGCTATTTTATTGATTCTTGCACTTTCGTTTGCGTTTGCCGCGTGCGGAAGCAAGGATGACGCAGACCAGAAGGCTCTGGAAGAGGCAGCCGATAAGCTTAATGCACAGTGCCCCATGACGATAGACTCCGAAACGGTCCTGGACAATGTCGTTGCATCTGCCGGAAAAGTATTTCAGTACAACTACACCCTGGTAAACTACGCCTCTACTGATTTCACAGCAGAGGAGGTTGCAGAGCTGCAGACCACCATAGAAGACTATCTGATAAGCACGATAGCCTCCAATTCGGATATGGCAGAACTGCGAGACATGGGAACCACCTTCAAATACGTCTACAAGGCGAACGACGGTGTGGAGCTGGTATCCATAACCATAACGCCGGATCAATACTAACAGCGCCGGCGGCACCGGCGGCGGCGTTATTGCTCGTCGAGCGTGTTTAGCAGGATGTGGCGTTCTACGCGCAGAAGGTGTTTTAGCATGGCGTCGTAGGCTTTTTGGGCGTCGCCGCTTTTTATGGCCTTCAGAATCTTTTTGTGGGATTCGAGCGAACCCTTGGACGCGGCCTCGGAGAGGTGCGAACGGTATTGGCTTGCGTAGAGCAGGTCGTGCAGGTTCGTGAGGATGGAGATCATCATCTCGTTCTTTGTGGCGCTGGCTATGGCAAAGTGGAACGCGCGGTCCTGCTCGAAGGAGATGGCATTCTTTTTGATTTGCACTTCCTGCTCGCGGATGCACTCTTCGAGGCGCGCGATGTCCTCCTCCGTTGCCCGCTTGGCCGCGAGCGAGGTGAGGGTGGGCTCCATTATCATGCGCACCTCCATAGGGTCGGAGAGGAGCGTCTTGGGGATGTTGGACATAACCTCTATGAGGTCCGTCACGGTATGCGCGGCGTCTGTGTCGGCGGCGCCGGGCAGAGCAAGGGGCCCTACTTCCCCGTCCGAGGCAGCGGTCAGGTGTGTGGCCTTGCCTTGCTTACGCTGTATGAGGCCCTTGGTCTCCAGGATGGTGAGCGCCTGGCGCACGGTGGCGCGGCTTACCTCGAACATCTCGGTGAGTTCGGTTTCGGAGTAGAATTTATCCCCTGGTTTGCGGTCGCCCTGCAGCAGGAGCTGCTCGAGCTGTTCGGCCACATCTTCGTAGACGCGTTTGCGTCTGATTTTTTTGACTTCCATGGATTCCCCTTTCACTTGTATGTCAACTGTAGTTGGTCGTACATACAATTTTATTATACCCAATCCGTGATTGCACGCGAAAGTTTCAGAAAATTTTTATTTATGTCTTGACAATTGGTCTGTAAAGGCGTAAAAAATAAGTAAAGTTGTCTGACAAGTGGACAACAGACAAGTTCATTTTCTGAAGGGAGGCTGTGCTATGGCTGGTTTAACTTTCGATCCGTATTCGTATAACTTTGGTTCTCTCAGACGCACGATACATTCAAAGAAGGGCATGGTTGCCTGTACGCATCCGCTTGCGGCGGAGGCGGGGCTTCGGATGCTCTGGAAGGGCGGAAACGCGATAGACGCCTGTGTGGCCATGGCCATGATTCTACCTTTGGTGGAGCCGGCCGCCACGACCTACGGCAGCGACAACTTCGCGATTTTCTGGACCAAGGACAAGCTCCACGGCATGAGTTCTTCGGGTTGGAGCCCGGCCAAACTCACCGAGGAGTATGTGAAGAGCAAGGGCTACACGGCCATGCCGCGCTCGGGGTGGGATTCCACCACGATTCCGGGCTGCGTGCGGGGCTGGGTAAACCTCGTGGAGAAGTTCGGCAAGCTCACCCTCGCGGACGTGGCGCAGCCCGCCATAGAGTACGCGGAGGAAGGGCATCCCATGACGCCGTACGTGGTGGGGTCGTTCGACAAGCGGCTGGGCATGATCAGCCCGCTGATCTCCGACGAGCAAATCGAGAATTTCCGCAAGGTCTGGT
Organism: Eubacteriales Family XIII. Incertae Sedis bacterium; assembly: GCA_031272485.1. GTDB lineage: Bacteria > Bacillota > Clostridia > Peptostreptococcales > Anaerovoracaceae > JAISTV01. The sequence goes on from JAISTV010000017.1 coordinate 67,087, forward strand.
ACAAGCACGGCAAGGCGCCGGCGCCGGGCCAGCTGTGTCACTTCCCGGAGATGGGGCGCTTCCTGCGCGAGGTCGTGGAGACGAACGGCGAGTCCGTCTACAGCGGCAAGATAGCGCAGGCCATCGTGGACCTGTCCAAGAAGACGGGCGGCCTGTGGGAAATGGAGGACTTCGAGAACTTCGATTCCATATTCCACGATCCGCTGCGCGTGAATTACCGCGGCGTGGAAGTGTGCGAGCTGCCGCCGAACGGGCAGGGCATTGTGGCGCTTATGGCGCTCAACATCCTCAAGGGCTTCGAGTTCGGCGAGTACGATTTCGGCACACCGCGCACCCTGCACCTGCAGATGGAGGCGCTCAAGCTGGCGTTCGCGGACGGCAAGCGCTACATAGCCGATCAGGAGTACATGACGCAGGTAACGTGCGACGACCTGCTGAACGAGAAATACGCGGAGGAGCGGCGCGCGCTCATAGACATGAACAAGGCGCAGGACTTCAAGGCGGGCGACCCGACCGCTTCCGACACGGTCTACTTCGCGGCGGCGGACACGGACGGCAACATGATATCCATGATTCAGAGCTGCTACACGCCGTTCGGTTCGGGCGTGGTGGTACCGGAATACGGGCTGGCGTTGCAGTCGCGGTGCGCGAGCTTCACCATTGAAGACGGGCATCCGAACAACGCCGGTCCGCATAAGCGCCCGTATCAGACCATTATCCCGGCCTTCCTCATGAAGGACGGCAAGCCGCTCGGGCCGTTCGGCCTCATGGGCGGGTACATGCAGCCGCAGGGTCACACGCAGGTGGTCATGAACATGGTGGACTTCCACATGAATCCGCAGAATGCGCTTGACGCGCCGCGGTTCTGCTGGAGCGCCGGCCTGAATTTCGACCTCGAGGACCATTTCAATCCGGCAGTCATAGACGCGCTCGTGCGCAAGGGTCACCAGATCAGCACGCACAACGCGTACACCGCGGACTACTGCGACCGGCCGTTCGGGCGCGGGCAGATCATCCTGCTCACCGACGAGAACACGCTCATAGGCGGTACGGAAGGGCGCGGCGACGGCGCGATTTACTGCCGCTAAGCGGACGCGCGCGTATAAGGGAAATCCATTTGCTGGCAGAGCACGTGCGGGCAAGGCCCGTGAGGCAGCGTGCGGGTTATCTACCAAGAAGGGAGAGCAAAATGGCTGAAAGAAAGAAAATGAATGCGACCGTAAAATTCGTGGTATGCGAATTGGTCGCGGTGGCCGCGGCGGTGGCGGTTATGCTCATGCATCCGCCGGCAGCGCTCACACACGAATCCATGATGGTTCTGGGCATTACCGTCTGGGCCATAATCAACTGGGTCGTACGGCCCATAGACGAGTACGTCACCTGTCTGGTCATGTCGCTGGGCTGGTACGTGCTGGGCAAGGTGGATCTGGGCAGCATCTTCAGCGGCTTCGCCGGAAGCACATTCTGGCTGGTAGTCGCGGTCGTGGGCATAGGCGCCGCGGTCAGCAAGAGCGGCCTGCTGAAACGCATATCCATCCTGCTGCTCAAGTTCTTCAAACCTACGTATAAGGGGCAGGCGTTCGCGTTTGCTCTGGCGGGGACGTGCATCTCCCCGCTCATCCCGTCCACGACAGCCAAGATGGCCATCATGAGCCCGCTCGCACTGGGCATTGCCGACGAGCTGCATCTGAAGAAACGCGGCCTCGGACGCGTGGGCCTGCTCATGGCGCTGTGGCTGGGCGTAAACATCTCGGGCCAATACTTCATCAATGCGTCGTTCCAGGGTTACATGGTCCTGGGGCTGTTGCCGGAAGCTACGCAGGCGGAATACACGTGGATGAACTGGTTTATCCGCTCGCTGCCGTTTACGGTGGTCATGCTGGTAGGCTTCCTCGCATTCATCCTCATCTTCTTCCGCGAGAAGGATACGCACGCCATAAGCAAGGACTACATCAACAGCCGGCTGGAAGAGCTCGGCCCCATGACGCGCGACGAGAAGATTACCGCGCTGGTCATGGCCGGTGCGCTCATCCTCTTCATCCTGGAGAGCAAGATAGGCTTCAAGTCCGTGAGCACCGCCATCCTCGGCTTCTCCGCGCTGCTGATTCTCAAGGTCATAGGCAAGGAGGAGTTTCAGAAGAACATGATGTGGCCGCTGGTCTTCTTCATCGGCTTCATCCTCGGCATGGGCAACGTCTTCTCCGCCGTGGGCATAACCGACTGGCTTTCCGACGTGCTGAGCCCGCTCGCCGGCAAGATCTCCAGCCCGTACATATTCGTCGCGGTGCTGTGCGTTCTGACCTTCGTCGTGCGCCTGCTCATAGCGCAGGTCCCATCGAACATCCTGCTCATCACGCTGTTCTATCCGGTGGCGCAGAGCCTCGGCATGGATCCGTGGATCGCGTGCGTGGTCGTCTACGGCTGCAGCGCGGTGTTCTATCCGCTGTACGTGCACCCGAACCTGGCCATAGGCTATGCGCAGGTAGGCGGTGAGGAAAATATAGATATGTCCAAGTTCATAATCGCGGACGTGGTGTACATGGTGCTTTGCGTGTTGGCCTTCTGGGTGTGCATCCCGTTCTGGAACATGATGGGCATGATCGCGTAAAGTAAAAAACTTGACAGACTTAAGTGTATCTCGGAAGGGCTTTTGAAATGGGTATACCGTTAACAATAACAAACTGGTTGCTGGCGCTTGCGCCGATCCTGCTCTTGTTTTTCGGGATTCTCGTGTTCAAGTGGAGTACGTTTAAGACCGGGGGCATCGGCTGGTTCGTGGCCGCTGCCCTCGCGGTCTGCGTCTTCAAGGTGAGCGCCAAGGGACTCCTGATTGCGTGCAGCAAGGGGCTGAGCCTCTCGCTGTACGTGCTGCTGATTATCTGGGCAGCGGTGTTTCTGTATAACGTGGCGGCCGGCGCGGGCGCTGTGACCGTAATCGGAAACACCATGACGCGGCTTATAAAAGACCGCACGCTGCAATGCCTGCTGCTGGCCTGGTGTTTCACCTCGCTGCTGCAGGGGCTGGCCGGATTCGGCGTACCCATAGCCGTTGTGGCGCCCATCATGGTCATGATGGGATTCGACCCGCTCGTAGCCGTAGCTGCCTGCTTAGTCGGGCACTCGTGGGCCATTTCTTTCGGCTCCATGGGCTCTTCGTATAACACCATTCAGTTAGTAACCAAGATTCCCGGTGAGGTCATAGGGCCCGCCATGGCGCTGCTGTTTATCGTGCCCATTTTTATCACAGGGCTGTCCGTGCTGCACATCCACGGAGGGTTCGCCAGCGTCAAGCGCGGCCTGCTCCCGCTGCTTCTGGGCGGCGTGTGCATATCCGGTGCGCTGTGGGGCATGAACAAGCTCGGCATGGCACAGCTCGCTTCGCTGTTTGCGGCGGCAGCCGGGATCATTGTCATATTTGTATACGCGCGGATCTGCGAACGCGGCAAGGACCGCCTCGAGGCTGGGGCGGATGCGGCGGCGCCGGCGGCGGGGGGCATGTCCTTCGGCGTGGCGGCGGTGCCGTATATCATCCTGATTCTCTTCTCGTTCGTTACGCAGCTTCCCGCGGTCAAGTCGCTGTTCTCCGGCCTCGTCACGGGCCTGAGCTATCCGGAGGTTACCACCGGGCTCGGCTACAAGGTAGAGGCCGTCAGTATGTATTCCAAGATTACGTGGATCTCGCACCCGGCGCCGGCGCTGCTCCTCTCCGCATTCGCCGGCTACTTCGTCTATGCGAAGAAGGCCGGGGCCAGACCCGCGCTGCTGAAAAAGGCGTTCGCGGACACGGCCAAGAAGATTATGCCTACGAGCGTGGGCATAACCACCATGGTCATGATGGCGCTCATCATGAGCGACTCGGGCATGACGAATCTGCTTGCCCGCGGAATCGCTCTGGCTCTGGGCGCCTTCTTCCCGCTCGCCTCCCCGTTCATAGGCATCCTCGGATCCTTCCTCACCGGCAGCAACACGAACTCCAACATAATGTTCGGCCTGCTCCAGTACGAGACGGCCGAGGTCATAGGCAAGAACGCCATCTGGGTCGCGGCGGCGCAGAGCGTGGGCGGCAGCATAGGCGTATCCATCTCCCCGTCCACCATCATGATGGGCTCGGCTAACGTGGGCCTGACCGGTGAGGAAAACCGCGTCATGGGGAAGACCCTCAAGTACTGCCTGATAAACGCCGTGGTGCTGGCCGTGGTGGTGTATCTGGTGAGTATGTGAGGCTCGCGTTTGCGCGCGGACACAGGAAAGATAGGACAGAAACATGGAAGCAGAAAAGCAAACCTTACGGCAGAAGATAAAGGCGAAGAAGAATTTTCTCCTTGGCGTGTGCATGATTCTCTTCGTAATCGCATACCCGCTCACGTACCTGTGCGCCGGCGGCACCTCCGCCCCACTCATGTACGTAGCCTTAGCAGAGACAGCAGCAGGCTGCCTCCTCGCCAGCATACTGTAGCGCGCCGCGCCGACGGCATATCGGCAGAGAGGTTTTTTTCTAAAAAGACTCTTGACAAGTCTGGTTATCACCGTTTACAATTATCCACAATACGCAAAACATATTAAACATATATATTTACTATGATATGTGGTTGTGGAGGTTGAATTATGATTTACAGACGTCGATGTATTTTGCCCGCGGCATCTTCCGGGCCAATTGCGGGCGCCCCCAGTTATTCGAATAAAAGGTGAACGGTTCGCTCACCGCAAAATGAAATCGAACCGTTCGTTTGCCCAACAGGGCTTTTTGTATTATACCCTGTTGGCTCCTAAAGAACCAGCGCCAAATGTGGCGCAATTATGAAAAGATTAAGGAGCATCTACATGAAAAAAAGTAAGTATTTCAGGAAGCTGTTGGCGGGCGCTTTGGCGCTTGCCATAGCGGCTACCTACAGTGTGGGCCTGGCGCCTGTGGTGTACGCAGACGAAACGCAGGCCGACGAGGTAATCATTGGCGAGGAGACGGGCGAAGAGTCCGATACGCCTCAAACGATAGAGATTACGGTGGAAGAGCAGGACGAACAGGCGGTTCCGGCGCCGGTCGAAGAGGGCACCTCCTCGCAGGTAGCGCCCCTCGGCGACGTGACCCCGCTTGCGAACGCGGCGTATGCCATAGACCCGGCGAAGGTCGTAGGCAGTTCGCTGGACTACGTAGCGGCCAAGTACGAGGGCGTGGGCGAGAACAGCGTGTTCGACGTGGTGAGCATAGAGTACCTGCAGAAGCTGGTGCTGCAGAAGGACGAGAAGGCCATCATCCTGCTGGCCAGCCCGCGCAACGCCACCTCGCAGGCAACGCTCTCCTACATTAACGAAGTAGCCAAGCAGAAGGGGATCCAGAAGATCTTTATCCTGGACCTGTATCTGGGCGGCGAATACGGCTATGACGGGGCGGACATAACCGACCCCGAAGCGAATTCGACGTTTGTGACGCTTTGGACCAAGCTGAAGACCCCCACGACGGGCAGTACCGCGAACGTGGGCTTCAAGTATGTTCCGGCGACCTACAACGCGGCGGACACGTACCTTTATGTTTACGACCGCAAGGGCGGCGAAGACACGGCGGACACCACGGTAACCAGCCTCCTCGTGGAGGACCCGGCTACGGTCACCGCGGACGTGAACGCGTTTAAGGCGCAGGTGGGTTCGGTTCTCGACGGTCTCGGCGGTGCGACGGAAAACCGCGCTTCAAACTACGACTATTTCGTCACGGCATTCTCCGCGGCGAGCCCCAAGGTGAATGCCTTTTACGGCGATGCCTACTATCAGGCGAACCCGGAGAAGTTCAAGCTCGTTTCCGTTACATCGCCCGAGCTGATTCACATTCTCGAAACGCCCGGCACGCACAACATCCTCGTGAGCGGTTCCTGGTGCCCGGATTCCCGCGCGGCCATAGGTTACATATCCGAGAACGCCACGCGGTATGATTCCGGTCCGGTCTACGTTTGGGACTGGCGCAGTGACGCGACCAGCACCGTGCAGTTCTCTTCGAGCGACACGGCAGGCAGCAAGCCCACGGCGGGCTGGGTCTACGCGCGGATTCTCTACTTGCTCGGCGGCGTGAACAGCGGCACGGCGAATACCGTTGGCAGCAACTACATTGACGGCAATCCGTCCAATGCGATTGAGGCGCGCGTCAGCCGGAACCTCCGCTCCCCGTACCTGGCCAAGGTTCAGGTGACCACGGCGGGTCAGCCGGCGGAGAAGCTGAACGAGTGGATTCACGAAGCCAAGAACTACGAGCTGCCCTGGCACTACAGCGTGGCGGCGGGCGCCGAGGAAGGCTACCTGCTCGACTACGAACTGTCCAGCGGATATCTGACCAACGCGCAGAAGGCGCTTGGCAGAGCTGCCATAGGCACGTACTTCGCGGGCAGCAGCCTCACGCTCGGCAAGCCTTCCACTTCCGTCTCCACGACGGTGTCCAAGGAAGACAACGGTTGCGGCGATGACAACGACCCGCTCGACAATCTCGGCGAGGACACGCTCATTCCCAACCACGGAACGCGCGACTACGACGTGCAGCACTACGACATAACCATTACCTACGACCCGACCACGGCGGACAAGAAGAAAGCCGTAGACGGTGTGACGGTCGTCACGGCGGTGGCGAGCAAGAACATAAAGGTGGTCTCGCTCGACCTGCGTGCGCTGTCTGTGGACAATGACTCTGTGACCGCAACCGTGAACGGCGAGGCGGCCGCTATCGCCGGCATCGCGCGCACGAATGTGGACGAAGAGGATCTGAACAAGATCGACTTTACCTTCGCGCAGACGATTGCTGCGGGGCAGACCTTTACCATTACCATCCCGTACAGCACGGGCATCCTCGACGCGTTTGTCTCCGACGGGCAGTCCCCGCAAGGGTTCTTCACGCGCAACGACGACAAGGGGATTGTGGCCATAGGCGAGCCGCTCGGCGCAACCTACTGGTTCCCGAACAACAACACGCCGTATGACGGCGCGAGCTACACCATAACGCTCAAGGCGCCCACCGCGTACACGCTGGTTTCCAACGGCGTGCGCACGAGCAACACCACGGCGTCCGGCACGCGCACCACGGTCTGGAACGTGACGCAGGACACGGCCTCCTATCAGATCTTCGCATACATCTCCAACGATGTGACGGAGTTCGGCGGGACCTCCAGCGCGAACTATCCGATTAAGAGCCAGGCGGTGCAGCAGATAACCGTATCCGATCCGGATTCCGAGACCGGTACGAAAGTCATCCCCGGCCTGTCTTATGTGAACAAGTCCATCTATGACGCGAACGCAAGCCGCAACCGCGACAAGGTCGACACGTACTTCAACCAGCTCCCGTACTACATAGCGGAGCTCGAGAAGATTGCCGGCCCGTATCCCGGCGAAGCCGCGGGCTTTGTGTTTGAGAGCGTGGGCAACGGTCTGGGCGAGAATGCCGGCTGGGGTGCGGTAGAGACCAAGGACCGTCCGTTCTTCACCTCCACAGGCATAACGAGCGAGAACACGTTCGTCCACGAGTACGCGCATCAGTGGTATGGCAATGCCGTCCGCATCGCGGCGTGGGAAGACCTCTGGCTCAACGAAGGGTTTGCCACCTATGTGACCGACCTCTTCTATGAGAACACGCAGGGCTTTGACACGCAGGCCAAGTGGCAGAACGTCTACACCAAGACGGCTGCCAGCAAAGAATGGTGGACGTATGCGCCGGCCAAGATCGAGCGCGAGGGTGACCTGTTCGGCGGCGCCTCTGCTGCGTACAACCGCGGCGCGTTGGCGCTGGCGGCGCTTAGGGCCTCCGTGGGCGACGAAGACTTCTTCGCCATCCTCAAGGGCTGGGTCGCCACTTACAAGGGACAGGCTGTTACCACGGCTGACTTTATCGCATACGCCGAGAGCGTAGCGGAAGTGGATCTGACGAACTGGGCAAACGACTGGCTGTACGGTCAGGTCAAGCCGGCCGCGTGGCCCGAGCTGCTCGGCGACGGTGACGACGAAGAAGAGCCCGAGGCCATTCCGACGCCGACCGCGATAATCGCAGGTCCGGCCACCGCCAAGGAAGGCGATTCTGTCGCTTACGTGATTTCCCTCGCGGACCTCACCGACGCGGGCAACCTGATTCTGAATGTCAACTATTCGAACTTGACATTTGTTAGCGCGAGCGTGCCGGAAGGCAGCAAGCTGCAGGTGCTGGATGCCACGGCTGCGAGCGGCGCGGTCAGCGTGACGCTGTGGTCCACCGAACCGGTAACGGTAGGAAGCACGGCCGCAGAAGTTGTTACGCTCACCTTCACCGCCGGCGACGCGGGCGAGGCTTCGGTCACGCTTGCCTCCGCACAGGGCGCCTACTACACGGGCGACACCACGGCGGACTACCCGGCTATCGAGCTGCCGGACGGCGAGTCTACCTCGGTCATTACGGAAGTAGCGGAGAGCTTCGATGCCTTCGACTTCAACCGTGACGGCAAGGTGACGCTGGCCGACCTCACGTACGCGCAGAAGTACTATCGCGCTTCCGAAGAGACGGGCGGCGACGCCTGGGCGACGGTTACGGCGCGCGGCATCGATGTAAACGGCGACAAGATCATTGACGTCGCGGACTACATAATAATCCTCGGCCACATAAAGGCCGCGTAAGAGAATTTAAGAAGAGGTGTTTACGATGTTGAATCTGAAAAAGAGATTAGGCATCCTCCTCGCGGTGATCCTGACCCTGACGCTTGCGTTGGGGTCAGGGGTTGCCGCGGCGGTCGAGGTGCCCGGCGGCAGTACGCAGGTGAGCATCCCTGTGACGCTCTCCGCATCCGCACCCATAGCCGGGGCGGAGGTGGAGTTCAGCATAAGCGACGGGCTCGCGTACGCGCAGTTCATTCCGGCAAGCGGGCTGGAGAACAAAATCGAAACCACGGTTTCGGGGAAATACTATGTGGGGTTCTTCTCATCGGCCAACACGTATGTGCCGCAGGACGGGAAGATTACACTCGGAAATCTTGTCTTTACGTATACGGGCGACGCGGCGGAGTCTGTGACGTTCTCGGAGATCCGGCTGCACACGAAGAACGATTCGGCGGTCGAGACCCAGAGCGTGGACTCTCGTGTCATTCGCCCTAACACGAAAGTGAACATAACCAGGAAAACCGACAGCAGTGCCGGTACGGACTCCGGTTCCGGCTCCGGCTCGAGCAGCGGAACGGGTTCCTCCGCAACGGGGAGCGCAGGCAGCACCGCCACCACCGGCACGTCCGGGACGGCTGGCGTAACTGTCACGCTACCCGAGGCGGATGCCACTGAAGAGACGGTGATAGAGCTCGATGCGGAAGAAATCGAGCTCGGCGCGGACACCGACCTTTCCGGATCCGCCTCAACGGACGCTGCTTCGGAAACGGAGATAGGCAACACCAACACACCTCTTCAAAGCGGAGCGGAGGAGGGAGCGATCCCGGGCTGGGTCTGGCCGCTTGCGGCCGGCATCCTGCTGCTCGGCATCGTCTTCTTCCTCCTCTTCCGTAGAAGGAAGAAGGAACAGGACGAAGCAGAGGCGGCGGCTTAGGCAGTACTTACGGTAAGGAGGAAACGGTGATGAAGAGGGTAAAAGTTCGCGTCCTGGCGCTTGCACTGGCGGTGGTATTCCTGCTCCCGCAGCTTGCGCTGGCGAGCGAAAGCGAGACGCAGGCAGAGACAGCTTTTGTCGCAGGCGAAGTAGTTTTGGGGGAAGAGGGCGAAGCCCTTGCCCCTGAGGAAGAAAGCACAGCAGACCCCGAAGCCGCGCCGGAGCTTTCGCGTAGCGTGGCGCCGCTCGGTGTAGAGATTCCCGAAAGTACGCAGGCGCAGGATGCGGTTTATCCGTGGACGCCGTACGAAGGAACCGGCGACTATTTCGCGGACCGCTACGAGGCGCTCCAGAGCGGGCACGTGTTTGAGGCCGTGACGCAGGAACGGCTGCAGGACATCTTTTCGAGCAGCGGGAATTATTACATTTTGCTCGGCGGCCCGAATATAGCCACCACGCAGAAGGTCATAGGCCTCATTGACGAGCAGGCCAGGGCGGACGGGATAACGAAGATCTATGTGTTCAATCCGTATCTGGACGACTACCAGGCGGACATTACGGATGCGGCTACGGAGCTGCGCGGGGGGAATGCGAGCACGAGCATCTATAACCTGTGGCTGCGGCTGCTGACCTTCCTGCCGGCGGAAGCGCCCGTCTCGGATTACGATTCGAGCGACACGGTGCTGCTGCTGTATAATCGCAACGAGGCGAACCCGGGGACGGCCGGAACCATACGCGCCTACTACCGTTATACCGCTGCGGACCTTGCGGCGGATACAGCTTCGAGCGGGTTTAACGCGGTGGCGGAGAAGGGCGAAATCTCGCAGGTCTTTCGCGGCGGCGGCGGGGCGGTCATAGCCTCCGACGAGCGTACGAGCCTGCAGTTCTTTAACCGCGTGTATAACGGAGGGGCGACCAGGATAGAGGGCAGCACGCCTTCCGCGAACCGCATCGGGGCGCCGGTCACGCTTTTCGACGGGCTTACGGAAGCGAACTTCAAGTTCAAGCAGGTGACCTTCGGGGAACTGCAGACCATTTACAATACGCCCGGCGAGCACGTGATTTTCTACGGCGCTACCTGGTGCCACAACACCCAGGCGATTATAGGGACCATAGCGGCGCAGGCGGCGTCAAACGAAAACATTGACACCATTTACGTATACGACACCACGCTCGGCAATCAGCTGGCGTTCGGGACCGGCGCAAGCATAGACACGGTCACGGGCACGTCCAGCAGTTTCAATTCGCGCAACAGCGCAAACGCCAACGGCAACTACAGCTACAGCTATATCTACGGCGAAGCGGTGAAGCCGCTCGGGCAGTTCATTACGGAAAACGAGAGTTACAAGTCGAACAGCATAGCCTACTATCCCAACGGGGATCTTTCCGGCACGCTTACCACGAATCCGTTCGCGAGCAACGCGGATAACCCGGCTTATGATCCGGATACGCAGGTGCGAAACGCCATCCGCCTTCAGCTGCCATTCCTCATTGCTTATGATAAGAGCAAGGAGACGCCGGTGGTGCGGCAATGGCTGCACGCGCAGGAGTCCGTGAATTCCGCGGGCGAGCCGCGCTACCTCGAGTACATGCTTGAGCTGGCGTGGGTGCGGGCCACTGAGTTGGCGACGGCTTCTACCAACGTGTACAGCAACGGCGCCGCGAATGAACAGGGGCTTACGCTCGTGCAGGCGGCCGCGGAAGCGGTGGTGCAGGTCTCGTATGTGCTGGACGTGCCGGAGAAACAGGACAGCGGCGGCGACACGGGTGACGATAACGGTGGCACGGACACGGGCGACGATAACGGTGGCGACGATGCAGGAGATAACGGCGGAAACTCCGGCAACAACAACTCGAATGACAATTCTGGCAGCACTACAGGCAGCAGCGGCTCCGGCACGGGCACGGTGGCGGAGAGCGCCCGCACGGTAACGACCTACGTCACATATTACGTGCCGGCATCTTCGGGCAGCACGGCCGGTACCTCGAGCGGGAGCAATACGGCGGCGGATTCTGCGACGCAGACGAGCACGTCCGCCGTGGCGGAGCCGCCGGTGGCGGAAGATTTGCCGGATACAAGCACACCGCTTGTCAAGTCCGCGGACTTGACAGATACGGATGAAGCAGACAAGCCGTTTACCATTCCGCTGTGGGTGGGGCTTGCGGTGGCGGCGCTCGCGCTTCTGGCCATCGTGCTGATTCTGCTGAAGAGCGGACTCTTCCGGAGGGCGTAGGATATGGCAGTGGACTGGACAGCGGCATCCGCCCTGGTGGTGGTGCTGGTCTTCTTCGCGGTTATCATATTTCTGCGACTGAAGACGAAAACCGGCTTCACGCCTTTAATCCTGGGCGCCATGGCTGCGGGAATAGGCGTGGGGTTCGCATTCTCCGGCCATGTAAGCTGGGTGCGCCCCATCGGGACGATTTATATTTCGGTGCTCACCTCCATCGTGGCGCCGCTGATTATCGTGTCGATTCTCTCGAGTGTAACCTCGCTCGGGTCCGTGAAACAGCTGCGCGGCATAGGCGTGCGCTCGGTATTCTGGCTGTTAGTCACCACGGCGCTTTCCATCGCGCTGGCGCTTTTCCTCGGGCTGGCCTTCGGAATCGGAAAGGGCGCCGAGGTGCTGGCGGACGGCTTTAACACAGAGCTCTACGAGAAGAATCTCGTGCCTGTTTCGCAGGTCATTACGAACCTGTTCCCGGGGAACATAATAAACGACATAGGGCAGGGGCGGATAATCCCGTACATTCTGTTCACCATGCTCATCGCGGTTTCCTATGTACTGGTGGCCGGCGAACAGGGCAGCAAGGTGGTTGTATTCAAGCAGTTTATCGAGGCGTCGCGCGAGGTCATCTTCAAGGCCGTGGCGTTCATCATTGAGCTCACACCGTTCGCGGTGCTTGCGCTGGTTGCGGAGAGCCTCGGCAGCAAAATCGGCAGCAGTACGATTATTCTGTCGCTGGGCATTATGCTTCTCGTTTCTTTCCTCGCCTTCGCCATAGACATCTGGCTGATTGGCGGGGTCATGATCCGGCTTTTCGCGCGGCTGAACCCCTTCAAATTCTTTCGCAAGATTATTCCGGCGCAGGTCGTGGCTTTCTCTACGCAGTCGAGCGCCGGTACACTTCCGGTCACCACACGCGTGCTTCGCGAGGAAGTGGGCGTGGGCAGCGAGGTGGCAGGCTTCACGGCGCCGCTGGGTACTACCATCGGCATGCCGGGGTGCGCGGGCATCTGGCCGGTGCTTACGGCCATCTACGGTATACACGCGTTGGGCATAGACTACGCGCCGCGGGACTATTTGATCCTGGCGCTCATAAGCCTCTTTGTGTCACTCGGGACAGCGGGCGTACCCGGCACGGCGACCATTACGACCACAAGCGTGCTGGCCGCGGCCGGGCTGCCGCTGGAGATCCTGGTGATTACCATACCCATAGCGGCCATAGCGGACACGGGCCGTACGGCGACCAATGTCACAGCGGCCGCCATAGCGGCGACTATTGTGGCCCGGCAAGAAGGCGCCTTGAACGACGCTGTATTTCGGGGCGAGGTGGCGGCCGGCGCGGCGGAGGTGACGGCGGATGCGGTGGAAGCGGGCGACAGCGGTATTGCCGCCACGGAAGAAACGGAGTCCGGGTACGTGGTGCCGCTCGGGGCGTGCGCCATAGATTTTAACGAGAAGGTAATTTGAGGAGGCAGGAAGAAATGCGTATTGTGAAACAGACGGGGATTCGCGGGGGCGTGGCGCTCCTGCTTGCGTCGGTGCTGGTGGCGTGTGGCGTGTGGCTTGCGCTTGCGGGAACCGGGGGCGCGGATGCGTACAACGGTTACTTGGAGGATTGCGACTTCGATGGGTACGACGACGAGACGGGCGCGCCGGTGCCCTGGTACGGGTTCGACCAGACCAAGGGCGACACGGTGCCTGCGGATTGGGATGGCGTGGCGGGTTCGTACTCCTTTACGACGAACACCGGCAGCGGCACCGGGACGGATACGGGCACCGGGACAGACGCCGGGAGCGACGCGGCTGCGGGTACGGATACGGGGACTGCCGGTTCGACAAGCGTCGGCTCGCAGGCTTCGGCCACGAGCACGAGTTCGCAGACGAGTGCGGCGGCAAGTGCCGATGTGCAGGAGACGCTCGCGGCGGCGGAGGCGACCAAAGCGACCCTCTCTGCGGAGGAGCTGGCCTTCGTTGAGGAGGTAACCGGCATCAAGGGTAAGCTCGGGTTTACCGCGGCGGGAGATGCAGACGTCTTCTACCCCGGTGGCGAGCTTATCATACGCGGCGAGGGGTTCAAGGGCAGCGTGTCGGACTACACCATAGAGATTCATTCCGAGGTGAAGAGCCTCGGCAGTTTTGACACCGCGGTGGACGGTTCTTTTGAGGTGACGGTGAGCTTGCCGGACGACATCTCGCTCGGCCGGCACAACATCTGGATTCTGTACAAAGGCGTGCCCATCGTGCAGAAGGGGTTGGATGTGGTAGCCGCCCCCGCAGCGGCGGACGGTGCGGATGTCGCCACGGAAGAAGCGGGAAACAAAGGCTTTGCCGGCTTCCTGATTCTTATCTCCGTGGTGGCCGTGGCCGCGGTAGCGCTGATAGCCTTTACAGCCGCCAGAAAAAAGAAAGCGGCGCAAGCAGAGTAACCGCAACCCGGCGCCGGGCATGGTGCGCGGGAACGCGAATCAACCTGCCGGAAAAGTTCTTAAGTGTACAGGGAATCTCCATGCGAGGCCCCCTCTCTGCCGGAAAAGCTCTTAAGTGTACAAAGAATCGCGAGGCGAGACCGCAAATCCGGTACACTTAAGAACTTTTCCGGCATTTGGGTTTGTGGTGGAGGGGGTTGGTGGGCGTTCAGCTGTACACTTAAGAACTTTTCCGGCATTTCGTGCGTGAGGGATGCACGGCTATGCAGTCTGCTTAGTGTGGGACTATGGCGGTGGGGAGAAGCGCGCGGATTTTCCCGTGGGCGGTGTCGAAGTTTTTCGCTTCGTTACGGATTCTCTTGCCCAGTCTTGCGGCGAGGTTATAGGCGAACTCCTCGAAGGATAGCTTGTCGTAAAGTTGAAGCGGACTGAGGGGCATGACGCTTATACCCTGGCGCTCGAGCGCGGATGCTCGCAGCATATCCTTCCCTTGTTCGGCAGGTGTGCTGTGATGCTTGAAGCTGTCGTACTCGACGGCGAGGCGAGCTGCAGGGTAGTACAAGTCAACGAAACATCGCCTTTGTCCAAGTCTGCGCTGCGCGGTGGGCGTAAGCGGGATTTCGTGATTGAAGCACGCACCTTTAAGACCGTATCCGCCGTGAACCTGCGGAAGCGTGAGCAACATAAATGTAAGCGATTCCATAATGGAGTCGGAGCCGTTTTCAATGTACTTTAGAGCCTTTAATGCGCGCGGTTGTCCGCGCAGGCGGCGGACTTTACGCCTGTTCATTTCTTCTACAAACGCTGACAGTTGTTGCTTCGTTGTAAGCGCGAGTTCCGGCTTTCCCGGGGGATGGGAACACATCTGTAGACCGAGCAGCACAAGGCTGTGGAAGGGCAGTATGGATGCGTACTCCAAGAATACGAGCGGAGGAGAAGCCACTTGCCTGTCTTGGGTGTTTACGATGGCGTCTGGCGGAAGCGCCACGGAATTCAGGTGGCAATGGTAGTCGGCTGAAGGCCGCCGGTCTTTACGGCACGTAACGCCGTAATGTTCATTTTCAGTAGGCGCAAGCTTGTCTCCTGATGTCGGGTGGAGCACGGAGGTCATGTATGGAATCTGCCAATATTCTGCGGCCGAGTTGTGGCTAACAAACTTCTTCATGAGGGGATTATAACATGAACAGTCAATAATTGCAAGTATTGGGGTATAGAAATATGTGTGGGAATTTGTGTAGATTTGGTGAAGTTCGAAAAGCCGGTGCGCCGGCGGCGCGAGTTGTTGCTGCCGGAAAAGTTCTTAAGTGTACAGGGAATCTCCAAGAGAGGCCCCCTTTCTGCCGGAAAAGTTCTTAAGTGTACAAAGAATCTCCTTGCGAGACCGCAAATCCTGTACACTTAAGAACTTTTCCGGCATTTGGGGGCGCGAGGGGGCGCGAGGGGGCGCGGGAGCGCGGGGTGTGTGTGGGGTGAGAGCGCGCGGGGGCGCCGGAGGCGCGCGCGCCGGGGTTAGGTGGGTTTTACGTTTATTACTGTGCCGTAGTTCCAGACGCTTACGCCTGTGGGGGCGGTGGTGGATGTATAGGTGCAGTCGGATACGCGGCGGCCGTGGCCTATCAGGTGGACTATGCCGCCGGGCTTCCAGCTGTTCATGAAGTCCGGGCAGCTTATGACGCCGCTGTTTGTGCAGCGGGTCAGGATGCCGCCTTCGAGGAGGCCCGCGCAGCCGCCCGCCACCGCGATGCCCGTTACGCTACCGGCGTTCGTGCAGTCTGCTATGTAGCCCGTGTTCGTACCGGCTATTCCGCCCGCGTAGGTCTCCGTGCGGTCCTTGCTGCTGCCGGCCGTGAAGATGCGCACGGGCGCCTCATTTGTGAAGCCGAGGATGATGCCGCCGTTTACGCCCACCGCGCCGCCGGCCGAGGACTCCATGGCTATGTCCGCATCCAGGCTGCCGGACGCCACGCGGCACCCGGTAATCAGCGAGCCCGTGCTTCTGCCCGCGATGAACCCCACCGCGCCGTCAAAGTCGTTGCGCACCAGAATCTGCGCGTCTGTCAAGGTCAGGTCCTTGACGACCGCATTTTCCAATACCCCGAAAAGTCCGTAGTAGAGCAGGTTGCCCGTCCGCTCGCCTTCGATGGTAAGCCCGGAGATGCTGTGACCGTTTCCGTCGAGCACGCCCGTGAACGGCTCGGCATCCGTGCCTATGGGCGTAAACACCCCGTACTCGCTCATGTCTATGTCCGCCTCGAGCACGTAGTGCCCGCCGAGGTTCTCGCGCACCCGCGAAAGGTCCTCCGCCGTGCGAACGGGCGTAAGGGCCGCATCCCCCTGAACCGTGAGAGAGAGCACGCCCTCGGCGCGGCCGTAGGCATTGGTAGCTTCGTAGTACACGGCGTAATGCCCGGGCGCGGCGCTGGGGCCTGCTGCGCGCAGCACGTAGTCGGACCCTACTTCCACAACGTCAAAGCCAGGCGGCACGTCTCCCCAAAGCGTCACGGAGGTGGCCCCGCTTACCGGCAGCGTGATTTCCAGGTCGGCATCTGATGCTTGCCGGACCTCTTCGGTAAACTCCGGCGCTTCGGGCGCGTCTGCCAGGTCGAGCGTGAACGCGGGCATCTCGCCCTCGCGGCTTACGGCTGCCGTGGTGGTCACCACCCGGTTTCCCGCCGCCACGCTTATCTCGCACGCGTCGTATGGGTAGACCAGCAGTTCGGCCACGCCGTCCGCCGTGGGCGCGTACCAGTGGTGGCTGTCCGCCGAGACCGCGCAGTCCGCGAGCGCCTTGCCGCCGTCCAGTGCCGTAATCTGTACCGCCACGCTTGCCTCGTCCGCATACTGTGAGCCATCGGAAGCCAATGCCTCCGGCTGGTCCGTCTCGCCTGACGCGTCTTTCGAGGTGTCCCGCAGGGCAGGCAGGAGGAGCGCCAGCCCGAGAACCACCACAGCCGCCGCTACTGCCGCGCCGGCCGCGTATTCCCGCCGGGTGGGCGGATTGAGCGCGCGCCGCAGCGCTGCTATGAGTTTCTCGACGGAGGCGTAACGCTTCTCCGGCGAGAGGGCCGTGCAGCGCGTGATAATCTTCAGAAGCCGCTTGTCCGACACAAGTTCGCCCGCGCGGGGCAGGGCGGTGGAGCCGGTGTTCAGATAGAAGAGGAGCTTGCCGAGCGCGTACACGTCCGAGCGCACGTCCGTGGCGGAGAAGCCGAATTGCTCCGGCGCGGCGAACTGGGCCGTGCCCAGATACATGGTGTCAAAATCCTTGCCGGCACGGTACTCGCGAGAGACGCCGAAGTCTATGAGCGTGAGCGCACCGTCCTCCGTGCGCAGGACGTTGCCGGGCTTCAAGTCGCGGTAGATAATGGGCGGCTGCTGGGCGTGCAGGTAGGCGATAATCTCCGCGATCTGGACTCCGATCTCCATGCTGCGCCGCGCGTCCAGCGCCTCCTCGCGCTCGACCATGGCCTGCAGGGTCTCGCCCTCCGCGTAGGTACGCAGCAAGAACTCGCGGCCTTCCGCGTCCACGTCCGCATAAAGCACCCGCGGGATGGACGGGTGGTCGAGCTTTTCGAGCAGGGCCGCTTCCTGCGCCACGGAGTCCGGGCTGCCCGGGAGCGTAATCTTGAGCACGGCCGGCTCGCCGCTCTGCTTGTCGCGCACGAGGTAGACCATGCGGTCGCCCTTATCCGCATAAGTGGAGAGCGCCTCCACGCGCGCGGCGAGCGGCTCCGGCAGATAGTCCGGAACGCGGAGGTCATATTCCTTCATGAAATCGTCGTAGAGGCTCATGGCATCTTCACCCACTCGCTGTCGCGTTTTCCCTTGCTGACGGCCTTGACCCACGTCTCGCCGTCCACCTCAGTATACCTGAATTCCGCTCCGTCCTGCGCCGCGGGTTTCCCGCCTTCAAGCGCGGGCGCCGCGGTGCGTTCCTTGAAAATGCCGTAGGGCACGGGGCCTACCGCGTCCAGCGAGGCGTAGCACCACTGCGGGTCTGCGTCGCTGTCCGCGCTGTCTGCCGCGTCCGCAAGCCCGTCCGCTTCAAACGTACCAAGCACGGCCAGCGCCTCCGCGTCCGAAAGCGCCCCGGCGGTCACCGGCGCAAGCTGCGCCACCACCGCCGGCGTGCCGAACACGCGGCAGCCCACCGCCGACTGACCGCGGACAAACACGCTCGCGGTCACCGTGCCGTAGTCCGTCGTCTGGCAGATGCCGCCTGCCGGATACTCGCCCACGAGGTCTCGCCCGGAAACCTCGCCGCTGTTTACGCACTGCGTTATGTAGCCGTCCCGCGCGAAAGAAGCGATTCCGCCTGTCAAGTGATTTCCCTTGACAGTCCCCTCATTCGCGCAGTACTTCAGGAAGCTCAGCCCGCACGCGTAGCTCACGCCGCCGGTGTTCGGCAGCCACTTCTTCTCCATCTCGCAGATGACCGTGGCGGAGTTGAAAAGGTTTATGCCTACGGTGGTGTTGTCGCCCAGCAGGCCGGCGGCCGCACCGTCTGATGGGTGTACCACGCCGCCTACCACCGCGCAGTTTTGCACGAGGCATTCGGTAACGTTGCCCAGCGTGCAGCAGTTGAAGTACACGCCGCTTTCCCGCGCCGGAACCGTAGGCTGTATGTCCACATCGCGGAAGATGAGATTCTCTATTACCGCGTTTTGCGCGTAGCCCAGGAAGGAGAAGACCTCGCCCGTCTCTATCACGGCCGGCGCGTGAAAGCCGGTAATCTCATGCCCGCCGCCGTCCAGATGCCCGGTGAAGGGGTTTGCCATAGTAAAGAGAGGCGTCCAGTCGTCCGCGCCGCTAAGGTCCAGGTCGTCCGTCAAAAGGAAGTTTCCGTCCGGGTTTTCCGCAAGCAGCTTAAGGTCCGCCGCCGTGGCTATCTCCGTAACCGGCGCGCCCGCGTCCAGCGTAAGTCCGAGCTGCACGAGCGTGCGGCCATACTGGTTTGTGAGCGTAAGCCGGATGGGGTAGAACCCCGGGCCGGCCATGCCGGGGCTTACGGCAAGCGTTGCGCCACCGTCCTCTCCGAGCGTAATGCTTACGCCGTTCGGGAGGGGGGCTGCCTCGAGCGTAGTGGCACCGGACACCGGCAGAGTAAGCGCGGCGGGAGAGCCTGCCGGGAGCGTGTATAGCAGTAGGTCGGCGCCGTCAGGCGCCTTTCCCAGGTCAAGCGTAAAAGAGGCGGGGGAAGCGGAGGGCGTGGGAACCGTTACGTCCGTATAGACGAGCTTGCTGTTTGCGGCGGCGCGCAGGCGATAGGTGCCGGGGGCGAGGCGGAAGGTGGCCGCGCCGGACGCGTCGCAGTCGTACCAGTTCGTGCCGTCGGGGGAGACCGCGGCTGCGGCATCGCCGGAAACCGTGACCGTCACGGGCACGAGCGTCTCTTCGTAAGCGGCGGCGTACGCGGTGGAGTAGCCGGACTGCGCCACGAGGTTTTCCTGACGCACGGCCGCGTCGGCACGCAAGGCGAGCCGACGGAATTCCATCGGTGTGAGTATGAGAAGTAGTATGACTATGCCAAGCGCGAGCCCCGTCAAGGGTGCGCGAACCGTCCGTAGTTTCATGGGTCTATTTTACCGCAAGGCGGCCGCCAGAAACTCTGCTGCCGGCGGAGTTTTTCGGGGATGGGCGCAGATTTTCATTTGCTGCTTACGAGGATGGGTTCCTGCATCTGATAGAGCAGGTCGTTTATGTCGTACACGTCTAAGCCGCGCCGCAGGCCGAACGCTATGGCGGCGTCGCGGCGGTTCTTTATGTACAGTTCCGAGTGCCCGGCGAGCTTGAGCGCCCGGCGGCATTCGTCCGCGGACATGCCCACGCCCACGGCCAGCGCCAGAAGCTTGTCGCGCGAGGGCTGCTTTTCGCCCGCGAAAATCTGGTACGCGTACGACTCGCTCATGCCCGCGCGCCGGATGACCTCCGCCCGCGTGAGCCCCTTGCACTCAATGAGGTACGTGAGGTAGCCCGGCAGGTCCACGCCCTGATACGGCGCCACCTGCGCCCGCACGAAGTCCTCCACATTTGAGCAGTCGTCGAGCAGCTTGTCCAGCTCCTCGGTCTGCACGCGCTCAAACGTGCGGTAACTGTCATGTTTTTCGGTTTTCTGTGCACGGCGATTCATGAAAATAGGATACACCATTTTGTAAAAAAACAACATATTCTAATCCTTCTTTTTCACAAAAGTTTCACCGAAACTCTGCTGTGAGTGTACGACTTTTTGCTGTTTTCTTACTATTGTATGGTCGTAGTGTTTTTTGCATTTGTGGGAGGTATAAAAAAATGTCAAGCCACAGGGTTCTGAAACGTGCAGGCGCCAAGACCGGCGTTGTGCTGCTCTCGTTCATGCTCATCTTCGTCATGAGCTTCACCACGCTTACCACCGCGTGGGCAGAAGAAGGGACGGTGCCCGAAGGGGAAATACCTGCAGAAAGCGGCGAGGCGCCGTTGGGTGTTGTAACGCCGCTGGAAGATTATCAGGACGGGCCATTCCGCTACGAGATTCAGGGAAATGAGGCGTATCTCGTCCAGTATATGGGCGGCGGTTCGGTCTCTGTACCGAACACGCTCTTTGTCTTCGCAGACGGACAGAATCCTCAGTCTTATCCGATAACCCAGATTCGTGCATATGCCTTCGCGGGCTCGGGCGTGACGACGGTTGACCTGACGAATGCCATGCCCAATCTGATAATTCATCCCGATGCGTTTGCGTATTGTTCGCAGCTGGAAACGCTAAAGCTTCTGAATACTATGCAGATCTATGACAGCATTCTCGCTGACGCCAGTTCTGCCGCAAACGTCGAGGTTTACGACCCTGGGCGCAATCTGGTAAGCCCGCCGGATTCATGGAACACGAACGGATGGCTGGAGGGTTTCCACGGATCTCTGAACGGCGTACCGATAGATGAACAGTATCCCGGCGACTTCTTCTACACGACTAATGATAATAGCTTTGTCACCATAACCGGCTATAAGGGCGCGGGTGGCGACGTGGTGATTCCCGACGAGATAGAAGGGATTCCGGTCATGAGCATTGCGCAGGAGGCTTTTAGAAACAGCGAAAACTTCAGTCTGGTTACTTCCGTTACGATTCCGGACACGGTGACGTTTATCGGAAAGGATGCGTTCGCGTGGGGGCAGTTTACGACAATCAGCTTGGGCGCATCAGTACGCATCATCAGTGACGGTTCGTTTTCCAGTTGCGCGAACCTTGAGAGCGTTACGATTCCGGCATCGGTCGGCAGTATCGGGACGGGGGCGTTTTCCGGCTGCACAAGCCTCACCTCCGTTACGCTTTCCGAGGGGCTGGGCACCATATACCCGCGTGCGTTCAGCGGCTGTACAAGCCTGAGTGATGTCACCATTCCCGCAAGCGTATCCGTTGTAGGAGGAAACGTATTTGAGAATACGAACTGCGATGTCTATCCGCAGGTAGAAAGCAAGCCGCAGAATTGGATAGAGGACTGGTTCGGCGGCAACGGCACCGTGCACTGGCTTGGGGAGAACGAGCCGGGCCCGGGTGTGACCGAAGACTGGCAGTACACCGTGAAGGCAGACGGCACCATCCGCATAGACGCGTATCTGGGCACGGATTCGGTGCTTGTCATCCCGAGCACACTGGACGGCAAGACCGTTACCGATATCGGGGATCAGGCATTCTATTATGACGACACCATTACGAGCGTAACCATCCCGGCATCCGTAACGAGAATCGGGGAGGAAGCGTTCGATCATGCGCAGAAGCTGGAGACCGTGACCATAAACGGAGTCATTACAGACTTTGGATTCTACGCGTTTTCTTGCTGTTACAATCTGACCACCGTATCGCTGGCAGCCGGCAATACCGAGATTCCCAGGTTCGGGTTTTATGCCTGTCAAAAGCTCACGACGATTAACCTGCCGGAAGGTATGACAGTCATAGGCGGTATGGGATTTGCGTATTGTAGCAGTCTCACAACTATTACCGTGCCGCAGTCCTTAATTTTGATAGACGCATATGCTTTCTTCCGCTCAGGGCTAAACAGTATTACATTGCCTGCCAGCGTTACTATAATGGGGGAATATGTATTTGCAGATACGAATGCGACTATCTATGCGGAAGCCTCCTCGCAGCCGGCCGGTTGGTCGGAAGGGTGGAACCTCGACTGGTACGGAAATATCTACTGGAACGGCGTGCTTTCGCAAATCACGCTCCTCTACGGTTATGATGCGGCGACCCAGACCTATACGGTTACGGGGTCAACCGGGGTTGGACGGACGGTTACCGTTCCCGCCATCTATAACGACGGCTCACACGGCGAACACCCTGTAAGAATGATTGGGAACAATGCTTTCTCCAATCATTCCTTGCTCACCTATGTCTACTTCGCGGCGGGCAGTCAGGTCGAGATCATCGGGTCCAGCGCTTTCGAAGGCACTATACTAAAAGAAATCATCCTGCCGGAGTGTTTGAAGACGGTTGGCGCCCGTGCCTTTGCCGGCTGCGAGGACATGAATGACCTGAGCATTCCGGCCGGCGTTACCGAGATTGGCGCCAGCGCGTTCTCCGGCGGCAGACATGATCTCTATATGGGGATGACGCGCCAACCGGACGGCTTTTCACCGCAGTGGAAGGATGGCTACTATGGAATCATTACCTGGGCGGTAGAGCCGGGCGTGGAGACGGACGAAGACGGGTTCCGCTTTATTCTCAATCCGGACGGGCAGAGTTACACTGCCGTAGGGCACGAGCGGCCGCTTTTGTATACATTCAGCTACGGAGTTTCCTATGTCCGGATTCCGGCTACCTTTAACGGGAAGCCCGTCACGGCGATTGGGGACGGGGCCTTTTGGGAATTCGCGGATTCTGACGCGAGTATCTACTTCGTTATCCCCGCAAGCGTGAAGACCATAGGTTCCTACGCGTTTACGGACTGGCCGGCCACTCACACGGAAACGAACGGGATTGTATCGGTTGCCTTTGCCGCGGGCTCTGAGCTTGAGACCATCAAGGAAGGCGCTTTTGCCGGACTGGACAAGGTGAAGGAGTTTAATATACCGCTCTCGGTCACTACCATTGGCGCCAACGCGTTTAACTATGATACCGCAAAGATATACTGTATGGCACCGTCCAAGCCGGACGGATGGGCTACCAACTGGACGGGTATGTTCTTCACCGGAACAGTGTACTGGAACGGTGAACGCGACTTCTACACCGATGCGGACGGGTACATCTTCGAGATGAACGGGGATGGAGAGAGCTTTACCATAGTGGACTATAAGGGGATGTTGAAAGGTTATATTGGGCTCGCTACACTATACCTGCCATCCTCCTATAACGGGAAGCCTGTTACGGCTATAGCCGATGCAGCCTTCGCCAATCAATACTTTGAATACGGACTTATGTCCGTCAGCATTCCAGCCAGCATCCGTACGATAGGCGCCAATGCGTTTAATCTGGAGGCTGGAACAAGCGGGTACCCATCCTGTCTGATTCGTATTCTCTTTGCTGAGGGCAGTCAGCTCGAGAGCATTGGCGAAAAAGCGTTTTATGGTTCATCCATGCTCCAGATTGCCAGCATACCTGACACGGTAACCAGCATAGGAGACAAGGCGTTTTACGGCGCATCGGAATGGAACACCATAATCATCCCGGCGAGCGTGACTGCCATGGGCAGCGAGGTGTTCGGTACGGACGGCGGCACCGGCACGAGCGACAACCTAATCAGCTGCGCGGCCGTCTCCGCGCCGGAGGGCTGGGCGAGTGACTGGGTCAATCAGGGCGTAACCTACCTCGGTACCGTAACCTGGGCTCCTGCGCCGGAGAGCGCGAACTGGCTGTACACCGTAAAGGAAGACGGCACCGTTCGCATAGACGAGTATCTGGGCACGGATTTGGATGTTGTGATACCTGGTACGATAGACGGGCGCACCGTTACCGAAATCGGGGATCAGGCTATCAGCAGTAATACGAATCATGAAAGCATTACTTCTATTATCATTCCGGCGAGCGTGACATCTATCGGACAGTACGCGTTTATGGGGTGTAATCTGATAGAAGATATCACGGCTACCGGCGCGGTGCACTTCGGGTATCAGGCGCTCGGTCATCTGCCGGGGTTGAAAACCGTAACGCTCGGAACGACGGCAACAGAGAGCGGGGAAGTGCCCGCCGGGATATTTGATTACACGGATAGTCTGGTAACGGTTGTATTTGGCGATACGATTACGGAGATTCATAGCGCGCTGCAGGGCAAGTCGCAACTCACGTCTGTGACGCTGCCTGCAGACCTTGCTACGTTAGATGGATATGCGTTTGCCGGCTGCTCCAGCCTGACGGAAATCGAAATTCCGGATGACGTCACCGAAATCAAGCCGGTTACGTTTGAGGGTTGTGCCGCGCTCGAACGCATCACGTTGCCGGACGGCTTGACGGCTATAGGTTATAACGCATTTTCAGGGTGCACATTATTGGAAGCTGTCGACATACCGTCCGGCGTTACTTCAATAGGCGAATCCGCGTTTTATAACTGCTCGTCACTTGCGGAAATTGTGATTCCGGTCGGTGTGACCGCGATTCAGGACAGTACATTCGCTGGCTGCAGTTCTCTCGAAACTGTAACCATTCCGGCGAGCGTGACATCTATCGGACTGCACGCGTTTATGGGGTGTAATCTGATAGAAGATATCACGGCTACCGGCGCGGTGCACTTCGGGCATCAGGCGCTCGGTCATCTGCCGGGGTTGAAAACCGTAACGCTCGGAACGACGGCTACAGAGAGCGGGGAAGTGCCCGCCGGGATATTTGATTACACGGATAGTCTGGTAACGGTTGTATTTGGCGATACGATTACGGAGATTCATAGCGCGTTGCAGGGCAAGTCGCAACTCACGTCTGTGACGCTGCCTGCAAACCTTGCTACGTTAGATGGATATGCGCTGGCCGGTTGCAGCAGCCTTACGGAAATTACGATTCCGGAAAGCGTGGAGACGATAGGCGCCAATGCGCTGGATATAGGCGCTGAGGAGAATCCGGCGGACATCTATGTGTCTGTGGCGGAGGCGGATGTGCCGACCGGTTGGGATGCAGACTGGTATGCGAACCGCTCGTATATCACGGTCCACTGGCTCACCCCGCAGAGCGAGGCCGCCACGATTACGGTGGGCTCGCCCGCCGGCACTTACTATCCGGGCGGGCAGGTGACCGTGCCGGTGCGCATTTCGGATAACCCGGGGTTCTCGACGTTCTTCCTCGATTTGACCTATGACCTGGATGTGCTCACGCTTGTTGAGATTGACACGGAGGACGGATTGCTGGACGGGGTGAACATTCTGCCTGAAATTCTCGATTTCGGTGGCATATTCTATTCCGTTTCGAATGATGACGTTGTCGGCAACGGCCTGCTGTTTAATCTGGTGTTCGACATAGCAGAAGATGCGGAAGACGGCACTACACCGATAGAGCTATCGCTTAAGGATGACGAAGAATTCATGTTTATAAACGGAGACTCTGAGGCTGTCCCCGTTACCTTCGTCCCCGGCAGCGTAACCATAACGGACCTGACCGTACCCACGGCGGCCGATATAACCTCCGACCTGCCCAAGACCGTTACGTATGACGGCACAGCCCAGAGCGCCACGGTGAGCAAGGCCACGCCGGGCATAGGCGACCTTACGGTTTACTACACAGGTACGGGCGGCACGACTTACGCGAAGAGCAC
>JAISTV010000005.1 GCA_031272485.1 Eubacteriales Family XIII. Incertae Sedis bacterium
TATAATAACGGCGTGTTCCAGTCCTTCAACGGCGACAATCTGATTTTCGGCAACCTGCCAAATCTCCTGAGCATCGGCAGCATGGCATTTAACAACTACCAAGGAGTCGGGAACACACTGGATCTCAGCGGACTGACAGCGTTGCAACAATTTACCGACAGCGGCATTGCCGGCAACAATGTCTATAATTGCGGCGTATTCTACAGTTTCATCGGAACAGATCTGAAACTGCCCGCTTCATCCGCGCTTACTTATATAGGCAGCTATGCCTTTGGTATGTACAACGGCGCCGCGCCCGATTTCAGCGTGACCCCGAACCTCGATACCATCGGGTGGCGGGCTTTCTACAACTTCAACCAGCCGGGTCTGGATTTTACCGGACTTGCCAATCTCACGACAATCGGTGCGGGCGCTTTCTACAAGTACAACGGAGGGCCGCTTGATTTTTCGCCGCTGGTGAGCTTAGTGACGATCGATACGGACGGCCGTGGGGACGGCGCGGCGTTCGGGGCATACAACCAGCCGACGCCGCTCGATCTGAGCGTTTTGACAAACCTGAAAACCATAGGGTCGTATGCTTTCCTCAAGTACAACGGTCCTTTTCTTGACCTGACAAATCTGGAGAACCTCACATCCATCGGATCTTCCGCGTTTGCGAGTTACCAAGGTGTGGGACAGGTCCTCGATCTGTCAGACAGCGTGAATCTGCAGATCATAAGTGGCGGCGGTTCGACGGTTCCTACCTCGCAGGCTTCGGGGGCATTCTACAACTTCAAAGGCGATCAACTGATCCTTGGCGATTTGCCGTCGCTGACGGAGATCGGCGGGAACACATTCCGCTCGTTCCCGCACAGCGTAGATTTGACAGGGCTCGCGGGCCTGACCACCATAGGCGGCTATGCGTTCTATTCCGCGCCCGCTTCCCCCTACCTCGACCTGACGGAGAACGGCAGATTGCAAACGATCGGAATGTGCGCATGGAACCTGCCCGACGACTCCATCGTGTTTCTGCCGGACAGCGTCACAAGCCTGGACGGGCAGGCGTTTGCCCCCGGACCTGTTACCAGCGATTTGACCTATGACTATTGGATATACACCGAGACGGACGCGACCACGCTTTCGGACAACCTGGGGACGTATACGAATGGATATGCCTCTACGGATGCCAGATACAGGGTTTACAATGTCAACAACCGGATCAACAAATACGGCGTGACCATCACCTGCGTGGAGCAGGGCACGGGCAAGGTGCTGAAGACCGTGACCGACCACGTAAGCATCACCAGTGGCACGTATCCAGGCGGCACGGCGGACGTTTCCGCCCCCTTTGTGGCCGGCTACAAGCTTGTGGCTACCGAGACGGATCCCAAGAGTGTCGTGATAGACAGCTACCTGGATAACCATGTCACGTTTACCTACGTGCAGGAGACTGCCGGCAATCCGTCGGGCATGCAGCTCTACATCGACAACCAGAACGTGACGGCCGGCCCCGGCGGCACCGGCGGCACGAAGAGCTATCAGATCGGGTCCAACATGATCCTGTGGACGGGCGTGCGGCTCTCCGGCGGCGCGACCATCCAGGCGGGCAGCAAGCTCTACATCCCCATCAGCGACTACATCCAGAATGTCGCGGTGGTAAAGAACACCTATATCGCAAGCTGGACCGTGGAGGGTGGCTATATCGTTATAATCACCAATACGATTACTGCGCAGACGGACATCCAGGTATCGTTCCAGTACAAGCCTTATGTGACGCCCTGGGGGCACACGGAGACTTTCCCGGTCTACCTCTACGCGCCGGATGGCAGCTTCCTGATGCGCGGGATGGTTATGAAGGCCGGCGATGAGGATGTGGCCACCTTGACCGGCACCATGAGCGGTCAGCCAGGCATGTACAAATATTACAACGGTGAGTACCGCGACAACTACCGGGACGTGGCGGCAGGCCGGGTGCTGGAAGGCGAGCAAGCCTACATGCCCGGCAGCGAGAAAGACGTTGTCTTCACATACAGCATACACGGCGAATACGGCCGCAACATAGACCGCTATGTGGTAACCGACACCATCCCGACGTATACGGACGCGGACGGAGCACTGCGTTATGCGCAGTTCCTTGCAGGGAGTAACCCCGGCTGGACGGTAATCGAATGGGACACCGACGGCGACCCGGCCACGACGGGCGACACCGTGAGCACAGACCCGACCGGCACGTATCCGGATGCCGTGCCGACTAAGCTCGAATACAGCAGGAGTTACTCCGAGCCTGTCCATGCGCTGTCCGCTTCGCAGCTGCCTACACTCAAGCTGCGCTTCCCGGAGGCGCACGTCTCGCAGAGCGTTACGAACAGCGCGAGCGTTACGAGTTACGTGAACGCCCGCGAGACGCAGAGCCCGCAGGTAGACCCGGAGAGCTTTACGGCAAGCGATTCGGTGAGCCTCACGCTGACCGGCACCTCCACGCGCGGCATGTACGTCAAGTCCTCCGCCGGGCCGCACAACGACGGCTCCGGCTATATGTATTTCTACGATGATCCGGTGGAGAAGGCGGCGGTCTTCAGTTGGGGGCTTACGCTGAACAACACCCTCGAGCAGCCCGTCACAAACCTCCGCTACACCGACCACGGTCTGGATGCCCGCATGTACTACTACGGCGTGGCCAATCCGTTGGCAGGCAGCTACGACGCGCAGGTAATCGCCTATGATGCCGGCGGCAATGTGCTGCTAGACGAGAGCTTTTCCGATGCGCAGTTT
Source organism: Eubacteriales Family XIII. Incertae Sedis bacterium (assembly GCA_031272485.1). Lineage (GTDB taxonomy): Bacteria > Bacillota > Clostridia > Peptostreptococcales > Anaerovoracaceae > JAISTV01. Next base: position 2,752 of record JAISTV010000005.1, read on the forward strand.
GTTTTCCCGCAGGACCTCGGCGCGCTCACGGGCGCCGCGCCGGGAGACCCCGCATACGGTGCTACGCCCGGCGCTATCGCGAGCGTGGAGATTCGCATCCTCGGCGACTATTCGCTCGCGGCCGGTAAGAACAATAGCGTAAAAGTGCTGACCAAGCTGCGCGACCCCTCGCTCAGCTACGAGAGCGAGGCCGCCAAGGCCGGCACTGAGTACGACACCGTAGCCGAGGCCGTGACCTTCCGCAACGACAGCACCTGCGTCTTTACCTACGCGGACGAAAACGGCACGCGGGATATGACCGTCAAGGGCGGCAACGTCACGCACATCAAAGACCCGAACAACCGCCTGGGCATAGGCAAGACTGCGACCATGGTCGGCTCTACCTTCTCCAACCAGCCCTTTACCGGCGGCGAGGAGCTGGACTACACGCTTACGCTCTCCGGCGAGCGAACCGTTGGCGCCTATCCGGAGGACTTTATCGCGGTGGACCTGCTGCCGAAAGAAGTGGAGTTCGTCTCCTTTACGCCTTCCGAGATGCTCGAAAACAGCATAGACTATTCCTATCAGGTGGTGGGCAACTACCAGGGAACGGGGCAGACGGCGGTTATCATTCGCGCGGACATCCTGCGCATAGGCAGCGTAAGCGGCAACTTCAGCGATGTGGAACTGGGCACCATCCGGGCGAAGTTCGGCTACGTGGTTTACGACCAGGAATACGGCCGGTTTACGAACGAAGTGTATATGGCGTGCAACGAGGAGACCGCCGCAGAGTTTACCCTCACCGGTACCGTGGCGGATCCCTTTACCGAAGCGCCCCTGCACGGCGGGGCGGCTGTGGCCCACGGCAGCGTGACGAACGAGGCGCTCATTGCCAAGACGTTTGAGCTGTGGAAACAGGTACGGGTGGTAGATACAGACGGGTCGTTTTCCTCCATAGGAACGGCAAGCAAGGCAAGCGAAGAAGGCCGGCCGGTCACGCTGGAATACAAGCTGAACATATTCAACAACACCGAGGTTACCCACACCGACCTGGTGCTGTATGACATTTTCCCCTACGTGGGGGACAAGCTCTGGGACCAGACGCTCACGGTTCCGCCGCGGGATAAGAGCCGGGGTTCCGCGTTCCAGAACGTGCTCTCTTATCTGCCTGACCCGGGGGAGGGCTGGGAGCTTTATATAACCACAGACACGGCGGCGGTCAACACCCGCGTTTATGCAACCAATGATGCCAATTGGACGCTGGTCACCGACCTGGACAGCCTCAACGCCGACCCGAATGCGCTGGCGGCGGTGCGCGGAATTAAACTGGTGGCTACCACCGCCGAGCTGGAGAAGCAGGAAGGCTATGAATACACCTATCAGGTGCACAGCCCCATAGACCGCGACGGCACGCTCATAGGGACGAGGGCGTACAATTCCTTCGGCGAGAGCGACTCGCAGAACGTAACCGCGCTCGAGAGCAACGTGTGCTATAACGAGATTCTGCCGCCGAGCGGCTCCATCATAGTTAAGAAGGTGAACGAGACCGGCGAGGGGCTGGCGGGCGCGGAGCTGGAGCTGGTGAACCTGGCGACCGGTAAGCGCGTGGGCGGCATAAAGATTTCCGCGTCGGATAACTCCGAGACCTTTGGCGAGGATGAGTCCGGCATAGTGATGTGGACGGATGTGCCCATAGGAAACTACGCGGTTCGCGAGGTCGCGGCGCCGGACGGCTACCAGAAGACCGTTGCGGAAGTTACCGTGCGTCTGGAAGACCTGATAGCCATGGGTGACGGATACGTCTACGACGTGTCGGAGACCGAGCCTTTAGTCAATACGCCCCTGCCGCCGGACCCGGTGCGCGCGAGCGTGACCGTGCGGAAGGTAGATGTGAACAGCGCGCCGCTGGCAAACGCCGTCTTTGAGATAGTCGGCATAGACGACGGCACGGATCCGGATTATCCCGACAACACCGACGTTTATTACCGCCGCTATACGAACAAGAGCGGCCTGGCCTCCTTTACCGAACTGCCGCTCGGGCATTACCGGGTGACGGAGGTTTCTCCGCCGGGGCACCTGTCCAACACGTGGACGGGCGAGAGCTTTGCGCTTACGAGCGACGGACAGAATCTGCAGATAGGACCCGTGGACAACGCCAAGGCGGAGTTCACGCTGGTCAAGATAGGCATTTACGATGCGGGGTATATGGCGCGGCCGAATATAGAGCTGGATGCCACGATGGGCAAACGCTTGGAGGGCGTGCCGTTTACGCTTTACAAGGCCGCGGAATATGACGCGTATCTGGCGGCGGAAGCCGCCTCGCCCGGGAGCGGCACGCTGCCGGCGGCCGTAGCCGCCGGGGTGACCAATGCCCAGGGGGAAATCGCTTTTACCGGCCTGGACCCGGATGCGCACTACACGCTTGTGGAAGACGTAAGCGATCCGGATGTCACGGGCCCCGACCCGCTAAACCCGCTCTTTACCGGGCGCGGCGCCGGGGATGATAAGAACCGCTACGATGTCTTTATAGACGCCGCGGGCGTCATTTCGCTCGACGGGCAGCCGATTAACACGAAGAACCTGATAATCGGAAACAACGGGCAGTCGACGGTGTTTCGGGCGGCGCTTACCAAGGTAGACCAGAGCGGCAACCCGGTGGGCGGCGTGACCTTCCGGATAGCCACGACCAATTCCGTGACGGGCACGGGCGCCGACTTTATAACCGGAAACGGCAACGGCGTGCTGGATGCCGGTGAGACCACGGACACGCTGGGCTACGCCGAGATAACGGAGGCGACGCTTTCTTCCATGGCCAATTCTGCGGCGCTGCTTGCGGCCTATAACGCCGGCTCGCCGTTGTACATCATAGAAAAGTCCGTGCCTTCGGGATATATGATTCCCGCCGGACAGACGGCCTGGACGGTCTATAAGGACAGCGGCTATCAGGCGCGTACGTTTAAGAACTGGGATACCGGTCTGGATATCTACAAATACACCGTGCTCGCGGCGACCACCGAGGCTACGCTGGCTTATCTGGGCGTTTCGCAGTCCCTTACCGGGGACGCGCGCGAGGAAGCCATTGCCGGTAAGCTGGCGGCCAACCCCACGCTCAGCGTGGTGACCATAGGCGGAGAGCGCGTGCTGCGCAAAGCGCTGTCGGGCGCCACGTACCGTGTGGCGCAAACGTCGCCCAATCCGGGGACGCTTACGGCGGCCAACCAGTACGACCCCGCGACCGGCAACGGCGTCTGGTTTGAGGCGACCACCGATGCGACAGGGCACATCCTCGCGCCGGATGGTTTCAAGTTTATCTCCACCGCCACCTATACCGTAACCGAGATCAAGGCGCCTAAGGGCTACAAGCTCGACGCGACGCCGCAGACCTTCGTGCCCGATAACTACAAGAGCCTGAGCGGGTTTGACGGCACCATCCGCTTCAACCTGGCCAACGAGCCGGAACTGGGGCAGATCCGGCTGACCAAGCTCACAGAGCAGGGCGGCAAGGTGATGGAGGGCGTGACCTTCTCGATTTCGGGCACTGTGACCAAGCTGATTTCCGACCCGGACGATTCCATGGCGGAGGTGCCGGCGCGCGAGAGCGGCGATGAGATTTACGGGACGGCCATCGAGGAGATTTCGCAGCGCGTGACGGACCGCAACGGCAACGTGGTCTTTAACGAGCTGCCATACGGCACGTACTACATAACGGAAGTGGCCACCATAGACGGCTATAAGCTCAACAGTGAAACCTACACCTGCGTAGTGGGACCGGATTCGCAGACGGTGTTTCTGATTGTATATAACGCGGAGAACGAGAAGTACTCGTCTCTGCGCGTGACCAAGACGGATGATGAGGGAAAGAAGCTCGCCGGTGTGCGCTTCTATCTGGAGCTGCAGGTAGAGGCGGACCGCGACGGCCTGCCGGACACCGACGACGACGACGGCTGGATAGCCTATACGGTGCAGGATAACTGGGGGGTGGCTTCCGCGGCGTTCCCGCGTCAGACCGACCCGAACGGCGTGGTGACGTTCGGCAAGCTGCCCGGCGGCACCTACCGGCTTATCGAGGCTACGCAGAATCCCATGTACCGCTCGCCGCTGTGGGTGGACGGCGAAGACCGCCATCCGCTTTCCGACTTCACCTTTACCGTGACCCCCGCCTTTACGCAGGAGTTTACGGTGCAGGTGGAAAACCCCATTGTGGATACGCCCATGATTACCAACGAGGTGCGGGACACGGACGGAAACGGCGTGCAGAGCTGGACCGACCACACGGCCCAGCAGCAGAGCTGGATTATGCCTTCTCCGCTGAATACCATAGAATGGTTTGACTATATCAACTTCGGCTATCGCACCAACGCGTGGCAGGAGGCGGTGCTCACGGACAATCTGAGCGATTTGCTCAAGCCCGTCCAGCCGTCGGACGTGGAGGTAACCGATGAGGTGGGCACGGTGCTTACCCTCGGCGTGGATTACACGGTGAGCATAGATACGGTAACCTCGCCCGGCGTGCCGCCGGCCATAGGCAGCAGCCCCGGCCGGGACGATCCGTGGCAGACGGCATACAATACCGTGACCGTGACCTTCCTGCCCAAGCAGGACACCGCGGCGGCGCTGGACGGCGGCAACGAGTACGCCTGGCTGGAGGGCCGCAAGTTCACCGTGACCATAAGCACCACCATAGCGGACGAGTACGTGGACTCGGTCAACTATCCGGGCACGGCATTCGGCGAAATCTACGATGAGATGTCCACCTGGGGCGACGCACACCACGCGTGGCATATCAAGCACACGCCGCAGATAAGCTATGCGGCCGCGGGCGTTGTGCACCCGGACGATACGGGCACCGCCACCGGCTGGGAAGTGGAGGCTTTCCCGCCCGATGTCCCGGCGGTTTCCGACCTGGTGGAAGGGCGCGAAAAATACTATCTTAAGGATAATGCCGCGCCGTTCGAGTGGACGGACGAGGTGATATTCGGCTCGCAGTCCATGAGCTATTCGCGCGCTACGCTCGAGGACATTCTGGACGGCCGCCTGGATGTGCAAGGCGCACTGACGCGCGCGGACTGGGGCACTGCCGGCAGCGGCCCGTATGTGGCCAGGGCCGACGGCACGCCGCTTACCTATGGCGTGGATTACTACCTCGACATAACCGTGGACCCGGTGAGCAGCGAGACAGCCATCAAGGCGGTCTTCCTGCCGCACGACGGCAACGCCTACACGGACACGGTTACGAGCACTACTTATCCTGCGCGCAGCGATGAACGGAATACCAACACCGGCTCGCCCGATTATGATCCGCTGGGCTATGGCTGGCTTTCGGATATGGGCTCTCTGGTGCTGCATGCGACTACCACGATTAAGCCAATGTATGCCGACCCGGATAACGCCGCTTACGACGGCGGCGCCGGGCTGGCAGGTATGATAAGCGAGGGCATTCCGAACTATTCGGTGTTCCTGTTTAAGGATGCGCCTTCTCCGGCAGCCGAAGATGACCCGTGGCTGCCCGAGGATCAGTGGGTAGACAGCAACAACCCGCGCTGGTGGGCGCTCGGAAATACCGTCTATGCCTATCCCGCAGAGCCCCCGGGCATTACGGATAACTACGAGGGTAACGACCCGGATATCGACTACATAATCCCGGATGCCGACTCTGTGTTCTACAAGAATATAGACGTGCGTTTCGGAAACGGCGCCGGTTACTGGCAGAGCGCCATTGTGAACGAAGACATTCCCGCCGGACTGAATATCACCGGTCTGGAGTATATAACCGTGACGGATATAACGGGCCTCACCGCCGGCGGCATAGCAGACGGGCAGGGCACGCAGATAGACAGCGCTTTCTATACGCTGTCCGAGGACGAGGATGACGGGACCATGCATCTGTCCTTTAATTTCAGCGGCAGGCGCGGACTGGAATACCTGATCGGCAAGACTTACCGCATCTCGATTCCGCTGGTCATGAGTGAGGAGCTGCAGGCGGGCGCGGCCGCGCTGCTCCTGCCGGCGTCGCAGCGTACCCGGGAGCAGCAGGAAGCGGCGGACGCTTACCTTGCCGCGCAAACGGCGGGCTTCCCCAACAAGCCCACGCTTACCACACAGGAATACCCGGAGGATCCGCTTAACCCGGAAGAGACCACGCCTCCGCCCGAAAACTATGAGCCGCCAAGCGGTGAGATTTACGCTTACCCGTCGCAGCAGCCGTCTATAGCGGACCTGGTCAACAAGGAAAAGCTGCACTACATGACTACGGAGGGCGCTGTTCTGAATTGGGAGGACCTTGTGGTAATCGGAGACGGCACGGGCAGCTGGTCGGTGGATACCGGCAGCTATCCCACGCTAACCGACCAGATAGACAGCCGCCTTATCATTGCCGACGCGGACGACCCGGATCTGGACGGCATAGCGGGCATAGTGATTAAGCGCACGCCGCCCGGCAGTATCCCCGGCGGAAGCGACGACGTAACGCTCACGGAGGGCATTGACTACACGGTGACGGTGGATTCCCACAACTTCGTGACGGTGGTGTTCCTGCCCAAGGACGCCGCCGGCGTAGAAGAGGGCGGCCCGGGTTACGACGCGGATACCGCAAGCTTTGACTGGCTCCGGAGCTCGGTGGTGGTGATGACGGTTCAGACCACGATTCCGGCTAAGTACTACGATGAGGCCGACCCGGCCTACGACGAGGATACGGCCGCGGCATTCCTGGATATGCGGACGGGCGGCATTCCCAACAAGCCGGTCTTCACTTGGAACGTGGACGACCACGGGGTGAACAAGCCGCACAGCATTGAGCCTGAGTATGTGTATGCCTATCCGCCGGAGCGCCCGGCGATTTACAAGGACTACGAGGGCAGGGACGCGTACTACATCCCGTCGGAAGACGCGGTCTTCTACACGAATATCTATGTGGACTTTGGCAACAGCATGGCCGGCTGGTCCACCGTGGACGGGGAAGGGCCGCGCATCGAGGATGTGATAGACGAGCGTCTGGAGGTAGACGACGGCTATACCGGCAACTGGTTCATAGACTTCTTCATCTGGCTGTACTCGCTGTTCACCGGCGTGGCGCCCGGGCCTACCGTGAGCGACGTGGTGGCCGGAAATGCCGAGGCCGTGTCCATACCGGAGGCGAGCGGGCTTTATACGATAGATGTGGACCCGGCGACAAACAAGTTTACCGTGCAGTTCTATGCGGATACTAACGCGGAGGCCGGACATGAGTATGACTACCTGCTTAACCAACGCATCCGGATCGGTGTGCCGCTGAAGCTTTCGGCGGACCTTCTTGCGGACGAGGACGCGCTGGCGGAGGCGGTAGTAGACGGGATAGAGAACACGGCATCTCTTATTATCACGCCCGCGCATGACCCGCTGGATCCGCCGGTGCCCAATGATCCGATAGAGACGGAGCCGGTCTACGCGTACCCGCCGGACGCGCCGGAGCTTGGTCAGGATTATTCCACCTATCCGCCATACAGCACGGATGTGACCGAGGTCTACGATCCGGAGCAGGAGTATTACATCCCCGGCACCTATGACCCCGATCCGGACGGCGACGGCACGCCGGATGAGCCGGAAACAGGCGTTACGGACGGCTACCCGTTCTACAAGAATATACGCGTGCACTTCGGCAATACGGTGCGCGAGTGGGCCGGCGTGGCGGTTACGGACGACCTTAACGACGCGTTCCTGGTGGGGGAAAGCGGGATATTAATTTATGACATTACCGGCGCGGCGCCCGGCACGCTGGCGCGTCCCGGCACGCTGGTAAGCGGGTATCAGTTGTCCCTGAGCACGGACGGCAGCAACTACCTGACGGTTACCTTCCCGCCGGATAGCACGGCGCAGCCCGGGCACGAGTACGATTATCTGCTCAACAAGACCTACGAGATTTCCGTTCCGGTGCAGGTGCGGGCGGACGTGATAGCCGATACGGCGGCCTATGCGGCGCTCATGCGCACGGGCCTTCCCAATAACGCGGTGCTCAACACCTATCCGCCGGATGACGCTTCGACGCCGGCGGACGAGAGCCTCACGCCTTCCGGGCAGTACGGCGCGCCGGAGATTATCGCCTATCCGCCGGATACGCCCGCTATAGATAACTTCTGGAACGATAAGAAGACCTACTTTATGGATTCCGCGGACGAGACGCTGGATAAGAGCATCCGCGTTTCCTTCGGAAACCACGTGCGGCAGTGGGAGCGCGTGGAGATTGTAGACGACTTTGACGACCGCCTGACGCTGGACATGGATGCGCTTACGGTTCTGGACGCGGACGGCGCCCAGGTGCCGGATTCGCGCTACATGGCTACGGTGACCACGGACGGCACGAACGTTGTGACGGTGGAGTTTCTGCCGGACGGCGCCGCGGCGGCGGGGCACGAATTTGACTATCTGTTCGAACAGACCTATACGCTGCACATACCGGCTAAGATATCCGACCCCGTCCTGGCGGACGCGGATGCGATGCTGGATATGTCGGACAGCGGCATTGCCAACGGGGCGAGCCTTAAGATTACGCCTGCGGACCCGGTTGAACCGGTGACCACCATAACGCCGGATGAGCCGCCGCTGGCTTATCCGCCGGATGCGCCGGGCATATTCAACGACATCTACCAGCATCCTTCGCCCTCTTACACGGTGGACGACTACGAGGAGAGATCCGTCAAGCACCGCCTGCCATCCGCCGACGATGAGTTTGTGCACAACGACTTTATAGACTTCGGCAAGACGCCGGGCGGCTGGGACCACGCGGACATAATAAACGACATGGATGACCGCCTGAATATAGAGGCCGTGGATGTTTACGACGAAAACGGAAACCTGCTGACGGATGGTACGCACTACGAGCTGGAGTACGACGCGAGCACGAACACCGTGACGGTAAAGCTGGTCGCCAAGGATTCGGACGGGAATCCGGATACGCCGGACGACTTCAGCTACCTGAAGGACAAGCAGTACAAGGTGGAGATAACCACGACCATCAAGGACGAGTACCTGGACGCGGACGGCAACGCGCCGCGCAGCATGATTCGCGAGGGCCTGCCCATGACGCCGGTTCTGGGCTACGGCAAGTCCGACAGTCCGCAGTATAAGGAGGGCGTGGAGGTGCGCGCCTACCCGCCGGGTGGACCTTTGGTCACGGACGATGTGGAGGGGAATCTCTCGTACATCATTCCGGATATGGGCAACAGGTTTGCGTGGAACGACCACTTTGATATGGGCAGTGACGTGGCCTTCTGGTATGACGTTACCCTATATTCGCCAATTGATGAGCGCCTGGTGATAGACGAGGCCGGCATAACCGTCACGACCGACGATGGCACGGTGCTTACGGCCGGCACGGATTACAGCGTCACCGTGGGGACGGATAACGTTGTCGTGATAAAGCTCTATCCGCGCGACCCGGCCACCGGGGATCCGGTCCCGCCCGATGCGAACGGCGTGTACGCTTTCGGCACGTACGACTGGCTGGAGGGCGAGGTGGTGCACGTACATGTGCCCACGAACCTTAAGACGGATTTAAGCGCTGAGCAGCTGAAGGACGCGCGGGATAACGGCCTGCCGCATAAGCCGTGGATGACGTTCGAGGATCTGAATAACGGAAACGAGCTTGTGCGGATAGACGGCGTTCAGGTGGCGGCTTACCCGCATGATTCGCTGATTCCCGAGGACGCAAAAGGCAGCCCGCTGGATACCGGAGATGTCCTGCAGGTGTTGCTGTTCGAATTGCTTGCCGCGTTCAGCCTGATGATTCTGCTGGCAGCGCTGCGCGCGCGGAAGCGGCGCGTCAGTCCACGCCGACCATGACGGAGGTGGCCTTGACTACGGCGTAGGCTTCTGCGCCTACGGCCAGGCCGAGCTCCTTGATGGACGCCATGGAGATGGTGGCGGAGATTACGTTGCCGGCGCCTATGTCTATCTGCACAATGCCGTTTACGGCGCCTTCTTCTATGGCAATGATTTTGCCCTTGAACTGATTGCGTGCGCTGAGTTTCATTTTCCTTACCCCTTGTTTTCTCCCTGAAACAAACGGGCGGCCGGAAGTGGCCGCCCTTGATTATCTTAAGTTCTTACGGTCTTGGTGTGCCGCAGTTCTTGCAGAACTTCCCGTCGTTCGTGGTGCCGCACTGCGCGCAGACCCAGTCGCCTGCCGGGGCGGGCGTGCCGCAGTTCTTGCAGAACTTCCCGTCGTTTTGCGTGCCGCACTGTGCGCAGGTCCAGAGAGCTGCCGCCGCTGCCGGAGCCGCGGGCGCTACTGGAGCCGCCGGTGCAGCGGGTGCTGCCGGTGCAGCGGGTGCCGCCGGCGCTACGCCTGCCGCTACGTTCTGCTGCGTGGTCTGCATCTGCTGGTTCATCATGTTCATGCCCATCATGCCCATGGCCATACCCACCATGTCCATGCCGCCTGCGCCGTTCTCCTGCTTGCCCATGTTCTCGAAGGCCGCTGCCTGCGCCTGCGTCATGGTACCGGCGGAAGCCGCCGCGGAAGAGCCGACCATGCGTGCCTGGTCAAACTTCTGGATGCGCTCGCGCGTCTCGTCATCCGGCGTAACGCCCGTAATACCTACGCGGTTTATGACAAACCCGCGCTCCGCCCGCCACACGGGGTCGAGCACGTTGTTCATAAACTCGGCGAGCTCCATCTGCTTGCTGGTCAGGTCGCCAAACCCCACGCCCTGCGTAGCGAGCGTGCCGAGCGACGTGTTGAGCGCCGTGTAGAACTCGGACTCTATCTGCGTCTCGAGGTCCTTCATGGAGTAGCTCTCGGTCACGTTGCCGGAGATGTTCGCGTAGAACCGCAGCGGGTCCACGATCCGCAGCGAGTACGTGCCAAAGTACCGGATGTACACGATGGTGCCGTACTGGCGGTCGTTGTAGGGTACCGGCTGCGCGCTGCCGAACTTGTTGTCGATAAGCTCCTTGATGTTCACATAGTACGCCACCTCCATGTTGGCTGTGTCGCCGCCCATGGTAAAGCGCTTGCCTATGTTCTTGAACGTGTCTATGAGCCCCTTGCCGAATCCGCCCGCAAACATGGACGGCTCGCTGGACTTGTCAAAGACGTACTCGCCGGCCTCCACCGTGAAGTCGACTATCTTGCCGTTTTCCACCACAAGGAGCGCCTGCCCGTCATTGACAATGATCTTCGAGTCGCGGGAGATTACGTCACGCGAGCCCTGCACGTTGGACGGGTTGCTGTGGTTGCTCTGCACCGCGGCGTCCGCCGCGCGCGGGTGGCCCTTCTGAATCAGCAGGTCCGAAGGCATGCTGTCTACGACGATAAACTCTTTCCACTGATCCGCCATGGCGGACCCTACAGCGGTAACGGCTGCCTTAATCAGTCCCATTCTTCTCCTCCTTGTTTTCCCTTAGCTTCTGCTTCTAATCCGCGTGCACGCCCGTGTAGGAGACGAGCACCCAGTTGTACTGGCCGGATGTAATAATCGTCTTGCAATACTCACACTGGCCGGCCGCCGTGAGTTTGGTGGGCGCGCCGCAGTTCGGGCAGTTCGTCACGCCGATCTGCTTCAGGCTGCCCACGGTCTTGGTGCCCAGCGTGCGCATGAACTTAAGCGTGTACTGCATGTGCACCACGCGGTTCGGGTCGCCGGCCACCACCGCGCCCGTCTGCGCGTCGGCCACGTAGTCGACCATCTGCGCCGCCATCTTGACGGTCAGGTACTCGTAGCGGCTATCCATGTCGTGGTCCACAATCTGCGCGTCGGTAATCCCCAGCCGCTCTATGCGGTTCACCTGCCCGCGCCGTATGTAGTCCTCCAGCTGCCGCTCGTGCTCGCTGAACAGGTTGTCGTCCTCGAAGATGCGGATGCTGGTCCAGTCGCGCGCCGTCCACGCCGTGTTGAGCGCCACGAACACCTCGCGTGCCCAGGCGATAAAGTCTACCTCGCTGAATCCCTCGTCGTGTGCCTGGACAATGTCCACGGCCGCCTGGCTTCTTTCGATAGGCGGAGGCGCCGGCCGCGCCGGAGTGGTAGGCCTGGTGGGCGTAGGCCGCCGCTGCTGCGTCTTTCTGGCTTGCTTTCTGAGGGACTGCCGAATGACGCCGTAGAGGATTACGGCCGCTGCCGCCGCCGCGCCTGCCAGGGGTCCGCCCTGCGTACAACCGGCGATACCGGCTGCCGCGGCGCTCCCGTAGTCCACACCGTCATCGTCGTCATAATCGTAGTCGTCATAGTCGTCATAGCCGCCGCTGTCGTAATCGTCGCTGCCATAGTCGTAGTCGTTCTGGTTGCCCACGTCCGCGCTGGCCGCAAGCGGCACGGCGAAGGCGCAAAGAAGCACCGCCAGAATGGCGAGCAGTGATAAATACGCGGCTTTTTTCTTCATGTTTCCGGTTCCCTCTGTCTCCCGCACTGCCGGATGACCTGAGCGCCATCCACGCGATAATATTATAAAGGATTGGAGCGGATTTGTCTTATTTTTTGCTATACATTATAATAGGGAACGGAAAATAACGAAGTAGCACTGGAGGAAGAAAAAAACATGGGCAGACACGGAACCATAGCCGGCAGAAAAGCAGCACAGGACAGCAAGCGCGCGGCGCTTTTTACGAAATACACCAGAGCCATCATGATGGCGGCCAAGACGGGCGGGGACCCCGAGTACAACGCGTCTCTTAAGAACGCCATAGAAAAGGCCAAGGCCATAAACCTGCCGAACGACAAGATTACGCGGGCCATAAAGAAGGGCACCGGCGAGCTCGAGGGCGAGTCCTACGAGAACATCACGTTCGAGGGCTACGGCCCCGGCGGCGTGGCGGTCGTGGTGGACGTACTGACGGACAACAAGAACCGCACGACATCTGCCGTCAAGCACGCATTTGACAAGAACGGCGGGAACCTCGGCGTGCCGGGCTGCGTCTCCTACATGTTCGAGAGAAAAGGCGTAATCCTCGTCGAGAAAGAGGGCGGCGTGGATGAGGACAGCCTCATGGAAGCGGCGCTGGACGCCGGCGCGGAAGACATGATCTCCGAGGAGGACCTCTTCGAGATTCGCACCACGAGCGAGGACTTCCACGCGGTGGCGGATGCCCTGCGCAGCGCGGGCTACACGCTGGCGGAAGCGGACATAGAGCAGGTCCCCAACATAGAATCCGAGCCGAAGAGCGAATCAGAAAAAAACGCCCTCCTACGCCTAATAGATACCCTCGAAGAAAACGACGACGTACAAAAAGTCTACACAAACTGCTCCGTAGACCTGGCCTAACGCCCGCGGCCGCCGCTTGCCACTGCGCGTCGCCGCGCGCCTCCTCGCGTCTCCACTGCGCAAAATTTCAGTATTTCGTGTGCCAAGGCGCCGCTACACCCCGAATCCGAGTTTCGCCTTCAGCGCATCCTGCAGGGTGGCGCTGAAGTTGATTCCCGCTTGCTCCGCCTCATAGTTGAGCCAGGAGGGGAGGGAGAGGGTTTTCTTTACAACCCGCCGCTCCATCTTGCGTCGGTAAGCATCCAGATCCACCGCTACCAGCGATTTAATCTCGCCGCCATGCGTCTTTATTGCGGAAATATCGGTTGGGGCAGGCAGTGCATCGCCGTCATCCTGCCTTAGCGTTCCCATTAGACAGATTACATCTTCCGCCATATAGATTGCGTCCGCCAAATCCGCCCCTTGTGTATTGCAGTCGAAGTCGGGGACGTAAACGCTAAACGTGCCTTTCCCGGCAGGCGTAAAAACCACCGGATATACCACTCTACTCACATCTTCACCTCACATCGCCTCAGAATCTTATTCGCCGTAATCTAGTTAATCTCCCTGTGCCGCGGAACCGGTTCCTTGTGCCTTCCATTAGACCAAATCTCATGCGGCCCGTCGTCATGTCCCGTGGACAGTGGCCGGTAGCCCATCTTCCGGAGCTTCCGAACTAAGTCTCGTCTCTTCATGTCTGCCCTTCATCAATAATCATACGTATTTAATACGTATCTGTCAATAACCCGCACCCCCCACCGCACTGCGCAAAATTTCAGTATTTCGGGTGTCCGTACCCCCCACCACCGCCCGCCGCCTCGCAAAATTTCAGTATTTCGTGTGCAAACCCCAGATGTTACCAGTATTAGTACACGAAATATTGAAATTTTGCGTAGTGGAATAGATAGTTAGCTTGTCTGTTCTTCGCGCCTTGGCAGGAGATTATGCAGTTTCTCGTGCATGGCGCCAAATTGAGATGTACGAATTTCTATTCGCTTCCCCAGCCGTGCCGCCAGCACAAAGGCAAAATCTCGTAGCAAGTTTTTGTTGTACAGCTGAATCGTGCTGAGCTGCATGACTTGAATCCCTTGCTTTTCAAGTATGCTCGCCCGCACCATATCTTCGCCTTGTTTGCTAGCGGTTGCGTGGTATTCATGGCTTTGATATTCGATAGCGAGTCTGGCTTTCTTGTAATACAGGTCTACGAAGAACCTGTTGACTCCGAACCACTTTCTGTTGCCGGCATTGAGCGGAATCTCGTGGTTGAGTGTGGCGCCTTTCAGCCCGTAACCGCCGAGCAGGTGGGGCAGGGTCAGAAACATGTAAGTAAAGGACTCCATGATGGACCAGCTTCCGTTTTCAATATACTTGGCTGCTCGCACAGCTTTGCGATGACCAGTGTGCTTTTTCGTCTTTTTCAGGAAACTGCGGATTTTCTCTTTAGACGTTACCGCTTCCTCCGGTTTTCCGGGCGGATGGTAGCACATCTGCAGTCCCAGCAGGATCAGACGTTGTATATCCAACTCCTCCGCCAGCTGCAAAAACGTCAGTTCCGGGGAGGCGACGTAAATGTCTCCAACTTTGACGATTGCGCCTTTTGGTAAGGGTAGTTGTGAAGTGTGTATGCATATGTTGCTTGCCTGATATCGAGCGTTGTAGCTGTCGAAAGTGTAGTCACGACTTACGGATTCGCCGGCGGGGTAGATGCTCGGTAGGTGCGGGATGCAGTGATTGTTGGCAGCCGTTCTGTGGCTTATGTATCTCATGGGCTTTGTTCTCCTTTGCATTTCTTTAGAGTTTGAGGCTGTAGCAGCCTGCGCAAAATTTCAATATTTCGTGTATCCGCACTCCCCGTCGACGCCCGCCGCCTCGCAAAATTTCAGAATTTCGTGTGAAAACACCAGATATTACCAGTATTAGTACACGAAATACTGAAATTTTGCGCAGTGGAGCGCGTGCAGTGGCGCAGTGGAGCGCGTGCGGGGGCGCAGTGGAGCGCGTGCGGGGCGCGGTGGGGGGCGCGTGCGGGCGCCCGGCTTTACCGCGTTATCAGGATTCGGCCGGCGGCGTAGTGTACTAAGCCTTTCATTTCGAGGAGGGTTACGGCGCTGCGTATCTCGCTTTCGCTTGCGCGGGTGAGCAGGGCGGCTTCTTCCGGGCGTATCTCGCCGTTTTCCAGCACCAGGTCGTGCACCGCGCGCTCGAGGCCTGTGAGCCGCACCGCCTTCTTCCCGGACGCGTGCAGCCGTATGCCCAGGTCCGCTATCACGTCGTCCAGAAACACCAGCGGCCTTGCCCCGTCGGCAATGAGCTTGTTGCAACCTATGCTCGTCTTGCGATTGATATTGCCGGGCACGGCGTAAACCTCGCGGCCCTGTTCGGCGGCACGCTCGGCGGTAATCAGCGAGCCGGAGGAGATGGCCGCCTCCACCACGACGGTGGCGTACGAAAGGCCGCTGATAATCCGGTTGCGCTGCGGGAAGGTGTACTTGCTCGCGGGATAACCGGGCGGGTACTCGGAAAGCACGAGCCCGTCGTGCAGAATCTGCCGCAGCAGCCCGCCGTTGTTCATGGGAAAACATATGTCTATGCCTGTCCCGAACACAGCGACCGTGCGCCCGCCCCCCGCGAGCGCCCCCTGGTGCGCGTAGGAGTCTATGCCTTCCGCCATGCCTGAGACCACGACCACGCCGTGTTCGGCGCAGCGCTTGCCGAGGTTGTAGGCCACCCACTTGCCGTACTCCGTCGCCCGCCGGCTGCCCACCACGGCCACCGTGGGCAGGGACAGTACCGACAGGTCGCCGCGGTAGTATAGGAGCTCCGGCGCATCCTTAATGAGCGACAGCAGGACCGGGTAGTCCGCCGACCCCAGCCCAAACGTCCCGACGGGCGGCAGCGTCCCCGCCTGCGCCGCGCGTGCGTCCTGCGCACCGCGCGCTTCAAATTCCATCGCCATCTAAAACACCCCCGTTCCCGTAAGCAGGTCGCGCCGCCGGTAGCCGAGCGCCTCCGCCACGTGCGCCGTCTGAATCTCCCCCGGCACGTCCGCCAGGTCCGCTATGGTTCGCGCCACCTTCCGGATGCGGTGCCCCTGCCGCGCGCTCAGGCCGAACCGCCGGTGCGCGTCCATGAGAAGCTGTTCCGCCTCCCCGGAAAGCGGGCAGAATTCCTCCACGCAGTCCGAGGAAAGCTCTCCGTTCACCGAGATGTCCGTCCCCTCGTACCGCACGCGCTGCACCTCGCGCGCCCGCAGCACCTCCGCGAGCATCTCCGCGGAGGACAGGCTCTTCGCGTCCCCGTAAAGCTCCTGCTCCGCCACCGCCGTAAGGTAAAAGTGCAGGTCGATCCGGTCGAGCAGCGGCCCGGAAATCCGCCCCAGGTACCGCCGCCGCCGGCTGTCCGAGCACGTGCAGCAGTGCATGGGGTCCCCGTAATACCCGCACGGGCATGGGTTCATGGCCGTCACTAAGATAAACCGGCAGGGGTGGCGGTACTTCTTGTCCGCCCGCGACAGGTCCACGTACCCGTTCTCCAGCGGCTGGCGCAGCATGTCCAGCGTCCGTGCGTCGAACTCCGGCAGCTCGTCCAAGAACAGAATCCCCCGGTGCGCCAGCGTGAGCTCCCCAGGGTTGGCCGCGCTTCCCCCGCCTATGAGCGCCACCGACGTGATGTTGTGGTGCGGCGCCCGAAACGGCCGCTTGCGCGTGAGCTTGCCTGCCTCGCCTTCCTCCGTGACCCCGGCAATGGAGTGCAGCTTAGTCACCTCTATGCTCTCCTCCTCTGTGAGGCCGGGCAGGATGGTGGGAAGCCGCCCGGCCAGCATGCTCTTGCCCGTCCCCGGCGGCCCGCACAGCGAAAGCCCGTGGCAGCCCGCCGCGCAGATGAGAAACGCCCGCTTGGCCGCCTCCTGTCCGCGCACGTCCGCGTAGTCCCCGTACTCCTCTGTATCCCCGCAGGGCAGCGGCTCGAACGCGTGCCCGTCCGAGTGCACCGGCGCTATGAGCTCCTCCCCCTTCAGGTGGGCTATGAGCTCCCGCAGATTCCGCACCGGAAAGTAGGTCATGTCCGAGATGGGCTTAACCTCCTCCACGTTCTCCGCCGGCAGGTATATCTGCCGCACCCCCGACTCCTTGAGCCCCAGCACGAACGCCACCGCCATGCCTATGCGGTTCACCGTCCCGTCGAGGCTCAGCTCGCCCAAAAAAGCGCTGTCTGAAACTGAGCCGTCCCCCGCCAGCCCGGCCGCCGTGAGAATCCCTACGGCTATGGGCAGGTCGAAATGGCTGCCTTCCTTGCGCGCCCCCGCCGGCGAGAGGTTCACCGTGATGCGCCGCAGCGGAAACTGCGCGTCCGCGTTCAGGATGGCCGAGCGCACCCGCTCCTTGGACTCGCGCACCGTGGTCCCCGGCAGCCCCACCAGATTGAGCGCCGGCAGTCCCTGCGCTATGTCCGTCTCCACGAACACCGGCTCCGTAATCAGCCCGCAAAGGGCTATGGTCTTGATAATCGACATCATGGCGCCGCCTCCTTAAAACGCGTTTTGGATGACGCAGATGTCGCTGTCCCCGTCCGCGCCCAGCACCTCGATTACGTCGAAGCGAAAGTCCGTGTCGTCGTCTATCCCCAGCCGGTAGTCGTCCCGCACGATGCAGTACTGCGCCACCCGGCGGATGTGCCGGCGCTTGTCCTTCGTGACCGCCTCGCAGGGTCGCCCGTAGCGCTCGCCCCGCCTGCATTTGACTTCAATGAAACACAGCAGATTTTTTTTCCGGGCAATCATGTCTATCTCGCCGAGCTTGCACCGGTAGTTGCGGAAGAGAATCTCCCAGCCGTGCCTTGTCAGATACTCCGCGGCGATTTCCTCCCCCGCCGCGCCTACTTCTTTGTTGCAAAATTCCATAACAGGTCTCCTTCGTATGCCAATGGATAAGTGATAGTTGTTTGTCGCGGCGCCACCCTTGCTTCCCGTACATGGTATGACGACCACAAAAACCATTGTAGCCCAAATACTGGGAATATGCAAGAAGTTTTTTACAATCTCCATAAAAAATGTATTTCCGCCCCGCAAAAATCCCAAAAAACAGGCCTGCCCTTGCAAAAACACTTTTTGCCTATATAATAGTAGCAATGTGTTATAGGCCATGGGCAGCGAGGGGATTTCGCTGCGAGGGGGAGACCCGGTAAAACAAGGAGAGGAGAACGAATGGCTTCTAAAGCAACAGACTCCAAAGCGCTCGTTATCGTAGAGTCGCCGTCCAAGGCGAAGACCATCGGCAAGTTTTTAGGGAAGAGATACAAGGTGGTGGCGTCCGTGGGACACGTGCGCGACCTGCCGAAGAGCAAACTGGGCATAGAAAAAGAGAACAACTTTGAGCCCGCGTACATAAACATTCGCGGGAAGGGGGACGTGATTCGTGAACTGAAGAAGGAAGCGAAGGGCGCCACGAAGGTCTTTCTGGCTACCGACCCGGACCGCGAGGGCGAGGCCATTTCCTGGCACATAGCGCACCTGCTGGGCCTGAGTCCGGACCAGCCGAACCGCATAGAGTTTAATGAGATTACCAAGGAAGCCGTGATCAACGCGGTGAAAAAGCCGCGCGCCATAAACCAGAACCTGGTGGACGCGCAGCAGGCGCGGCGTGTGCTGGACCGTCTGGTGGGCTACGAAATCAGCCCGCTGCTGTGGCGGAAGATCCGGCGCGGGCTTTCCGCGGGGCGCGTGCAGAGCGCGGCGCTTAAGATTATCTGCGACCGGGAGAAGGAGATTCAGGCCTTCATTCCCAAGGAATACTGGAACATCACGGTGTCGCTGGCCAAGCAGCAGGGCGACCGGAAGGCGTTTTCCGCGCGGCTGATAGAGAAGGCCGGCGAGAAGCTCACGGTGGAGAGCAAGCTTCAGGCGGACGAGGTGCTGGCGGACCTTGAGAAGGGCGGCTACTACGTCTCGCGCGTGGAGAAGAAGGAACGCATCCGCAAGCCGTTTGCGCCGTTTACCACCAGCAGCCTGCAGCAGGACGCCTCGGTCAAGCTCGGGTTTTACACCAAGCGGGTCATGAGCGTGGCGCAGCAGCTGTACGAAGGCGTGGAGATCAAGGGGAAGGGGACCGTGGGTCTCATCTCCTACATCCGTACGGACTCGGTGCGCATATCCGCCGAGGCGGAGGCCATGGTGCGCGGCTACATAACCGCGAACTACCCGCCGGAGTACCTGGGGAACAACCAGTATACGAACAAGAAGAAGGACGTGCAGGACGCGCACGAGGCCATAAGGCCCTCCTACGTGGACCTGCGTCCGGAGGATATAAAAGGCTCGCTTACGAGCGACCAGTACCGGCTCTACAAGCTCATCTGGTCGCGCTTCGTGGCAAGCCGCATGTCGCCGGCGGTCTTTGACGCGGTTTCCGCGGACGTGAAGAACGGGGACTACCTGTTCCGCGCCACGGGCTCCAAGCTCAAGTTCGACGGCTTCCTGCGCGTGTATCAGACCAACGGGGACGACGACGAGGGCAAGATGCTCCCGGACATAGAGCAGGACGAAGCGCTGGAGAAGCGGGACCTTACGGCGGAGCAGAACTTTACACAGCCCCCGGCGCGGTTTACCGAGGCCAGCCTCGTCAAGGAGCTCGAGGACAAGGACATTGGCAGACCTTCCACGTACGTGCCCATAATCGCCACGCTCATAGACCGCAAGTACATCCTGCGGGAGAAGAAGACGCTCAAGCCCACGGACCTGGGGTTCGTGGTCACGGAACTCATGGAGAACTACTTCAAGGAGATTGTGGACACGGGCTTTACGGCGTCCATGGAGGACCGGCTCGACGACATAGAGGTGCAGGGCATAGACTGGCACAAGGTGGTGAGCGACTTCTATGCCATTCTGGACGAGGAGCTTAAGGTGGCGGACCGCGAGATAGAGCGGGTGGAGCTGCCGGTGGAGATTACGGACGAGGTGTGCGAGCTGTGCGGCAAGCCCATGGCCATCAAGCACGGCCCGTTCGGAGAGTTCCTGGCCTGTACGGGCTATCCCGACTGCAAAAATACCAAGGCCATCGTGAAGACCATTGGCGTAGCCTGCCCGGTGTGCGGCAAGGACATCGTGGCGCGGCGCTCGAAGCGGGGCCGGACGTTCTACGGGTGCAGCGGCTACCCGGAGTGCCGGCAGGTATACTGGAACAAGCCGGTGGACAAGAAGTGCCCGCAGTGCGGCGCGCTGCTCATGGAGAAGAAAACCAAGGCGGGCGACTACGCCTGCAGCAACCCCGAATGCGATTATCGGGAGTAGGAGGAACGGACTATGATGGAATTTCATGCAACGACCATCGTGGCGGTACGCAGGAGCGACCGGGACATCTGCATAGGCGGCGACGGGCAGGTGACCATGGGCGAGACGTCCGTCATGAAACACAACGCGAAGAAGGTGCGCCGCATCTACAAGAACACGGTGCTTACGGGGTTCGCCGGCTCCGTGGCGGATGCGTTCACGCTGACCGAGCGCTTCGAGAAGAAGCTGGAGGAGCACGGCGGGAACCTCAAGCGCGCGGCGGTGGCGCTGGCGCAGGACTGGCGCTCGGACAAGGCCATCCGGCACCTGGAGGCGCTCATGGTGGCGGCGGACCGCAACAGCCTGCTGCTCATCTCCGGAAACGGGGAGGTCATTGAGCCGGATCAGGACTTTATAGCCATAGGCTCCGGCGGCAATTACGCGTATGCTGCCGCAAACGCTCTGTATAACAACACGGATCTCGGGGCGGAGGATATAGTCCGCAAGGCGCTTCTGATTGCGTCGAGTATCTGCGTGTACACGAACGACCATATCAGCGTGGAGAAGCTGGACGAGCCGGAGCAGGCTGCTGCGGCCGGCCAGGCGCTCGCGCTGCCGGAAGGAGGCGGGGAAGATGCCTAACGCGCTGTATCAAATGACGCCCAAGGAGATTGTGGCGGAGCTGGATAAGTACATCATCGGCCAGGACCAGGCCAAGAAGAGCGTGGCGGTGGCGCTCAGAAACCGATACCGGCGGAGTCTGCTGCCGGACGAGATGCGCGAGGAAGTGACGCCCAAGAACATCCTCATGATGGGGCCCACCGGCGTGGGTAAGACGGAGATTGCCCGCCGGCTCGCCAAGCTCATGGACGCGCCGTTCGTCAAGGTGGAAGCCACCAAGTTCACCGAGGTGGGCTATGTGGGGCGCGACGTGGATTCCATGGTGCGCGACCTCGTGGAGTCGTCCATCCGGATTACCAAGCAGAAAAGGCTGGAGGAGAAGTACGTGGTGGCCGAGGAGATAGCCCTCGAGCGGATCGTGGAGGCCATAGTCCCCGGCAAGAAGAAGGCGGCCACGGGCGGCGGGATAAAAGGGCCCTTTGACTTTATCATGGGCAGCAAGCCCGGCCCGCAGCAGCAGACCGTGCAGGCGGATACCCCCGCGCAGCCGGAGGACACGCGCGCCGAGGCGGACATAGAGCTCACGCGCGAACAGGTACGCCAGCAGGTCATAGACGGGCTGCTTGACGAGCAGTACATAGAGGTGGACGTTACGGATAACCCGCAGACGAACCAGCTCGACATGGGCAACGAGGGCATGAGCATAGCCATTGGCAACATCTTCGACGCCTTTGGCGGGCCGCCCCGCAAGAAGAAGAAAAAGGTCCGCGTGAAGGACGCCAAGAAGATCCTGCGCGAGGACGAGGCGGCCAACCTCATTGACATGGACCAGGTCATAAGCGAGGCGCTGGAGAACGCGGAGCAGAACGGAATCATCTTTATAGACGAGATAGACAAGATCGCTTCCGGCGGGTCGCTGCGGAGCGGCGCGGACGTTTCGCGCGAGGGCGTGCAGCGCGACATCCTGCCCATAGTGGAAGGCAGCGTGATCAATACCAAGCACGGGCCGGTCAAGACGGATCACATCCTGTTTATCGGCGCGGGCGCGTTTCACATAGCCAAGCCCACGGACCTCATCCCCGAGCTGCAGGGACGCTTCCCCATTCGCGTGGAACTGGAGAACCTCACGAAGGAGGCCTTCGTCCAGATTCTCACTGTACCGGAGAACGCGCTCTTAAAGCAGCACCGCATGCTGCTGGAGACGGAAGGCGTGGACGTGACCTTCACGGACGAAGCGGTGGACGAGATCGCGGAAATAGCCTTTATGACCAATGAACAGACGGAGAACATTGGCGCCAGGCGGTTGCATACCATCATGGAAAAGCTGCTCGAAGACCTGTCGTTCAATATCCCGGACGTGGAGGAAAAGGTCATAACCATAGACAAGGCGTACGTGGAAAACAAGTTCCTCGACCGCATTCACGCGGACGATGTGGACAAGTATATCTTGTAAACGACACTTTACAGGGGTGTCCGTTCGCATATATAATGTGGGCATGAATGCGACCGCGTATTCCTCGAGGTTCTTTTCCCTCCGGCAGGCGTATTTTGGCCTACCGGTCTCGAACTGCGCGGGATTTTACTTTTGCGTGGAAAGGCTGTAAGGAAGAATATGGAAAAATCGTTATTGGAGAAGGTACGCAAGCTGAACTGGGTTTTGGCAGAAAGCAGCACCGGAGTTTTCTCGTTTGACGATCTGGCGCAGATCCAGAGCAAACTCATGGATGCAAACGTGTACATCGTGGATATTCTGGGGAACGTAATCGGTGTGCACTACACGATCAAGTCGGAAAGCGCGGCAATCGTGGATCCGGAGACGGGCGCGGAGAAACTGCCCGCCGAGTATAACGAGGAACTGCTCAAGCTGGAAGAGACGGTTTCCAATCTCAAGTCCGAGGAAGCACTGAAGATTTTCAAGTACGACTACGACTCCTACGACAAGTGGCATACGATTATCCCCATCTTCGGCGGCGGGGAGCGGCTGGGCACGGTGGTGCTGGCGCGCTACAACCCGGTGTTCGACGACGAGGATCTGATCCTGGGCGAGTACGGGGCCACCGTGGTGGGCATAGAGATTCGCCGCCACCGCAAGCTGGCCAAGCAGGAGGAGGAGCGCATCAAGGCTACGGTCGCCAAGGCCATAGGCACGCTGTCCTACTCCGAGGTGGAGGCCATTCAGCAGATCTTCAAGGAACTGAACGGCACGGAAGGGCTGCTCGTGGCGAGCAAGATTGCGGACCGCTCGGGGATTACCCGCTCGGTCATAGTCAACGCGCTGCGCAAGCTGGAGAGCGCCGGCGTAATCGAGTCGCGCTCGCTGGGCATGAAGGGCACGCACATTAAGGTGCTCAACGACCAGTTCACCGAGGAACTCAAGAAGACCAAGTATTAGGCAGGAGCCATGGCAGACTACCTGACCGTTCTGAAGGAAGGCTTTAGCGACCTTACTATCGAGCGGTCGCAGTTTCTGGGTTACGTAAAAAACGTCACGTCCCGTGAGGAGGCGGAGGCGTTTTTTTCGTCCGTAAAGGCGGCGCACCGGGACGCCAGGCACCATGTGCCGGCATTCGTGCTGGGACCGGGCGGCCGGGAGCAATGGGCGAGCGACGACGGGGAGCCGCAGGGGACGGCAGGGGCGCCGGTCCTGGGGCTTTTAGCCGCGGAAGGGCTCACGAACGTGGCGCTCATCGTGGTGCGGTATTTCGGCGGAATCAAGCTGGGGACGGGCGGACTCGTGCGTGCCTATACGCAGGCGGCGCGGGAGGCGCTTACGGACGCGGGCAGGGCGCAGGCCGTGGGCGGCGCGGTGCTCACGTTCCAGCTGCCGTACGCGGCGCTGGATAAGGTGAAGCACTTCGCGGCGGCGGAAGGTTACGAGATTCGCGATACCCAGTACGCCGAGGCTGTCAAGCTTTTTATATTGACAGAAGACGCGCGCGAGGGTGCGCTCACGGAGCGGATTACAAACATAACGGCCGGAGAAGCCCGCCTCCTCGCCCGCGAGGAGACAGAGATACTTCGCTCCCCGGGGTAAGCCGCATATTGCTACTGTTGTGTTAAACTAAACAGAGTGAACCGAAAGGAGACGGACATGGAAAACTGTATCTTTTGTAAAATCGCCGCCAAGGAGATTCCCAGCAACGCCGTGTACGAGGACGAGGAGATATACTGCTTCCACGACCTGGAGCCGCAGGCGCCCGTCCACGTGCTCATAATCCCCAAGAAGCACTTCGCCTCCCTGAACGAAGTGACGGAGTCCGCGGAGGACAAGGAGCTTCTCGGCCACCTCATGGCCAAGGTGGGGCAGATTGCGGACATCCTCGGCTTGGAGAACGGATATCGCCTCGTGAATAACTGCGGGGAGGACGGCATGCAGACCGTCCCCCACCTGCACTTCCACTTACTCGGAAAGAGAAAGCTAACCTGGCCTCCGGGCTGAACCCGCGCAAGGCCGTACGTCATAGCAGGCGCAAGACTGTACGTCATT
The DNA here is from genome assembly GCA_031272485.1 of Eubacteriales Family XIII. Incertae Sedis bacterium. Lineage (GTDB taxonomy): Bacteria > Bacillota > Clostridia > Peptostreptococcales > Anaerovoracaceae > JAISTV01. Next base: position 27,312 of record JAISTV010000005.1, read on the forward strand.
GCCGGACTAGTTCCGGCAATCCAGCAGCGCAGCCAGGAACTGCATTTTACAGACGCAAGAAAAAATCGGTAGCAATTCTGCTACCGATTTCTCTTTTCGTCTGCGAATTAGCCGATCGTCGGGCTCGCGCCTCCTACGAAGAAGTCAATCCCGTTGCCGCCGGTTATGTACGCGTGCGCGTAGTACAGACCGGTGTCACCCTTATGGTCCGCAGTATCTACCGCCACTTCGTACACGCCGTCGCCCATGCTTACCGCCGGGTACCAGACCAGGTCGTCCTGGCCGCCGTTCACACTCCAGACCGCCACGCGCGGGTTGAACACGCCGGACTGGCTCTGGATCTTCGCCACGCGAATGGTAAAGGTACCGTTCTCATCGTCCAGGTCCACCGCCGTCACTTCCGCCGAAGCCGGCTTTACCGTGAAGCTGCTACCATTGAGGAACACGGTCTTGCCGTTAGCAAGCGTCGCGTAGGCGTGAACATAGTATGCGCCCACTTCCTTGTGGTTGCTCACCTGTGCCGTGCAGATCCAGCGGCCGTCGCCCTGATAGACGCCGTCGTACCAGATGAGGTCATTCTGCGTGTTGCCGTTCACGGCCTTCTGGCCCCAGACTGCGAACTTCACAGCCGTCACGCCGGGGGTAAGAACCACGCCGGTCGCGCTCATGTCGATACGCTTTCCGCTCGTGCAGGTCGAGGTCACTTGGACCGCCGGTGCTTCCTGCGTCACAGTGTCGCCGCCCACGAAGGATACCGTCCCGTTGCCATCCGTAACATATACGTGCGAGGTGTAAGCGCCAAACTCGGATTTGTGGCTGAGCGCGCTTATCTTGGCTACGTAAGTCTCATCGTCCACCTTGGCGGCGTCGTGCCACACGAGGTCGTCCTGACCGCCGGCCACCGTCCAGGTGGGAACCTGCACCTTGCTCACGCCCGAGGCGGACTGGATGCCGGAGACCGTCACGAAGAAACTGCCGTCCTCGTTCACATCGCCCACCTCAACCGTAGCAGAAGGCGCGTCCACCGTGGCGCTCGTCCCGTTAAGGAACATGGCCTGGCCGTCCGTGAGCCACGCATAAGCGTGAATCGCGTAGACGCCCACTTCCTTGTGGTTGCTTACCGGCAGGCTCACCTCATAGGTGCCGTTCCCCTTGCTCTTGGCCGGGTACCAGACGAGGTCGTTCTGCGCATTGCCATTTACCTTGGCCTGGCCCCAGACCGCGAACTGCACGTTCTTCACGCCGGGCGCAAGCTGCACGCCCGTAGCCGTAATCGTCATGGTCTTCTGGTCCGCGGACAGCTCAGCCGTAAGGCTCACTTCCGGCACAAACTTAGGCGTCGCGCTGCCGATGAACTGCACCGTGCCATTGCCGGCATACAGGTACACGTGCGCATAGTACTGGCCGTATTCGTTGCCATGGTCCGCTATGTCCACCGTGTAGCTAAAGGTCTGCCCGCCGTCCGTACTCACCGCGTCATACCAGCGGAGGTCATCCTGACCGCCGGCCGCCGTCCACACCGCGACCTGAATCCGGGACTGACCGGAAGCGGACTTAACATCGCTTATCTGCACCGTGAAGGTGCCGTCCGCCGGACTGACATCCTCTACCGTCACCTCGGAGGTGGCCGCGCTCACGGTCACGCTCTTGCTGCCCACAAAGAGGGAGGAACCGTTCGCGAAATCCGCGTAGAAGTGAATGTAGTAAGTGCCTACTTCCTTGTGGTTGCTCACGGCCGCGGTGCCGGCATACGTGCCGTCCGTCTCCTTGAGCGTGTACCACTTCAGGTCGTTCTGCGCATCGCCGTTTGCCTTGGCCGCGCCCCAGACCGCCGCGCGTACGCGCACCACGTTATCCAGGTCTATGTTGGAAGCGGAAAGGCTGATCTGCGTCTCCTTCGCGTTAAGCTCGGCGGAAAGGTCCGCGTCGTTCACGTTCCACTGGCGCCAATGGGCAAAGATCGTCACGTGATCGTCTACCGCATGCGTGGTCTCGGCCGTAACTTCTTCTCCGCCATTCAGCTCCGTGAACCAGCCGAGGAAAATGTGGCCGGCATACTGCGGCGTAATCAGCTCGCCGTACGCTTCGTCATAAGTAATTTCCTTGGTCTCGTCGTCGTTTGAATTGCCGCCGAGCACGCTGCCGCCGTTCAGGTCATAGGTCAGCGTATAGGACTTGACCGTCCACTGCGCGTAGAGATCCTGGTCCGTGTAGAACACAGAATCCGCGGTAATCTGCTCGCCGCCTTCGGTCTGGGTAAACCAGCCGTTAAACGTGTAACCCGTGCGGGAGGCTGCCGGCAGCTCGCCTATGGCGGTGCCGCTTTCCATGTTCACGGAAGTGGCCTCGGTGCCGTTCTGCGCGTTAAACGTAATGGTCGCGCCCGGGGAAAGCTGCAGCGAGGTAACGCCGTCGTTTTCCGTGGAGGACATAAAGGCCACCTTCGACAGGTCAAGCGTAAGCGCCGGACGGGCCACGCCGTAACTCGTCGGGGGATAATCCTCTGCTGAATCCGGATAGCAATAGTGTTCGTAGTCCAGTGTAGCCTGAGCATAGTCGGGCGTAAAGTACCCGTCTTGCACAAAGGTCTCTTCGAGTTTATCCTTGCTTCGCGTGCCGATATAGACGCTGTCAAGGCCCGTGCCGCAGGAAAGCAGATAAGGGAACGGGTAAATAATCACGTCCAGATCCGCTTCCTGACTCTTGGCGGCAGACCACAGCGTGGCGTAGTCACCATAGGTGAGCGCCCATACCGGCGCGGTAACCTCCGGGCCGAAAGGATTAAGGTCTGCGTGGTCGCCTTTCACCGCCTCCGAAAGGGTACGGTCCTGAATCAGCATAGCGTCGGCCCGGCTAAAGCCCGCGTAGATTTCATCCATCTTCGCGGCCAGGTCGCTGCCTTTATACTCCGTCGGGCTGTTTTCCCACGGCTCTTTGAAGTACTTATAGTTCTTGCCGCCTTCGCCGCCATTTATAAGCTTGTAGCCTTCCGGTGCCGGCTCAATGGGCGCTTTGAATGCTGCAGGCCAATCGTCAGTGGCAGATTCGTAATTGCCGAGCACGTCGCGGTAGTCGGTAACCCAGTTCTGATCATAGGACTTGGCCAGCAGGGTCACCGTGCCGTCGCCCTGTGCGGAGGCAATGCCCACGCCGTCGTACCCGACGATATACCACTCGTAACCGCCGAACGTTACGGTCTTGGTGGTGCTGTATACATCATCGGTGGAAAAAATCTGCGAGTAATCGCTGACCGGTTCTTTTTCGTTTTCCTCACCCGCGTAAGCCGCCAGCGGGGTAAACAGCGCAAAAACCATAAGCGCCGAAAGCAACATGCCGAGAACAAACCGTCCTCTGCTTCGATAAACTAGTCTCTCCATTTTCAATACACTTTCCTCTCTTCTCTGTCAAAAGTAACTGCTCTTAAGTCGGCTCAATAGTCTGCTAATAAAAATGTCAATAGTAATGCCAAAGGTATGCCAACCAAGCTGCCAATAGTACGCCAAAGTATCTGCCAACAAAGCTGTCAATAGTCTGCTACATCGCACGTCAATTAGAATGTCAGGTTATGTGCCACATAATCTGCTAATTCAATGGCTAATATTTCTGCCGGATTGTCTTCCCTATAATTCGGTAAAATCCCGCTTTCACAGGACGTACAAAAACCCTATACCCCGGCCCACCCCCAATTACGCACCCAGAGAAATATTCAGAATTCTTTTTTATTTTCAAACCCCATCAAACCCCCGCCCCTTTCAAAAGTACGAACCCAGGTACCAGAACAACCCCAGCAAACGGCTATTGTCTCCACAAAAAAATAACCGTATAATTCAACTATCGGGTTCACTGTGGGAGATACAAGTGGGAGATTTCAAGTCATGAAGATTTTTTGTGTACGCAAAAGCGGCCGCGTGGCTCTCGCTTTTCTTTTGTCCGCGCTTCTGGTTCTGACGCTCTTTACGCCGGCCGCGGCATACGCCGAAGAGGCTGCGGGCGATACAGCCACGCCTACCGAAGAGGTCAGCGGGCCCGCCACCAGCGAAGAGGGTACGCCTGACGAGATAGACGGGCCTTCCGTAGGCGAAGGACTTACGGCGCTTGGCGTTCAGACGCTGGCCGTGGAAGGCGATTATACGTATACGGTTTCGGGCGGCAACGCTACGATTACGGCCTATGCCGGCACGGAGCTGAACCTGGTGATTCCTGCGAGCCTTGGCGGCTATCCTGTAACGAGGTTAGGCGACTATGCGTTTGCAAACAACACCGCCATAGGAAGTGTGCGGATGCAGCAGCCGGACTACGTAACGAGTATCGGGACGGGCGCTTTCTCCGGTTGCACGAATCTGTACAGCATATCCATTCCAAGCGGTGTCTCGATTATCGAGTCCTATACGTTCCAGGGGTGCACGAGGATGGAGTACCTGGGGCTGTTGGATAACGTAACCACGATTCGCAGTTATGCCGTCTCCGGTTGTACGGCTTTAAGAGGCATTTCGATTGGAGGGAGCATTACGAGCATAGGCACTTTCGCATTTGCCTACTGCACTTCCTTGCAATACATAGTTGTGGATTATACGAACCCCAACTACTCCTCGGACGGCACGGCGCTGTACAACAAGAATAAAACCGTCCTTCTGGAATACCCGGCGGGGAAAGCGGGCGCGTATACGATTCCGAACACCGTGACGAGCATAGGGGAGGGTGCGTTTGCCGGGAGCGCGTCTCTGACCGGCATCACCATCCCGGCCAGCGTAACCAGTATCGGGATAAGGGCATTTGTGGACTGCACATCCCTTACGAGCGTAACGATTCCGAGCGGCCTAACAACCATCGCGGACTATGCGTTTTTGAACTGCTCCTCGCTTGCGAAAGTGTACATACCGAAGAGCGTAACGAGTATAGGCGTCAACGGGACGTTCTCCGGATGCACGCCTCTGAGAATCTACTGTAACTCTGGTTCCGTCGCGTACACTTACGCGGTGAGCAAAAGCATTCCCTATACGCTGATACCCAACACCACTATCACCTTGAATCCGAACGGCGGGACCGTGAGTCCGAATACCATAGCGGTCGCGAGCGGTACGCCGAACGCTAAGCTCCCCACGCCCACCAGGACGGGACATAGTTTCGACGGCTGGTTTACGGCGGCGAGTGGCGGGACGCAGTATACGGATCCTTATCTTTATTCGTTGACGTCTAATACGACGCTGTACGCGCATTGGACGCCTAAGGAATATACACTTTTCTACAACGTGAACGGAGGCGACACGCTTTCGCCGTCCTACAAGTACGTAACCTACGGCCAGCCATACGGCACGCTTGCCACGCCTACGCGAACCGGCTACAGCTTTGATGGATGGTACACGGCGCCCACCGGCGGGACGCTGGTCACGGCGGCGACGGTGCATAATTTCGCCGGAACCGCGACAATCTACGCGCACTGGTCGACAGCGAGCTATACGCTCACCTATAACGCGAACGGCGGGAACGCGCTCTCGCCGTCTTCGAAGACCGTATACTACGGTGCGGCTTACGGCACGCTGCCCACGCCCACGCGGACCGGCTACGATTTCGCGGGCTGGTACACGGCGGCAAGCGGCGGAACCCAGGTCACGTCCACTACGGTGCACCTTACGTACGGGAACGTAACCATCTACGCGCATTGGACGGGCAAGGC
>JAISTV010000013.1 GCA_031272485.1 Eubacteriales Family XIII. Incertae Sedis bacterium
GGTGTCTGGATAGACGGCAGCATCGCGCAGGGACAGACTTTGACTGCGAAAACGAGTTCGGTGGTGTTGAATCCGCCCGGCGGCACGCTGCACTACGAGTGGCAGCGCTACAACACCGACGGAACATTTGATAGCGTTATAGGCGGAGACTTGCCTGCGTACCTGGTGCAGGACGAAGACCTGAACCGGCCCATAAGGCTGGTGGTCACGGCGCGGGATGCCGAAGATACGGAAGACTACTACGGAAGCCTCTCGTACATCATCAAGGGCACGCCGGCGCTTACCAAACCGGTTACGGCGGCGCCCACCTATAACACCGGGGAGCAGGATCTGGTGAAGGACGGGACGGTCAGCGGCGGCACGCTCTGGTACAAGCTGGGGAGCGGCGGCACCTACACCACCCAGGTCCCGACTGCCACGGACGCGGGGTCTTATACGGTCTACTACAAGGTCATTGGCAACACCAACTATAACGACATAGCGGAAGCCTCTGTGGCCGTGACCTTAAGCAAGGCGGACGGCGCGGCGGTGGAGGCGCCTACGGTGAGCGGAAACCAGCCGACGGTCATAACGCTTACGGCCATAACGGCGCCCGGCAACGGGCAGACGGTGGAGTACGCGAAGAACACGTCGGCCTCCGTGCCATCCACCTGGCAGGACAGCCCGGTGTTTACGGGGCTTACGCCGAATACGAGCTACTACTTCTTCGCGCGGACCAAGGAAAATACCAATTACAAGGCGGGCACGGCGCTTTCCGTGCAGGCGAGCACGGTGAAGGCGTACCTTACCGGTAGCGCGGAGATAACGGGCACGCCCACGTACGGCAATACGCTTACGGCCGTCACCAGTCTGGGCAGCACGCCTACCGTTACGCCGGGGCTTATTCACTACGAGTGGAAGCGCGGCGGCACGACGGTGGGCACGGACCTTGCCACCTACACGCTTACGGCGGCGGATGTGGGGCAGACCATTACGGTTACGGTGACCACGGCGAACACGCAGGGGAGCCTTACTTCCGAGGCGACGGCGGCTGTAAGCAAGCGCAAGATAACGGGCACGTGGAGCGTGAGCGGGTCTAAGATCTACGATGGCCTGACGGACTTGACGGACGCGGTTACGGTGAGCTTTACGCCGGACAATATAGTAGGAGAAGATGCTGTGACGGTTACGCGGACGGTGGCTTTCGCGGACAAGAATGCGGCGAACAATAAGTCCATAACGGTTTCGAATCTGGGCGTGACGGGCGCGGCTTCCGCGAGCTACGACCCGCCGAACGGGCCGGCGCTTCCGCTTACGGCGAACGTGACCAAGCGGGATCTTTCCATAAACCTTACCATGCAGGAGAAGTACTACGACGGGCTTACAAGTGTGGGCCTGGCGAGCGCGAGCTTAGACGGGGTGCAGAACGGCGAGAGCATAGTGCTTACGAACGGTACGCCCACGCTGGTGAGCGCGGGCAGCGCGGAGCAGGACACCACGGTGGGCGTGAACTTTACGACGTTTTCCATAAGCGGCGATACGAAGGAGAACTACAACCTGCTGCAGCCGGAGAGCGTTTCGGTGACGGTCAAGAAGAACGCGGCGGCATCGGCGGGCGCGCAGTACGAGGCTACGGCGCTCTCGAGCGGCTGGACAAACGGGCAGGTGATCATTACGGCTAAGAGTGGCTACAAGGTGGCGCCGGGCGGCCTGAGCAACTCGAACTGGCAGGACAGCTACGTGCTGGATGACGCGGCCGCGGAGAAGGCGTCTGGGACGCAGAAGTCCTTCCACGTGAAGGAGGTTTCCACGGGGCGGATTTCGCCGGCGGTTACGGTGAGTTACGGTGTGGATCTTACGGCGCCATCGGCCCAGGTAACTGTCAAGTCAAACAGCTTTACATCTTTCCTTAACAACATTACCTTCGGGCTGTTCTTTAAGGAGACGCAGCAGGTTACGATTACGGCAGGCGACGCGGGGAGCGGGACGGCGAACAGCGGGGTGGCTAAGACCGAGTACCTGATTATCGCGGACGCGGACTGGATAGCCGGGACGAGTCCGGCCACTTCGGATGGCGGCGGCCAGTCGCTGGATGTGGATGCACCTACCGCCGGGGAACTGGCGGATGCGGACTGGCAGACTTACAGCAGCGGCAGCAAGCCCAGCCTCCCTCTGAACTTCAAGGGCGTGGTGTACGCGCGCGTTACGGACGTGGCGGGGAACGTTACCTACGCGAGCTCGAACGGGCTGGTCATCTATACGGACAGCGCGCGGGCGGACGCGGGCACGGTAACCTACACGCGCACGACGCAGGCGAGCAAGAGCTTTACGGTGAATCTGAACGGGAACACGGTTTCGTCCGTTACGGTCGAGGATTCTTCGCTGGCGCTTTCGCAGCTGCGGGCGGGTACGGACTATCAGGTGAGCGGCTCCGCGCCGGCCACCATAACGCTTACGGGCACGTACTTGGAGACGCTCGCGGCGGGCAGCTACACGGTGCACGTGTCGGTTAATCCGGGCGGCGAGACGTATGTGCAGGCGGAAGGAAACGAGGCACCGGCCGAGGTTACGGCGGCGCTTTCGGTGGTCAAGCAGACGCCGGTCGTTACGCCGCCTACGATTAGGACGCTTACGTATACCGGCAGCCCGCAGCAGCTGGTGAACGCGGGCTCGGCCACGGGCGGCACGTTCAAGTACGCCGTGGGTGAAACGCAGCCGGCGGACGACGCGTTTTCCGCCACGATCCCGACGAGGACCAACGCGGACACGTATAAGGTCTGGTACAAGGCATTTGGCAACGACGATTACTTAGACTCGGCGGCCGGCAGCGTGACGGTGACCATAAACCGCGCGCCGGCCACGGTGGATACGAACCCGGAGCCTAAGAATCTGACATACAACACGACGGAGCAGGAGCTGGTGGTGGCGGGCGCTGCCACGGGCGGCCAGCTCGAGTACAAGCTGGGGACGGAGGGCGTTTACGGCACGGCCCTGCCCAAGGCCACGAACGCGGCGCAGTACACGGTGTACTACCGGGTCACGGGCGACAGCAACCACTTGGATGTGGCGGAGCGGAGCCTCACGGTGACCGTGGCGCAGGCGAGCCAGGCGCAGCTTTCCATAGAGGTGGCCACGGCTGATGGAACCCTGCCCACGGCGTACGACGCGGTGGCGGCGGTGACGCTGGGCGGCGGCTCAGGTACGGGCGCGTACACGCTCGCGTCGAGCGACGATACGGTGGCAGAGGTTTCCGGCAGCGGGACCTCGTGGTCGGTGCACGTGATTAAGGCTTCGGGTGAGTACTACCTGACGGCCACGCGCGCGGCGGACACAAACTACAAGGTGCAGACGAAGAGCACGGACGCGGTGGAGGCGGGACACGCGGCGCAGGCCGCGGTCACGCTTACGGGCACGGCGCCGCTCATCTACGGGCAGAGCGCCACGCTCACGGTTGCGGGCGGCACGGGAACGGGTGCGCTGAGCCTCGTGAGCACGGACCCGGATGTGGCCAGCGTGACGAAGAAGCTCACCGACACGGATCCGTCCGACGGACAGGACTTTACGGTGACGGTGCTTACGGCGGATGACACGTACGAGCTCCGCTACGGGCGCGCGGGCGATGAGAACTACAACGCGCTGACGGTTACCACGGCGACGTTTAACACGGTTAAGGCGCAGCAGGGTGCGGTGAGCATAAGCGGCACACTGCCCACGGTTTACGGGGATTCTGCTTCCGTACAGGTTTCCGGCGGCACAGGCTCGGGCGCCTACACGCTTTCGAGCGACAGCGCAGGCGTGCTCGTAGAGCCGGACGCGGCGCACAGCGGCGCGGGAGCGGGGTATTTCACGGTGCGCGTGGTGGCGGCATCCGGAAACTACACGCTCACGGCGGGGCGCACGGGCAACGCGGGGTATAACGACGCGGCGCCGGTTACCTCGAGCACAAAGACGCTCTCCAAGCGAACCCTTACGGGCACCTGGAGCGTGAGCGGCTCCAAGGTCTACGATGGAACGAACGCGCTCACGGACGCGGTTACGGTGTCCTTCTCCGGCAATAATATAGTGGACGGCGATGACGTGGCGCCGGAGGTGCTCGCCGGTTTTGTGAATAAGAACGTGGGCGGCGCGGTGAACATAACGGTTTCGGTTACGGGGGTCACAGGGGACCAGGCGGGTTACTACAATCCGCCTGCGGGACCCTCGGAGACGCTCAGCGCACAGGTCTCGCAGCGCAAGCTAACGGGCGGCTGGCAGGTGAGCGGCGAGAAGACGTACGACGGGACCACGGATGTGACGGGCAAGGGTTCGCTGCAGGTGAGCTTTACGCCTTCCAACAAGGTGGATTCGGACACGGTCACGGTCAGCTATACGGCGGCGTTTACGAGTGCGGAGGCGGGCTCGCGCCCCGTACATATCTCGGGTGTGAGCCTTACGGGTGCGGATAGGGATAACTATCTGGCGCCGGATGCACCGGCTTTCGACGCGAGCGCAACTATAAATAGGAAGGAAGTGACCATAGCCGCTACGGCGAACAGCAAGGCCTACGACGGGACGGACGCGGCCACGCTGACGACGGCGGCCATAAGCGGTCTCGTGACCGGGCAGACGCAGGGCACGGATGTAGTGGTGAATTACACCTACAGCGGACAGAGCGCGGTGTTCGGTGCGGGCGGGCACCTTACGAGCGGCACGGCCCGGGCGGCTTTCGCGGGAGTGGGCACGCCGGCTTCCGACACAACCTATGCGGTAACCGGCGGGGTGTTTTCGCTTGGCGGCACGAAGGCTTCCAATTATGAGATCAGCAGCGCCAGCATTGGCACCGCGAAGATACTGGCCGGGTTTACGGCCGCCGTGAATACGCACTATACGGCCACGACGCTGAATGCGGACGGCTGGACGAACAGCGCGGGCGGCTATGTGGTGACGGCAGTGGGCGGAAACCTGCTCTCGGAGAGCGCGGCTTCGGACGGCGGCGAGGGCGGCTGGGAAGCGGCGCTGACCTACACGGAGGATACGGCTTCCGGCAGCGCGCAGTTCTACGTGAAGAACGCGGCGGGGCAGATAAGCAAGCAGGTGGTGTCAAGCTACAAACTTGACAGGACCGCGCCCGCTATGGAGATTCAGATCAGGAGCAGCCGGTTTAACACGTTCCTTACGAATATTAACTTCGGGCTGTTCTTTAACTCGAACGAGAGCGTTACGCTTTCCGCGGATGACGTGGGCACGGTGCAGAGCGGCAAGGCGAGCGTGGGTTACTACATGACGAGCAGCCAGGCGCTCAGCCCGGATACGAACTGGGATGCGCTCAGCTGGCACAGCTACTCTACGGCCTTTGCGCTCAGTGCGGGCTTTAAGGGCTATGTGTACGCGCGCGTGACGGATAAGGCGGGCAACCAGACGGTGGTGCGCTCGGACGGCGTGGTGGTTTACACGACCTCGTCTACCACGGGGACGGCTTCTTATACGAAGCGGTCGAATACGGACGTGAGTTTTACGGTGGACCTTGCCGGGAACACGGTGGACTGGGTGGCGCTTTACGACGGCGTGCACGCGGCGGATATAGAATCGGACGGGAATCCGAACGTGGGCAAGACGGAAAGCGAGCTGGCTGCGAGCAACATTTCACTTCAGCCGATGAGCGCGGGGACCGGGGATGGCGATGCGTATACGGTATCGGTGAACGCCGAGACGGGCATAGCTACGTTTACGCTGAACGCGGCTTGGCTGGAGGCGCTGTCCGCGGGCGATACGGGCGCTTCGTCCGCCAAGACGTACGGGATAATCATTTCGGTGGATCCGGGCGGCGAGACCTATGTGCCCAATAACAACGGCGATGCCGGCGCGGACACGAACGATGAGCCCGCTACGGTTCTGGTGCCGCTCACGGTGCACAAGGCGGCTGCCTCTGTGACGTGGCCTTCCGCGAGCGAGATTACTTACGGCGACGCGCTGAGCAGCTCTACGCTTTCAGGCGGGGCATCTTCCGGGCGCACGAGCACGAGAGGGTTTGCCTGGGCGGACGGCGATGCGGTTCCCACGGTGGCACAGGGCGCGGCGGGGCTCGCGGTGGTGTTTACGCCCAATACTACGCAAAAGGCAGACTACGACTGGGCTTCGCTCGGCGGCGCAAACGGGATTACGTATGACGCGGATAGCGAGACGCTGATTAAGGCGGTGCCGGTCACGGTGCATAAGCGGCAGCTTGCGGGCACGTGGGATGTGAGCGGCAAGACGTATGACGGAACGGTGGCGGCCAGTGTGACCTTTACGCCTACGAACGTGCTGGAGCCGGATGCGGCCACGGCGTTCTTCAGTGCATCGTACGGCAGCGCTGCGGCGGGCGAGGATAAGCCTGTCACGGTGAGCTTTACGAACACGGGCGTGCAGGGCAGCGGCATGGAAAACTACCTGCCGCCGGATGCGCCGGAAGGCCTTACGGCTACCATAAGCAAGGCCACAGTGGCCGGCGTGGACCTCACGCGGCTGGAGCCCAAGAGGGCCGGGGACGAAACAGAAGAGATTCGGCAAGTGGCCAATTTGCTGCCTTCGCTTACAAGTCCGCGGACGCTGGGCACCGTGAGTTACGATGTGGTGTATGAGGATCCCCTGCAGCTGCTGTCGGAAGAACCTTCAGTGGATGCGGGCGCGAGTAAGCTGGTGATTCCGCTGCGCGATACGGTGTACGCGGTGGAAGGGCAGCAGGCACAGGTGCAGGTGACGGTGCACAGCACGAACTACGCGGACTATACGGTTACGGTTACGGTGATTATCACGGGCGATATACCGCGGATAGTCGAGAATCCGGAGGCGGTGGGCGGAAACCCGCCGGTGTATACGGACGACGGAAACGCGGACACTTCGGATGACGTGGCGGTGCTGAGCGCTACGGTACGCAGCAGCTCGGATATGGACTTCGTCTGGATGATTAAGAACGGCGCTGCGGTGGACCTTTATTCGGACGGCGCAGAAAGCGACGATGTACCGGCGCAGGGGCCTGCCTTAGAGATTTCCGGTATGGGGCTTGCCGCAGGCATTGACCACACACTCACCTTCCATCCGCCTACGACGGCGGCGGGAGATGTGACCTACTACCTGCTGGCGACCAACGAAGAGGGCAGCAACGCCACGGATGCGGTGGCGGTCTCGGTCACGGCGCGCGACTATTCGGCGGCTATAACCAGCCCGTCTACATCGTGGAAGTTCGACGGCGTCACGTACGGGTACGCGGCGCAGCAGGAGCAGGTGTTTACGTTTACGCCGCAGGGCAACCAGGCGCTGGCGGGGCTTACGGCTTCTGTGGATGGCAGCGGGTTTGAGATCGTGGCGGCGGGCGGCGAGGCGCTGGACGCGCCGGCGGATTCGGCTTCGTTTGACGGTACGGCGCTGGCGGCGGACGGCACGTGGACGGTTACGGTGCGGCCCAAAGCGGGGCTGGATGCGGATGCGTACAGCAGCACGCTCACGTTTACGTGGGATGTGATAAACGGCACGGGCGACGGGGCCGGCGCGGGTACGGCTACGGCCACGCGGACACTGGAGCTTACGGTGGCGCGCAAGGCGAACGTGCTTACGCTGGGTCTGCCGCTGGATGACAAGGATACGGACGCGGGGGACGAGACCTACACGTACTACGCGGGGACATATCAGCCGGTGGTGGCAGAGAACGAGAGCGGCGGCAGCCTGAGCTGGGAGTGGCGGATAGCGGATCTGGATACGCCGGATTCGTGGAAGGACGGACTGCCGGTGGACGCCTCGATTACGGGCTACCACGTGGAGGTGCGCGCGACCAGCGCGCAGACGAAAAACTATAACGCGCTGACTTCCGGGTCGGTCAAGTTCCGCATAGAGAAGGCGCCGCTTACGGTGAGCGTTGCGGTGGCGGACAAGTTCTACGACGGGCTTTATGCGGCCACGGTCCAGAGCGCTTCGCTGGTCGGTCTTATGGGCGGGCACACGCAGGGCACGGATGTGGTGCTGGGCTACACGCACACGGCGGACAGCGCCGTGTTCGGGGCCGGCGGGAACTTAACGTCGGGTGCGCCGAGCGCTACGTTCGGGGTGCTGGGTACGCCGGCTACGGATACGCTGAGCGATGTTTCGATCGGGACGTTCGCCATATCCGGCGCGCAGTCCGGGAACTATAAACTGACGCAGCCTTCGGGGGCCACGGCCACGATTAAGCAGGCGAGCTTTACGGCTGCGGACGGCGTGCAGTTTGACGTGGCTACGGCGCTCAACGGATTCGGCTGGACGAACGCGTCCGGCGGGTTTACCGTGGACGCCAAGGCCGGGTATGCGCTCTCGCTTTCGAGCGCGGCGGACGGCGGCGTGGGCGGCTGGACTGCTTCGCTTACGGCGGATGCGGATACGGGCAGCGGCGTGCTTACGCTCTATGCGAAGAATACGGCGAACGGACAGATTTCCAAGGCGGGGTCTGTGAGCTACAAGCTCGACCGGACGCTGCCGGAGGCGGAGATAAGCGTGGGCGGAAACGCGTTCCGCACGTTCGTAAATACGATCAGCTTCGGGCTGTTCTTTAAGGATACGGTAAGCATAGAGATAGACGCGAGCGACGCGCTTTCGGGGGTGGATGCGGTAAGCTACTACCTTGCGGAGGGCACGGCGGCCGAGGCCACGCTCAGCGAAGGGGACCTGGCGGCTTTGGGCGAGGGGCTCTGGGTCAGCGGGGACTCGGCTACGGTTAACGCGAACTGGCGCGGTGCGGTGTACGCGCGCGTGAAGGATAAGGCCGGAAACGTGGCCTACTTCTCTTCGGACGGTCTGGTGGTATTCACGGACAGCGAGCAGGAGACGGAAGCGCTCACCTACGTGCGGACCACGCAGGAGGCGCAGGAGATTCAGCTTGCCACGCACGGCAACCGGGTGGGCGAGGTGATGCTCTACACGGGCAGCGCGGCGAGCGGCGAGGGTTCTACGCTTACGGCCGGCTATGAGTATACGGTGACGGAAGACGGTACGGACGGCACGGTTACGCTGTCAGGTTCCTGGCTTGACACCCTGGCAGCCGGTGAATATGTGGTTGCCGTGCGCATTCTGCCGCTGGGCGAGGCATATACGCCGGAGGCGGATGCGGAAGGGCTTGCGGAGCCGGAGACGCTGCTGGTGCCGCTCACGGTGGAGAAGGCGGTGCCTGCCTTCAGCGCGATAGAGGCGAACGGCGGAGCGGCGCTCACCTACGGGCACGCGCTTTCGTCGTGGAGTCTGAGCGGTACGGCCACGGGGGCTACGGGCGCGGTCAGCGGTACGTTTGCATGGGCGGACGGCTCGGCTGTGCCGGGAAGCGACGCGGCGAGCGCGCGGGACGGGCTTGCCGCGGGCGGCTACCAGTACGCGGTTACGTGGACGCCCACGGGTGCGGACGCGGAGTACTATGATTCAGTGGACGGCCTTTCTGCGCTGGCGTTTGTGAGCCAGGCGGCGCCGTACATGACGCAGGACGGCGCGCGGCCGGTGGGCAGCTCGGTGCTTACGGGCATGTATCTGGACAGCGCGAGCCTCTCGGGGAGCGTCTCTTACGACTTCGCGGGCGAGGCCTCGGGAAAGAAGGCAGCGGAAGCGGGTGCGTGGAAATGGGATACGGACGGCGACGGAGTGCCCGATGATGAAGACGCGGTGCAGGATGGCGCTGTAGCCAAGGCAAGCGACACCCTCTGCGCGGCGGCGGGGTATGTGACGCCCAGACCCAAGGCGACTTTCCTTATTGAAATAGCAGGCGAAGGCATACCGGACAAGCGGTTTATGCCGCTCACGATGGAAGCAGACGTGGTGGTGTTCTCGCCCAAGACGGTCATAGTGGACCCGGCTGGGAAGACGGCGGCGGACTACGCGAGCGGGGGATTCTTGGTCACGGGCGGCGTGTACGGGAACCTGCTGGCGGATGTGTTCGCCAACGCGCCGGGGGACACGAACGCGGAGAAGACGGACGCGGCGTTCAAGGCGCTGGGATTCAAGGCCATAGCGGTGGACGGCGTGTCGCACGGGGCACTGCCGGAGAACCTGCAGGCGTACATAGACGACCCGGCGTGCGACATAACAGGCAAGGGGACGTTCGGGTGGCAGGACTACCATACGGTGCTCAACGCGGGCGACACGCAGGACGCGGTGGTGGTGTTTGCGCCGGATGCGGGCTACCTGCTTACGGATGAGGAATTGGCGGAGCCGGATTTCGTGTTCGACCCGGGTGCGCCTAAGTATGCGAAGGACCAGACCACGGTCACGGTGTCCATAGGCAAGGCGAACGCGGCGGTGCTTACGGCGCCCGCGGCGGTGGATGGCCTGGTGTACGACGGGGCGGCGCACGCGCTGCTTACGGCGGGTACGGCTACGGGCGGCGAGTTGGTCTACCGGGTGAGCGGCAGCGCGGTATGGTCGGCGGATGTGCCGGAAGCTACGGCCTCGGGGACGTACGAGGTTTTCTACATGGTCGCGGGCGACGCGCACCACAACGACGTGGCGGAGACGGGACCGCTTGCGGTGCTCTTGGATAAGGCCCCTGCCGCCAAGGAGCTGGACACGGAGCTGGCGGCTGCGGCGGCGGTTGTAGACGGGATTTACGCGTCCGTGGAGGCGGAGCGGCTTCACGAGGACGACTACCCGGCGGGGGCGCTCGCGCAGTACGAGGCGGCGTATAGTGCGGCGGCGGCTGCGGTGAGCGGCGGAGACTTGACACAGGCGGCGGCTGCGGCGGCGCTGGCAGAACTGCAGGTGGCGGAAAGCGTGCTGGTGCAGGATCACCCGGTGCTTCAGACGGCGCTTGACGGGCAGCCGGTGAGCGGCGCGGTTACGTGGACGGCCATTGCGGAGGGCGACCTGTCCGTGGAGATTAAGGGGCACATGCCGCACGTGGCACGCGTGGAGCTTGCGGGTCCGGGGGATGCCGGCACCGTGCGGGTGCTCTGGGAACTGGCGGACGCCGCTTCTATGAACAGCAACGAGAAGGCGCTGTTTGACGGGCTATCGTACGCGGGTTCTCTCACGGAGGGTTCGGCGGTGGTTACGCTGGATGCGGCGTACCTGGCCTCCCTTGACAACGGGGAGTATACGCTCACGGTTACGTTCACCGACCCGGTCGTGGCGGCGGCCTTAGGCGGGAGCGCGGAGGAAGAGGCTGTGCGGGCCGCGGCTGCGCAGACGGCGGTGTTCGCGGTGGAGCGTACGTCCGACGGATTTGAAGACGGTGACGATGGTGACGAGCCGGATGTCGGCGGTGATGAGGGCGGTGATGCCGGGGATGCCGGCGGCAGCGGTAGCAGCGGCGGGGACGCCGGAAACGGCGCGAATAACGGTAACAATGATACGGGTAACTCCGGAGCAAGCGACGACACGGGCAGCACCACTGGCGGCGCAGCGGGTGCGGGCAGCATCGGCAGCGCGATTGGCGGCGGCAGCAGCGGCGGCGACGCGGTAACCACAGGCGGCGCTACAGATTCGGGGGACGACGAGGACACGGGGCTCATTGCCACAAGAGACGACACAGCCACCGGCTTCCGCTTCTTCCCCTGGGTACTCATAGCCGTACTGATCGTTCCGGGAACCCTGATATTCATAGCCATCCGAAGGCGCAGAAAGGAGGAAGAAGCAGCCGCGAGATAAAGAATAACGAAGCAGCAAAAGGCGCCCGCTCCCGCAGGCGCCTTTCGCGTACCCCGAACAACCGCAACCACCCGCCTGGACAAATCTGCAGATAGTATGTGGATTTTCGGGCGAATGCGCTGGATTAGGGACAAATCTGCAAGTAGTATGTTGATTTCACGCGAAAATCCACATACTACTTGTTTATTTGACCATGGAAAATATTCCCGACCGCTGGCATGCGGCGTCAGGTTACGGTGCCTATGAAGCCTAAGCCGCCTAAGGTGAAGACGAAGAGGAAGACGGTTATGGCTGCAAAGAGGGTGGTGAAGACTACTATGGAGGCGGCGAGGGGGCCGTCGTTTCCCATGAGTTCGGCCATGGTGTAGGAGTTTACCGCTGAGGGGGCGGCGAAGGCGGCGAGGAGCGTGGTGAGCTCCACCCCGCGGAATCCCACGAGTATGGCGCAGGTGAGCATGATGAGCGGCCAGATGATGAGGCGCATGGGGACCACCACGAAGAGCCGCTTCAGGTCGCCGCGGACACTCGAGAGTTTGAAGGCGGCGCCCATGGCGGTGAGCGCGAAGTACGTGGAGGCGCGCGAAACCCAGTTCGCTCCCGCGACCAGCCCGTCGGGCAGCTTTACGCCGAAGAGAAGCAGCGCGAGACCCACCATTGACCCGAGGATAAGCGGATTCTTCAGGACGCCCAGAAGCACCTTGCCTATGCGGATCTTCCCGGGCGCGCGGTCCCGCCGGTGGGTCTCCAGGGTGAAGACGGCGAGGACGTTATACAGCGGCACCACGATGGCTATCATGAAGCTGGTCACGCCGGCGTGTGCACCGGAGTAGATGTTCGAGACGAGCGGCATGCCGAAGAGGACGAAGTTGCTGCGGAACATGCCCTGAATCATGGCGCCGCGCTTGGGGTGCGCGGGCTCGCGCCGGGTGGCTATGATCCAGCTGCCGCCCCAGGTGGCCAGGATAGCCACGATGCAGAAGCAGATGAGGCCCGGCTGCACGACGTGGCGGATGTGGGTCTGCATGATGTTCAGGACTATGGAGAGCGGGAGCAGGAAGACGAAGACGAGCTTGTTCGCGAAACGAACGGCGCTGTCGGGGATTTTCAGGATGCGCTTGGCGCCGAATCCGAGGAGGATCCAGAAGAAGAGGGGGAGTACGGATTTTACGGCGAGGGTTAAACTGGCTATCATAATTATCTTTCTTTTTGACGATGGCGTGTGCGACCTTTATTATAGCATGCGGGGAGCGGGGGAAAATTGAGTTTTTTCTACATATAAACTATAATGAAATTCCGGGCGCGGCGCCCGTGACGGATGCTGTTTTTTGAGGAGGCGAGGATAGAAATTTGGGAAAGACACTGGCATACAAGATTTTGGAGAATCATTTGGTTTCGGGGGAGCTTACGCCCGGAGAAGAGATAACCATCCGCATGGATCAGACCCTGACGCAGGACAGCACGGGGACCATGGTGTACCTGCAGCTGGAGGCCATGGACGCGGAGAAGGTGAAGACGGAACTCTCCGTCGCATACATAGACCACAACACCCTGCAGACGGGGTTTGAGAATGCGGACGACCACGCGTTTATCGAGAGCGTGGCGAAGCGGCACGGCGTGATTTTCTCCAAGCCGGGCGGCGGGATTTGCCACCACGTGCATCTGGAGAATTACGGGGCGCCGGGGAAGACCCTGCTCGGGTCGGATAGCCATACGCCCACGGGCGGCGGGCTCGGGATGATTGCCATAGGGGCGGGTGGCCTGGATGTGGCGGTGGCCATGGCGCAGGGCATCTACAGCCTGACCGCGCCCAGGGTGCTGGGTGTGGAGCTTACGGGCGCGCTGCAGCCCTGGGTGAGCGCCAAGGACGTGATTCTGCACGTGCTGCGCGAGCTCAGCGTGAAAGGCGGCGTGGGCAAGATTGTGGAATACTACGGGGAAGGCGTGGGGACGCTTTCCGTGACGGACCGTGCGACCATAACCAATATGGGCGCGGAGCTGGGGGCGACCACCTCGGTGTTTCCGAGCGATGAGAACACGCGCGCTTACCTTGCTTCGCAGGGCCGGGAGGCGGTGTATGTGCCGCTTAGTGCGGACGCGGACGCAGTCTACGATGAGGTGCTGCGTGTCAACCTTTCGGACTTGACACCCCTGGCGGCCATGCCGCACAGCCCGGACAACGTGGCGGAGGTGGCAGGCCTCGCGCATATAAAGGTGGACCAGGTGGGTATAGGCAGCTGCACGAACTCCTCCTACACGGACCTCATGAAGGTGGCTTCCATATTAAAGGGCCGCCAGGTGCATCCGGAGGTGAGCCTCGTGATTGCGCCGGGCTCGGCGAAGATCCTTTCGAAGCTGGCGGCAAACGGGGCGCTGGCGGACATGATAGGCGCGGGCGCGCGCATACTGGAGAACGCCTGCGGGCCTTGCATAGGCATGGGGCAGTCGCCTAAGAGCGGCGCGGTTTCGCTGCGCACTTTCAACCGCAACTTTAAGGGCCGCAGCGGCACGAACGACGCGGACGTTTACCTCGTGAGCCCTGAGACGGCGGCGCTTTCCGCGCTTACCGGCACCATAACGGGCGGCGCGGAGCAAGCGGCGGCGCTGGGGGTAAGCCTTGCGGAGATTCCGCCCGAGACCTTCGCGGAAGTGGCCGCCTTCAAGGTCTATTCGGCAGACACGAACACGGCCAACACGGACGTGGTCATGGGTCCGAACATAAAGCCCTTCCCGCGCGGCACGGCACTGGAGGACACCTTGCACGGCACGGTAGTCCTGCATACGGGCGACAATATCACGACGGACGACATTATGCCTTCGGACAGCCGTCTGCTTCCGTACCGGTCTAACGTGCCCCATCTGGCGAACTACTGCTTCGAGAAAATCGATCCGGCGTTTCCGGCCCGCGCAAAGGAGGCGGCCGGCGGGGTTATCATTGGCGGCGATAATTACGGGCAGGGATCCAGCCGGGAACACGCGGCGCTGGCGCCGCTGCAGCTGGGCATACGGTTCGTGATAGCCAAGAGCTTCGCGCGGATACACAGAAGCAATCTGATTAACAGCGGGATTCTGCCGCTTACGTTTGCGGACCACGCGGACTACGGGCAGCTGGCGCTGGGGAGCAAGCTGGTGATAGCGGATGCGCGAAGCCAGCTGGAGAGTCCGGAGATTCTGGTGCGCGACGAGACGGCGGGCCGGACGTTCGCGGTGGTGGGCGGCTTTACGGAGCTGGAGAAGCGGATGCTGCTCGCCGGCGGGAAGATTAACGAGATTGCGGGCGTGATATAATCAGTTGTACTGATAAGGAGGAAGACATGGCTTTGGAAAAACCGGATTTTAGCGACCCGGAGGTGCGCGAGGCGTATCGGCATACGAGTTCGCACATTATGGCGCAGGCCATTAAGCGGCTGTGGCCGGAGGCGCAGCTGGCTATTGGGCCGGCCATCGCGGACGGGTTTTACTACGACATAGACCTGGAGCACAGGATTTCGGACGAGGACCTGAAGGCGATCGAAAAGGAAATGAAGAAGATCATAGGCGCGAACCTGCCGCTCGAGCGCTTCGAGTTGGAACGGGACGAGGCGCTTAGCTGGGCGCGCGACAATCACGAGCCGTACAAGGAGGAACTGATTGAGGCGCTGCCTGACGGCGAGCGGATTTCCTTCTATAAGCAGGGCGAGTTCGTGGACCTTTGTAAAGGTCCGCACCTTGACAGCACCGGGCAGGTGGGCGCGGTGAAACTGCAGTCCGTGGCGGGCGCGTACTGGCGCGGCGACGTGAAGAACAAGATGCTGCAGCGCATCTACGGCACGAGCTTTCCGAGCAAGGAGGAACTCAAGGCATACCTTGACCGCATAGAGGAGGCCAAGAAACGCGACCACCGGCTGATAGGCAAGGAGATGGATCTGTTTATGCTTACGGAGGAGGGGCCGGGATTCCCGTTCTTCCTGCCGAACGGCATGATTATCCGAAACGAGCTGGAGAAGTTCTGGCGCGAGGAGCACGCGAAGCGCGGCTACACGGAAATCCGGACGCCGCTTATCTTAAACGAGGCGCTCTGGCACACGTCCGGGCACTGGGACCACTATAAGAATAACATGTACTTTACGCAGATAGACGAGGCGGACTTCGCGGTGAAACCCATGAACTGCCCCGGCGCCATGCTGGTATACAAGCGGCGGATTTACTCGTACCGCGACCTGCCGGTTCGCTTAGCGGAGCTGGGCCAGGTGCACCGGCACGAGCTTTCCGGCACGCTGCACGGGCTTTTCCGCGTGCGGACGTTTACGCAGGACGACGCGCACATCTACATGCTGCCGGAGCAGACGGAAGACGAGCTGATCCGCGTCATGGAGCTCATGGACTACATATATAAACTGTTCGGCTTCGAATATCACGTGGAGATTTCCACGAAGCCGGAGGACTCCATGGGCAGCAAGGAGGACTGGGACATAGCGGAGAAGGCGCTGGTGTCCGCGGTGAACCGCTACGGGATTCCCTTCGTAATCAACGAGGGCGACGGCGCGTTCTACGGTCCGAAGATAGACTTTCATCTGGAGGACAGCCTGGGCCGCTCGTGGCAGTGCGGCACGATTCAGCTGGACTTTCAGATGCCGCAGCGGTTTGAGGCGACGTATGTGGGCGCGGACGGAGAGAAGCACATTCCGTATATGATTCACCGCGCGCTGTTCGGCTCTATCGAGCGGTTCATAGGCATCCTGACGGAGCACTTCGCGGGCAAGTACCCGCTGTGGCTGGCGCCGGTGCAGGTGAAGATCCTCACGATTACGGAGGCGCAGAACGACTACGCCTACGCTCTCGCGGAGCAGATGCAGCAGGAAGGTCTGCGCGTGGAGGTGGATGGCCGCAACGAGAAAATCGGCTACAAGATCCGCCAGGCGAGAAACGCCCGCGACAGCTACATCATTGTCATAGGGGATAAGGAAAAGGAAAGCGGCGTGGTGCCGGTGCGCTCAAACAAAGCGGGCGAGCTGGGCGAAATGCCGGTGGGTGATTTTATAGCGCGGTGCCTGACGGAGATTCGGGACAAGGCGCTGTAAGGAAAGGAACGAGGCATGGGAAACTATTCGGGCGGGATGCCGCCGTACGGACCGCCGCGTGATGCGGCAACGGTGATGGGGCCACCGCCCCCGCCGCCACGCAAGAAGGGAATGAGCGGCGGTAAGATAGCGCTCTTGATTGTAGGAATCTTGCTGGGGCTGTTCGTGGTCATGTTCGGCTTTGTGGCCATGATGAAAAGCGCGCTGGGCCTTTCGGGCAGTTCAGGCGAGCTTATCTATCCGAGCGAGGAATACATAGGACGGGTGATGATTGTGGGCGAGATAGGCGCGTATGACGACCCGTACACGTCTTCGTATGAGAGCTATCACCACAACTTTACCATGAACGCCATAGACGACATGATGTATGACAGTTTGAACCGCGGGCTGTTCCTGTATGTGGACACGCCGGGCGGTACGGTTTACGAGAGCGACGCGCTGTACCTGAAGATTCTGGAGTACCAGGAGGTGACGGGGCGGCCGGTGTATGTGTATATGGGATCCATGGCGGCGTCGGGCGGTTACTACATCTCGGCGAACGCGGACAAGATTTACGCGAACCGCAACTGCTGGACGGGGTCCATAGGCGTGGTCGTGGGGACGCTGTTTGACGTTTCGGGTTTTCTGGAACAGCACGGAATCAAGGCGGAGAATATAACCTCGGGCGCCAACAAGAGCATGGGTGGCTATTTCGAGCCCATGACGGAGGAGCAGCGGGCGATTTTCCAGAGCCTTGTGGACGAGGCGTTCGACCAGTTCGTAGGAATCGTGGCGGATGGCCGCGACATGACGGAAGAGGAAGTGCGCAAGATAGCCGACGGACGGATTTATACGGCCAGTCAGGCGGAGGAGATAGGCCTGATCGACGGAATCTGTGCAGAGGAAGACGCGCTGTATGAGCTGCTGGATCTGGCGGGCGACACGGGCATGCGCGTGTTCGACGTGGAGTATACGGCGGATACGAGCGTGCTGGGGCTTCTCGCGCAGGGTGAAGCGGAGCAGGCGGACGCCAAGTACGACGGACTGCCGTCGGATATCGCGGCGGTGCTCAAGCTGGCGGAGGGTTCCGGCGAGGTGCCGATTAAGTATCTGTACGAAGGTTAGGGTGTCAAGGAAAAAACATGACACCCGGCTGGATTGCCGGAAATATAATTGAAACATGCCTGTCAAACTTTTTGCTTGACAGGGGCAGGGCGCAGGAATAAACTAATCCGTGGAAATGATTCATTTCCGCGGATTTCTCGTTGGAGGTGGGAAAATGAAAAAACAAACATCCAAACCGGCAGTGAAGGCAGCAGCGAAGGCACCGGCTAAAAAGACGACAGCCAAGGCGGCGGCTAAGCCCGCGGCGAAGAAGGCTCCGGCCAAGGCGGCGGCCAAGCCCGCGGCGAAGAAGGCAGCGGCTAAGCCCGCAGCGAAGGTTCCGGCCAAGAAGGCTCCGGCGAAGGCAGCGGCCAAGCCCGCAGCCAAGGCTCCGGCGAAGAAAGCCCCGGCAAAGGCAGCCAAGCCCGCGGCGAAAGCGCCTGCGAAGAAGGCTCCGGCTAAGGCAGCCAAGCCCGCAGCGAAGGCGCCGGCCAAGAAGGCTCCGGCCAAGGCACCCGCCAAGGCGACCAAGCCCACAGTGAAGGCAGCGAAGCCCGTAGGCAAGGCGGCCAAACCCGCGGTGAAGGCGGCGGCGAAACCGGCAGCCAAGGCGCCGGCTAAGAAAGCGCCGGCCAAGGTACCGGCCAAGAAGGCTCCGGCCAAGGCGGCGGCCAAGCCCGCAGCGAAGGCGCCGGCCAAGAAGGCGCCGGCCAAGGCAGCGGCGAAACCGGCAGCCAAGGCGAAGAGCTCCACCTCGAAGACGAAAGCGAAGGCGCCTGCCAAGGACAAGAAAAAACCTGGCCCACGGCGACCCGCGGCAGGACTCGGCTCCTCCCGCGTTAGCTTGCTCTTCGACTACTACGGTCAGCTCCTTACGCAGAAACAGCGCGACATAGTCGCCCTGTATCACGAGGAAGACCTTTCGCTCTCCGAGATAGCGGCGACGTTCAAGATCACGCGGCAGGGTGTACACGAGACGCTGAAGAAGGCGGAAGAGGCGCTGCTCAGCTACGAGAAGCGGCTGGGCCTCATAGCCAAGCATGCGGCGTACGGCAAGGCCCTCGAGTCGGTGGACGCGGACGTGCAGAAGCTGCTCGCGGACAAGGCGATCAGCGGCTTCAAGTCCAAGCAGGACGAGCAGGCCATCCGCAGGCAACTGGGGAAAATCCGCCAGACCGTCAGTGAGTTAGACATTTAAGGAGCGGCGCATGGCCTTTGAGGGGCTTTCGGAAAAATTACAAGGTGTATTCAAGAAGCTGAGAGGCAAGGGTGTTCTCACCGAGGCAGACATAGATGAAGCCATGCGCGAGGTGAAGCTCGCGCTGCTCGAAGCTGACGTGAACTTCAAGGTCGTAAAGGACTTCGTGGCCGCCGTCAAGGAAAAGGCGTCCGGCGCGGAGATTCATGCGAGCCTGAACCCCGGCCAGCAGGTGATTAAAATCGTGCAGGACGAGTTGGTGGGACTCATGGGCAGCGCCCAGAGCAAACTCACCTACTCGCCGAGCGGTTTTACCGTCATTATGCTGGTTGGCCTGCAGGGCACCGGTAAGACGACCACCTGCGGCAAGCTGGTAAACTTTCTCCGCAAGGAAGGCAAGTCTCCCATGCTTGCGGCGTGCGACATCTACCGTCCGGCGGCAATAGATCAGCTGGAGGTGGTAGCGGGGCAGGTGAATGCGCCGGTATACACCGACCGGTCGAGCCGCGATCCGGTAGCCATAGCGCAGGCCGCCATCAAGGAGGCCCAGCTCAAGGGCTACAACATCCTGATCGTGGATACGGCGGGCAGATTGCAGATAGACGAAGAGCTCATGGACGAGCTGAAGCTCCTGAAGAAGAGCATCCGGCCGCATGAGATTCTCCTCGTGGTGGATGCGCTCACCGGCCAGGACGCCGTGAATGCCGCCAAGGGCTTTAACGACGCGCTGGGTGTGGACGGAATCATTATGACCAAGCTGGACGGCGACTCCCGCGGTGGTGCCGCCTTGTCCACGAAATCGGTGACAGGTAAGCCGATAAAATTCATTGGCGTCGGGGAAAAGCTCGACGCGCTGGAGCCCTTCCACCCGGACCGCATGGCTTCGCGGATACTGGGCATGGGCGATGTGATAACCCTGATCGAGCAGGCGCAGGACGCCTACGACGAGGAGAAGGCCGAGGAGCTCGAGCGCAAGATGCGCAAGAACGAGTTCACCCTGGACGACTTCCTCGAGCAGATGGGTCAGGTACGCAAGATGGGCGGTATCGCCAAGATCATGGGTATGCTCCCCGGCATGGGGCGCACCAAGGTCAGTGACGATCAGATAGAGCAGGGCGAACGCGATTTCGCGCGGATGGAGGCGATCATCCAGTCTATGACCAAGGAGGAACGCCGCGATCCGGCCGTGCTGAACGCAAGCCGCAGGAAACGCATTTCCGCGGGCAGCGGGCAGCCGGTAGCCATGATCAATCAAATGGTTAAGCGTTACGAGGAGGCGCGCAAGATGATGAAACAGTTCATGCGCCCCGGGAAACGCGGAAGAGGAATGCCGAATCTATTTCAATAGAGAGCAAGGAGGAACAGGATATGGCAGTAAAGATCAGACTAAAGAGGATGGGCGCCAAGAAAAAGCCCTTTTACCGCATCGTGGTGGCGGACAGCCGCAGCCCGCGTGACGGAAAGTTTATCGAAGAGCTCGGCTACTATGACCCGCTGAAGGATCCGGCGGAGATTAAGGTGGATGCCGAGAAGGTTTCCAAGTGGATTTCTAACGGCGCGCAGCCGACCGAGACGGCGAAAGCCCTTCTGAAGAAATCAGGAGCGCTTGCCTAAGAGGAGGGGCAAATGGAAGAATTGGTGAGACTCATCGCGAAATCCTTAGTGGACGAGCCGGATGCGGTGAACGTGAGCAGCACGGAAGAAGGCAACGAAATTAAGATCGAGCTTCGCGTGGCGGAGAACGATATGGGAAAGGTTATCGGCAAGCAGGGGCGCATAGCGAAGGCCATCCGCACGGTGGTCACCGCTGTGGCAACGCGCGAGAACAAGCAGGTAAGCGTAGACATAGTCCAGTAGCTGCCGTATCGGTAAGGGACTCTTGACCGAAACAAACACGATAATAAAAATCGGGAAGATAACAGGTGCCGCCGGACTGCGCGGCGAAGTAAAGCTCTTTCACGATTCCGGGGAGCGGGAACGCCTTGCGGGAATCCGGGAGCTTTATTTGCTTGCCCCGGGCGCGCGCGAGGAGGACATGCGGAAGACCGAGGTGCTTGCCCTGCGTTACACGGGAAAGACCCCGGTGCTTACGCTGGCCGGCGTAACGGACCGGAGCGCGGCGGAGGCGCTTGCCGGAACGCTTGTCTATGCGGAGCTGACAGCCCTGGCGCCTTTAGAGGCGGATGCGTTTTATGTGGAAGTGATTGCGGGATTTTCCGTAGTGGACGCCGCGGGCTTTCCTGTCGGGACGGTGGCAGGCGTGCTTCCGAACCCCGCCCACGACATTCTGCGCATTTCGCTCGACGGCAAGGCGCAGGAGGCGCTGCTGCCGTTTGTCGATGTGTTCGTAAGTGAGGTGGATGCGGCCGGCCGGGTCATCCGGATTACGCCGCCGGAAGGGTGGCCGCTGGACTGATGTATATCAAGGTACTTACGCTTTTTCCGGAGATGTTTGCGGAGGTGCTTTCCGCGAGCATACTGGGGCGCGCGGCGGAGAAGGGCATCCTTTCCGTGGAGGTGGCGAACATAAGGGACTACAGCACGAACAAACACCTGAAGGCGGACGACTATCCCTTTGGCGGCGGAGCCGGCATGGTCATGATGGCGCAGCCGGTGTTCGACGCGGTGGCGGCGAGCACGCCCGCGCGCAAGGTGTATATGTCCCCGCGCGGCAAGCTGCTGGATGAGGCGCTCATCCGCTCGCTGGCGGCGGAGGAGGAACTGCTGATTCTCTGCGGGCACTATGAGGGCATGGACCAGCGGGTGCTGGATTACTTCGACTTTGAAGAGGTATCCATAGGCGACTATGTGCTCACGGGCGGGGAGCTGCCGGCCATGGTGCTCATAGACGCGGTGGCGCGTATGCTTCCGGAAGCGCTGGGAAACGAACAGGCGCATCTGGAGGAGTCCATCTATTCGGGGCTTCTGGAATACCCGCAGTACACGCGGCCGGCGGCCTTTGAATACCAGTGGCAGACGCTGGAGGTTCCGCCGGTGCTGGCGGGCGGAAACCACAAGGAGATTCACCTGTGGAACTATCGCGAGTCGCTCGCGCTGACCATGAAAGTCCGTCCGGATTTGTTCCGGAAGTACATACAGACTGTCAAGCCCGAGGACTTGACAAAGGAAGAGAAGAAAATACTGGCGGAATGCAGGGAGGCATTTGAACTTGAAGATAACGAATCGGACTAAGATTCTGATAGCGGTTTTCCTTCTGGCGGCGTTCGCACTGTACGCGGTCATATATATCTTTCCCAAGATAACGGGAATCATGGAGAAGACGCAGGTGCTGGAATACGGCAGCCTGTCCATATCCGATACGGCCGAGGTGCTCATCCTGCGCGACGAGACGCTGTATGTGGCGGACAGCGCGGGCGGCGTGAGCTATGCCGTGGCCGAGGGCACTAAGGTGCGCAGCGGCGTACAGATTCTCTGGATCGATCCGTCCGTGGCGGCGCTGGAGGGCGAGGAGGCAGCGGCGGGCGCGGAGGATACGTCCACGGTGGGCGGGATAAAGTCCATAGCGGGCAAGGATGCGCAGGAAAACCCGGGGAACGTTTCGCCCATAACGGCGGTGGTCTCTTACCACGCGGATGGCTATGAGAAGACGCTCTCGCCGGACGCGTACGCTTCTCTTACCAAGGAAGCGGCAGCCGGGTATCCGGTAGCGGGCACGGACCTTACGCGGACCTATACGAAGAAGGGCGACCCGCTGTATAAGATTACGGACAACAACGTCTGGTACATGGTCTACTGGCCGGAGAAGGCGGACGCGGAGAAGGAATACTATGTGTCCGGACAGGCGGTTACGGTGCGCATAGGCGAGGCGGAGATAGCCGCGCGCGTGCAGGACTGCGTAAAGGAAGGCGGCTCTTACAAGGTGCTCCTGCGTTCGGACGTGTACTATAGCGACATGGCGCGGATTCGCCGGGCGCAGGCGGTGATTAGTTTCGACGAGTATATGGGGCTGATCATGGACGAGAGCTGCATCCAGGAACGGGACGGCGTGACGGGCGTTTACGTGAAGCAGACCACGGGCGACTACAAGTGGGTACCGGTGAACGTCAAGTCGCACGCGGACGGCCAGTGCGTGGTCTCGGCTGTCCGGTTCTACGATGCAGAGGGAAACGAGGTGCTTACGGTTACGTACTACGACGAGGTGCTGAAGAACCCGGGAGATAAGAAGTATGATTGATATTGCGGAAAACATAAGACAGATACGGGGCAAGGTGCTCGCGGCTGCCGCGCGGGGTGGCCGTGACGGAAGAACTGTGCAGATTATTGCTGTCACAAAGACCAGGTCGCCGGAGGAGATGCTCGCTGCCGTAGAGGCCGGCCTGACGGATCTGGGTGAGAACAAGGTGCAGGAACTCGAAGAAAAATACGCTGCGGTTACAGCGGGTGTAACAGAAATGAAAACATCTGTGCGGTGGCATATGATTGGACATCTACAGAGAAATAAGGTAAAATACACCATGGATAAGGTCGATCTTATCCATTCGGTTGACAGCTTCCGCCTGGCGGAGGAAATCGACCGGCGGGCGAGCCTGTCAAGTAAAAAGGTTGACATCCTGTTGCAGGTGAACCCGGCTGGAGAGGAAAGCAAATTCGGACTCTCGGCGAGTGAGGCGCCGGCGCTTACGGGGAAGATTCTTAACGAACTTTCGAATGTGTGCGTGCGGGGGCTCATGACAGTGGTGCCCGACGTGGCTGATCCGGAAGAGGTGAGACCATACTTCCGGACGGTGAGCCGGCTTTTTGACGAAATAAAGACGAGTCTTTCACACGAGCGCCTCGATATGCGGTATCTGTCCATGGGCATGACGCATGACTATGAAGTGGCGGTGGAAGAGGGCGCGAACCTGATCCGCGTGGGAACGGGGATTTTCGGGCCGCGGAGTTACGAAGTAGAATAAGGAGATATGGTATGGCAGGTGTTTTCGGAAAACTGAAGAATCTGGTGGGGCTCGAGGATGAGTACTACGAGGAAGAGTTCACGGAAGAGGATATAGAGCCGAGCAAGCCGCTTTGGCGTAGCAACAAGCGCGGCGATATTCGCGATATGCACGGGGAAGAGCGCCGGCCGGCGCCGCAGGAACGCTACAGCAGCCGGGAGCAGTACTACGAGCAGCCGCGCGTGGCGCGTCAGCGTTCGCCGGAACCGCGTCCCATAAGGCCGGTGGAACCGGTGCGTGACCGGGAGCGGGCGACTGCCATGCGGGAGAATACCATTCGCAAGATTACGGAGCAGCTGAAGATCGTGGTCATAGAGCCGAAGAGCTTCAACGACTGCCCGAAGCTGGTGAACGCGCTCAAGCAGCGCAAGCCGATTATTATCAACCTGGAGAAGATTGAGCGGGAAACGGCCAAGAACATCTTCAACTTCCTGAACGGCGCCACGTACGCACTCAACGGAAACGTGCAGAAGATAGCGAACAACATTTTCGTGTTCCTGCCGGAGAACGTGGATGTCATGTCGAATACGGAGCATAAGGGCATGACTTTCGGGGCCGAGGACGGAAACCCCTGGAAGACCTGAGCTAAAGCAGAAATGGGCATACTATTTGCGATAAAAGTGGTTAACCTGCTCGCGCAGGTCCTGATTGGCATCCTGTTTGTGCAGGCGATTATGAGCTGGTTCGTGAATCCGTACCGGACGGATCCGAGGAGTGCGGTCTATAAGATTTACATGATTCTCACGCGGATTACCGAGCCCATGGTGCGGCCGGTGCGGAAGTTCATGTCCCGGTATAATACGGGCCCCATGGATTTTTCGCTGATTATCCTGGCGCTTCTGATTATGGCGTTGAACCGCGTATTGGTGCGCATACTGTATATTTTCCTTTAGGGAGAAGAAAGGTTTCGGAATGATCACTCCGGTTGACATTCAGAAAAAAGAGTTCACGAAAGGCGTGCGCGGGTACAAGGAGGAAGAGGTAGACAGCTTCCTCGATTTGCTTACGCTGGACATGGACAAGCTCATGAAGGAGAACGCGTCGCTGCGGGAGACCATCCGGTCCCTGCACGCGGATATCGAGCGCTATAAGGGCTCGGAGGGTGCGCTGTTTGCCACGCTGGAATCCGCCAAGGCGCTTATGAGCGATATTTCCGCGAGCGCGGAGAAGCGGGCGGATATCGTGCTGAAGAACGCGGAGCTGGACGCGGAGCGCATAACGCGCGAGGCGCGCGAGTCCGTGGAGCGGATTACGGAAGAAGCGGTGGAGATGGCGCGCCGGGCGGAGCAGTTCAAGATTCGCTACCGGAGCCTGCTTGAAACCGAGCTGGAGCGCTTTGAGGCGATCTCCGGGGATCTGCTGCCGCCGGGCGACCTGGAGCGGTACGGGTTTTACGGGGAAGAGGCACCGCAGCGCGTGGCGCAGCCGGCGCGGCGGCCGGTCGCGGAGCCGGATGCGAGGCGGAACACGTCCCGCACCATAAAGCAGCCGAAAAGAAACGGATAAACGCCGTGCGTATGGGGCGCGGCAAGGCAGCGGGCATAGGCATTCTCATCGCGGCGTTCGTCGCGTTTTTAGACCAGTACGTTAAAAATCTGGTGCGGGAACACCTCGCGCCCGGAGAGAGCCTGCCGGCGGACGGCGGGTTTTTCAGCCTTTACCACACAAACAATACGGGCGTGGCTTTCAGCATGCTGCGGGAGCACCCAAACGTCATCCTGTGGATTCAGGCGGCGCTGCTTGCGCTTATCGCGGTAGGGCTGGGACTGCTGCTGCGGCGCGGGAACGTGCCGTGGTATTACGTGGTGTCGCTCGGCATGATGCTGGGCGGCGGCGCGGGGAACCTGATAGACCGCCTGGCGCGGGGCTATGTGACGGACTTTATCAAGGTAGGGGACTCGTTCGCCATATTCAACCTGGCGGACGCGGCGCTCACGGGCGGCTGCGGGCTGCTGATCATAGGGCTTATAGTGGCGGAGCGGCGCAGGAGCCGCGAGGAAGCCGGAGCCGGCGAGGCGGGCAGCGCGGAGGCGGCGCATGAGTAAGCTGTACATAGATTCGGATGAACATGAAGAGCTCCGCGTAACGTTCACGGAGGCGCAGGCAGGCAAGAGGCTGGATGTGGCCCTGACGGAGGCTACGGAGCTGAGCCGCAGCCGGGTCCAGCTGCTTATTTCAGAGGGCAGCGTCTTGCTTAACGGCGCACTGCCCGACAGTAAAAAAGTTATGGTCACTGCTGGAGACGTGGCCTCCCTCTGCTTTCCGATAAGGGTGCCGCTGCACATAGAGCCGGAGGAGATGGATCTGGACATCCGCTATGAGGACGCGGATGTGATCGTGGTCAACAAGCCGCAGGGACTGGTGGTGCATCCGGCATACGGAAACGAGACGGGCACGCTGGTAAACGGCCTGCTGGCGCACATCCTGGCCACGGGCGAGGCGCTGTCGGGGATAAACGGCGAGATACGACCGGGAATCGTCCACCGGATAGACAAGGATACGAGCGGGCTTCTGGTGGTCGCGAAAAACGACGCGGCGCATATTTCGCTCTCGGCGCAGCTGGCGGCGCACACCATGACGCGGGAGTACGTGGCGCTGGTGTCCGGCGGGTTTTCGGAAGACACGGGCACGGTGGACCGGCCACTGGGTCGGGACCCCAAGAACAGAATGAAACGAAAGATATTGCCGCCGGAGCAGGGCAAGCGGGCCGTGACGCACTGGGAGGTGCTGGAGCGGTTTTCTTCCGCAACGCTCATAAAGCTGCGGCTGGAGACGGGGCGCACGCACCAGATTCGCGTGCACATGGCGTCCATAGGGCACCCGGTGCTCGGGGACGAGCTGTACGGCAAGGGCAAGGGCGGCCAGCTTCTGCACGCGGGCAAGCTGGGGTTTACGCACCCGGCCACGGGGCAGCCGTGCGAGTTTACGTCGGATCCGCCGGAGGCGTTTGCGCAGCAGCTACGGCACCTTAGGCTCTACAAATAGCGTTTTGTTGTGGGTAAAGATGACCATGCCGGGCTTGGCGCCGCCCGGTTTTTTTACGTGGCGCACCTCGGTGTAGTCCACGGGGACGTTCGCGGAAGCGCGCGCCTTGCTGTACCACGCGGCTATCTGGGCGGCCTCGAGAATGGAGCGCTCGTCGCGCCGGCTCTCGGCGGCTGCCAGAATCACGTGGGAGCCGGGTATGTCCTTGGTGTGCAGCCACAGGTGGCCGGGGGCGGCCTTCTTGAGCGTGAGGATGTCGTTCTCGCGGTTGTTTCTGCCGACCAGCACGGTCAGGCCGCTACGGGTCTTAAAGGTAAGAAAGTCCGGCTCGGCCTTCTGCTTCTTTTTGGGCGCGTTCTTGCGGCGGCGGATTATGCCGTGCACGGCGAGCTCCTCCCGCAGGTCGTCTATCTCGGCCGCGCTCGCACAGTCCAGCAGGTAAACCTGATAGGTCTCCAGAAAGTCTATGTCGGCGCTCGTGAGGGCGAGCTGCTCGCGCTTGACCGTGAGGGAGGCCTTGGCCTTGGTGTACTTCTTGAAATACCGCTGGGCGTTTTCCGCCGGGGTGAGGAGCGGGTCCAGGTTCACCGTGACCTCCGCGGGCGCGCCGGTCTCCGGGTCCGGATGGCTGTAGTCGGGGAGGCTTACCTTCCCGTCGCCCTTCTTTATGCGGTAGATGTTCGCGGTTATGAGCTGGCCGGTGGCCTTATACCGGTCCGCGTCCTCGGCCTTGCGAATGTCCTCGAGCAGCCGCTGCTTCTTCAGGTAGAGCTTCTCGAGGCGGCCGGATATGGCCTTGGTGAGGTCGGCGGATTTTTGTTTGAGGCGGTTTCCCTCGTCCTTTACAGAGTACCAGCGGTCGAGCATGGCGCTCACGGAGGAAAACTCCTCGCAGGCGAGCGGCGCGTAGGCGGCTATGGGCAGGACGTGAAAGTCGGTGAGCGTCCCGGCGGCGCCTAAGTAGATGCGCGGGCAGAAGTCCTCCGCTTCCGCAAGGCTGTCAAAGTCCGCAAGGCTTTTCCCGCTCTCGCACTCCCGCTGAATGACGGGACTGTAGCCCTTGGCTGGCGGTGGCGGGGTGTAGGTCATGCCGGGCAGGGCCTGGCGCACCTTGCTCATTTCGGGAAACACGCGCTTGATGCAGTCGAGAATCTTCCCGTCCGCGCGGTCTATGAGGAAGAGGTTGCTGTGCTTGCCCATAATCTCGAGCAGCAGTCTGTATTCCCGCGGCAGGCCGAGCTCGCCCGTAGACGTGATGTCAATGGAAAGTATGCGCTCGCGGGGCGTAGCGCTGACGCCTTCTATCCGGCCGCCGAGAAGGTGTTTTCTCAGGAGCATGCAGAAGGCCGGGGGGCTTGCCGGGTTTTCTATGTCCGCTTCCGTCAGGTATGCCGCGGGGTGACGGGACTCGGCCGAGAGGAGCAGCGCCAGGCGGCTCCGCGCGTTTCCGGGCGCGGAAATATGCAAGAGCGCTTCCTCGCGCCCCGGCTGATAGATCTTTTCTATACGGCCGCCCGCAATCCGCGTGCGCAGCTCGGCGGCCACCGCCGCGGTTACGTAGTTATCATAAGGCATGGGTTTAGTTTATAATAGGAAACAGCGAAAGACAACGCAGAAAGGAAATACCTATGATACGGAGTATGACGGGGTTTGGCCGGGGCGAGGCCACGGACGGGGTGCGCACGGTTACGGTGGAGCTGCGCGCGGTGAACCACCGGTACGCGGAGTTTAACATCCGCACGCCGCGGCGCTATGCCTTTACGGAGGAGACCGTTCGCAAGGCGCTGCGCGAGGGGATTCGCCGGGGCAAGACGGACGTGAGCATAAACGTGCTGAGCGACGCGGCCGAGGACGCGGCGGTGAAAGTAAACCTGCCGGCGGCGGCGCAGTACGCTGAGGCTTTCCGGCAGATTCGCGAGGCGGCCGGCTTAGCGGACGAGGTGCGTCTGGACCTTATCGTCGCGCAGCCGGATGTGCTGCAGTCCGCCACGGGAAGCACGGACGAGGAAGGGGTCCTCAAGGTCGTTTCCGAGGCGGTGGGCAGCGCGCTTACCGCGTTTAACGCCATGCGCACGGCGGAGGGAGAAAAGCTCGCAGCCGACATTCTCACCCATGGCGCGGCTGTGGAGAAACTCGTAGAGATTATAGAAGAACGGGCCCCATTGCTCCCGCCCATTTATGCGGAAAAACTGCGGGAACGGCTGGCGGAGCTTACGGGGAGCTTGTCAGGGGAAAAACTTGACGACCGCGTGGCGCTGGAGACCTCTCTGTTTGCGGATAAGTGCAACATAACGGAGGAAATCGTGCGGCTGAAGAGTCACCTGGCGCAGCTTAGGCAGGTGCTGGGAAAGAAGGACGCGGAGCCGTGCGGCAAGAAGCTCGACTTTCTTATGCAGGAGATGAACCGCGAGGCGAACACCATAGGCAGCAAGGCGAACGACCTGAAGATAACCGAGCAGATGCTGGCCATGAAAAACGAAATCGAAATCATACGCGAGCAGGTGCAGAATTTAGAGTAGCTGCCGCCTGCCGCGCGCCCCGGCCGGCGGCTCAGTAGGTCGCGAGGGTCAGGGCTATCTCCATCATATTGGTAAACGAGGTGGTGCGCTGCTCGACGGTGGCGGCCTCTCCGGTCACGAAGTGGTCGCTCATGGTTACGAGGGCCAGCGCGTTCGCGCCATAGAAGGCGGCGTTCATGTACAGCGCGGCGGCTTCCATTTCCACGCCGAGCACCCCGAGGCGCGCCCAGCGCTTCCACCAGTCGGGGTCGGCTTCGTAGAACACGTCGCAGGTCACTATGTTGCCGGCCTTGAGGTCTATGCCCAGCTCGCCGGCGGCCTTCTCCGCCTTCTTGACCAGCTCCCAGCTGGCGGTGGGGGCGAGCTGTCCGCGCAGGTCGTAGGTGTGCGCCCAGCCGGAATCCGTGGAGGCGGCCAGCGCCATGACCACGTCGCCTATGCCTATCTCCTCGCGGAAGGAACCGGCGGTGCCTATGCGCACGAGGTTCTTGCAGCCGAACTCGCAGATGAGCTCGTGCGTGTATATGCCTATGGAGGGCATGCCCATGCCGGTGCCCTGTACGGTGACGGGCGTCCCCTTGTAGGTGCCCGTGAAGCCGAGCATGTTGCGGATGTCGGTAATCTGCTTGACATCCTGAAGGTAGGTCTCGGCTATGAATTTGGCGCGGAGCGGGTCTCCGGGCAGGAGCACGGTTTCGGCTACTTCGCCGGGTTTGGCTGCTATGTGTATGGACATTTTCCTTCCTCTCTTTCTGCGAAAAAAAAATCGATTTCACCCCAAAGCGGCGGGGATTTTCACGAACTTATACCCTATCAGGGGCTCCGAATAGGGACTTACTGATCTAACTCTCAACGGCGTCCTGTCCGGCACGGGACGCCGGGGGGGTAGAAGATCTGATTGCCCGGACCGGCTCACGCAGATGCGTGGAGCCGGTTTTTGTTTGTCCCGAAAGCGCGGCACCGCGCGACGCGTTTCTTTCCTCTATTATAGCGGAAAGTGGTGGATTGTGGTAAAGTTATAGCAAGTTCAAATGGAGTAGGTACGGTAATGGACAGAGAACAAGACGAAAAAACCATCCGCAAGCTCGTGGGAGATATCGTTGAGAGCTATCAGCGCGAGCCGGACATTATTAAAATAGAAGAAACCCACCGGATAGACCCGGAGGCGGTGCGCCTGATTATCGACGATCTCAGGGCGCTCATCTTCGCGGGGTATTTCGACCGCCGCAAGCTCAAGTCCGATTCGGTGGAATACTACGTGGGCGAGCTCATGGAGCGCCTCACGTATAACCTGCAAAAGCAGATCCGTCACGCGCTGTGCTACGGCATTGACTGCAACCACTGCGCGAACAGCGACCATGTGGAGGAAGACGCGCGGCAGAAGACGTACGATTTTTTGAGCACCATCCCGGCGCTCAGAAGTCTGCTGGCCACGGATGTGGAGGCGGCGCTGGAGGGGGATCCGGCGGCGCTGTCCAAGGACGACGTAATCCTTTCATATCCGTGCATATTCGCTATTACGGTGGCGCGGCTGGCGCACGAGCTGTACCGGCTCAAGGTGCCGCTGCTCCCGCGCATGATGACGGAGCACGCGCACAGCATAACGGGCATAGACATAAACCCCGGCGCCACGATAGGCCACCACTTCTTCATGGACCACGGTACGGGCATAGTGGTGGGCGAGACGACGGTTATAGGCAACTACGTAAAGATCTATCAGGGCGTAACCCTCGGGGCGCTCTCCACGCGCGGTGGCCAGGTGCTTTCGGGCGTCAAGCGTCACCCCACCATAGAGGACGGCGTGACGATTTACGCAGGCGCCAGCATCCTGGGCGGCAACACCGTCATTGGCAAGGACGCGGTAATCGGATCGAACGCGTTTATCACGACGAGCGTTCCCGCCGGCACGCGGGTGAGCATAAAGAATTTCGAGCTGCAGTTCAACCAGGACGAAAACATGGGTAGCGTGGAGCTGGAACAGGGAGATTTCTGGTTCTACACGATATAGCACCTTTTTTCCGGGAAGCGTCCTCTACTGTTTGAAAGCCGAGTGCAGATAACAGGAGGAAGCCGATGATGGCACATGCAGACCGGGCACAAGAAGAGTTTGGGGCTTACGGGAGAATGGATTTTGAAACCGTCTATAACACGTACCACGAGGAACTGAAGCGGTTCATCTATACGATTGCGCGCTGCGACCGTGAGATGACCGAGGACATTTCGCAGAACGTGTGGCAGAACGTGTTTCAGTATCTTTCCGGCCTGAAGAACCCCGAGGCCGTTCGCGGCTGGCTCTACACCATAGCGCGAAACGAAGCCAAGCGCTATTTCACGAAGCGGGATGTGCGTCTGTTTACGGACGTGAGCGAGCTGGGGGCGGACCCCGGCCTGGAGCCCGCGGACGAGGGGGAGTCGCATTTTCCGGATGCGCTTGCGAACACCGACCTTCTGATTAAGTTACTTAACCGGCTTTCCAAATCCGAACAACAGCTGGTCCTTTTGTATTACTACTACGATGTGGGTCTCACGGAGATCGCGGATATGAACGGTGCGAATTACAACACCGTGAAGTCCACGTTCCGCCGGACCATGGCGAAACTCAAAAAGGCAGCGGAAGAAATGACAGGCGATGAGCCTCTGAGGAATTGAGGGGTGAGGAAAGTGACGATTATGAACGAAGAGAAATTCAAGAGAGCTTTACGGGAAGCCGTAGAGACACGGAGCGCGGAGCTGGACTTTTTCGCGGACCTTACGGCAGGAGAGCAGGCGCAGGTGTATGCAGAGGCCGCGGCGCCAATGGACGGAGGAGACGCGCAGCAGACCCCGGCGCCGGCGCCCGTGCCGGTCACGAGGCAGAAGAAGGGGAGCCGCACGAAGCGGGTGTACAGCATAATCGCGGTGGCCTGCGCGGCGCTGCTATTGGTCACTTTCGTGGGGCTGGACCCGGCGAATCTGTTTGCGGGACGGACGAGCCAGCTGGATTCGTCGAGCGAAACCGGCGGCACAACGCAAGTAACAAGTAGCGGCACGCAGGCGCAGCCGCCTAAGACGGAAGAGCTTAAGATCGTGAACGCCGGCAACGGCTACGAGAACCTTTACGACGCGGTGCTGGGTGGTAATACGTCGTACGACTATTCGGAAACCTCCGATGTGTTGAATGAAGCAGTGATTCCTTCGGCTACGCTGGACAGCGGATCCGCAGACAGCGCGGAATCCGCGGCTGATGGGCTGGGCTCCGCGGGCGGCACGGAAGACTATACGAAGACGAACAACCAGACGGAAGGCGTGGAGGAAGCCGACATAGTTAAGACCGACGGCAAGTACATCTACACGCTGAGCAGCGAGGAGCTTTCCATTGTCGAGGCAAAGAACGGAAAGCCGGTGAAGATAGCCTCCATACCGCAGGAGTACCTGTACGACACGACGGAGGAGGCCATAGCGGCAGGCAACTACAGCTACAACAGCTATGCGAATTTTGTGAAGCAGCCGCTCATCTTTGAGATGTTTATCACGGGCGACCGGCTGGTGCTGCTGAGCGCGGGTATGCGCGAGGCGGACACGCTCGGCGACGAGAACAAGGTGGGCGACGTGGTCATTGACTCGGGGCTTTCGGATTCGGGCAGCGCGCACAAATACTACACGCGGGCGGACATCTACGACATAAGTAACCCGGCCAAGCCTGTCAAGTTAAACAGCTTGACACAGGACGGCAGCTATGAGAACGCGCGGATGATAGGCGACTACCTGTATCTGATTTCCTACAACTACTATTACAGCTACCCGAGTTCCGAGAAAGACCTGGCGTCCTTCGTGCCGCTCTTCCAGGTGAACGATGTAAACTCGTTCATAGACCCGGACGACGTGTACATAATTATGGACGAGGCGGGCGAGGAGCCGATTACGTGCACCACTTCCTACAACAGCGGGTACACGGTGATTACGGGCATAGACACGCGCAAGGACGGCAGCTACGTTTCGCAGAAGGCGGTTTACGGGTTTGACGGCGAGATTTATGCTTCGCTGGAGAATCTGTACCTGACCGGGGCGTCGACCGAGTACGGTTACGACGACGGGTCGGGGGTGTATTCGAAAGAGTATATCGACTACTCGACGCGCGCCGGGTACCGCTACGAGTGGTTTACGGCATTCGCCAAGCTCACGCTCAAGGACGGCAAGGTGACGCTGGTAAGCTCCAAGCGGCTGGAAGGCTATCTGCACGACCAGTTCTCCATAGACGAGTACGAGGGGGTGCTGC
Source organism: Eubacteriales Family XIII. Incertae Sedis bacterium (assembly GCA_031272485.1). Lineage (GTDB taxonomy): Bacteria > Bacillota > Clostridia > Peptostreptococcales > Anaerovoracaceae > JAISTV01. The sequence continues at coordinate 33,645 of JAISTV010000013.1, forward strand.
GGGTGGCCATGACGCGGTATAGCTACACCTATCGGAGCCCATCCGCCCTGCGGGATTTGGCCGGGTACGGCGGGTCTTCCGAGTTGGTGCAAAGCACGGCGGTCTACACGCTGGATGAGGACCTGAATCTCTTGGGTATGGTGGGCGATATAGCGCCGGACGAGGAGATTTACTCCTGCCGGTTCATGGGCGAGACGGCGTACGTGGTCACGTTCCGCAACACGGATCCGCTGTTTTCCATAGACCTCTCGGATCCTGCCAGTCCGGTGGTCATGGGGGCGCTGGAGATTCCGGGATTCTCGGACTACCTGCATCCGTACGGCGAGGGCCTGCTGCTGGGCGTGGGCCATGACGTGGACGAGGATTCCGGCTGGGTGAAGAGCGTGAAACTCTCCATGTTCGACATCTCCGACCCGTTCAACGTGCTGGAAGCGGATACGAGCATCATTTCGGATGCAAGTTATACGCAGGTCTCGGAGAACCACAAGTCGATTCTGGTGGATGCGGCGCGCGGCATAATCGCCTTCCCGGCGGATAACGCGTACTATATTTGCAGCTACGACGAGGAGGACGGGTTCTCGCTGGTGAAGAAGCTCAGCGTGGACACGGACTACAAGTACAACTACTCCGTATATCCGACTGTCGAGATGCGCGGAATAATCATTGGTGACTACTTCTACGTAATCTCCCCGAACACGATTGTGGCGTTCGACATGGAGGACGACTGGGCGCAGGCTGGCAGCGCTGAGCTGAGCGAAGGCGCCTGGACCCCGATGCAGATAAGCAGGTACGGCGGGTACTACGTGGTCGAGTGAGGGACAAAATTTCAGGTTATGCACGATTTACAGTGTCCGGGGGTCCGTAGGACCCCCGTTTTTCGCCTATAAGATGGGTGCGTAGCCACATCGTGGGAAGAAAATCGTGCATAAGTTGAAATTTTGGCCACGGCGGAATTTACTCTTGTATTCGTTTGGCGGGTTTACTATAATAAAGCAATGAAGAGCGGTCGGTTATATGTTTTATCCGGCCCTTCCGGGAGCGGTAAGGGCACCATCTGCAAGCGCCTGATAAGCCAGACGGACGCGGCACTTTCCGTATCCATGACCACCCGCGCCCCCCGTCCGACAGAGACGGAAGGCGTGAGTTACTTTTTTGTTTCGGACGAGGCGTTCGAAAAGGTGGTGGGCGAAGGCGGGCTCTTAGAGTACGCGGAGGTTTACGGGCGGCGGTACGGCACCCCGAAAGCACCGGTGCTCGCGCACCTTGAAGCAGGGCGGGACGTGATTCTGGAGATAGACATTCAGGGCGCCATGCAGGTAAAGCGCAATTACCCGGAGGGGGTATTCGTGTTTATTCTCCCGCCATCCATGGCGGAGCTGGAGCGGCGGATTAAGAGCCGCGGGGCGGACAGCGAGGAGCAGGTCCGGCTCAGGCTCGGGCAGGCGCTCAGGGAAATGGACTGGATTCGCGAATACGACTACTATATTATTAACGACGATCTGGACACCGCGGTGGCGGAGGCCATGGCGGTCATGCGGGCGGAAGGCCGGAAGGTGGATGCCGGCGCTGTGGCGCTCATAGAGAAGTACAGGAAGGAAGCTGAGAAAGGATAAGAAAATGTTATTATACCCATCCATAAACGAGATTCGCAAAAGGGCGGACAGCCGTTACACATTGGTTATACTGGCTGCCAAGCGGGCACGGGATTTAATCGACGGAAAACCGCATTTGGTGCCTATAGATTCGGAGGAACCGGAGACGGACCGGCTGATTCCTGTGTCTGCGGCGGCGGAGGAGATTTACAACGAACTGATATCGTACAACAGGGACGAGAGTTTGCTTAAATAACGCGTAAGGAGGAGTGTGTGATGAAGAGGAAGGTGTGTGCTGCGCTGGCAGCGGTTTTGGTGCTTTCGGTCGTGCTGTTTGCGGCGGGCTGCGGCAAGGAAGAGGCGAGTACGGAAGATACGTCGCTGACGTCCATTCAGGAGCGCGGGACGCTCATACTGGGCTGCGATGACGAGTTCCCGCCCATGGGATTTGTGGACGAGAGCGGCGAGATCGTGGGGTTTGACATAGACCTTGCGAAGGCCGTGGCCGAGAAGCTGGGTGTGGAGCTGGTGGTGAAGCCCATAGACTGGGAGACCAAGGAGTTGGAGCTGTCCAACGGGAATATTGACGTGATCTGGAACGGTTATTCGATTACGGCGGACCGCAACAAGAACGTGGAGTTCACCAAGCCGTATCTGAACAACTCGCAGGTGTTGGTGGTCCGGGCGGACTCGGACGTGCAGACCAAGGCGGACCTTGTGGGCAAGATCGTGGGCGCGCAGGTGGAAAGCGCGGCGGAGGAGCTGCTTCTGGCGGACGATGTGCTGGGTGACGCGGTCAAGGAAGTGCGCACGTACGACGATTATCAGCTGGCGCTGATTGACCTCAAGGGCAGTGACCGGATAGACGCGGTGGCCGTGGACAAGATTCTCATAGAGTACATCATGAGCAAGGATCCGGATTCCTACCGCATTCTGGACGAGACGCTGGGCGACGAATTCTTCGGGATCGGCTGCCGGGCCGGCGAAGTGGCGCTGCGCGAAGCCATCGATTTGGCGCTGGACGAGCTGAAGGAAGACGGCTCGACGGAAGTGATTTGCAGCAAGTGGTTTGACCACGACATAGTCATTCGCGACATAGACAAGCTCACGCAGGCGCAGTTGGAGGGATAAGCCCTCGTCAGGACGTTTATGGGCGGCGAGTATCTGCGCGACATAACTTTATACATAGCAGAAGGAGTAGGCGTCACGTTGAAGATTTTCTGCGTGACGCTGCTTTTTGCTGTGCCGCTGGGTGTGGTGTGCGCGCTCGGGAAGCTTAGCCGGCTTAAGCCGCTGCACTTCGTGCTGGGCATCTACACGTGGGTGTTCCGCGGCACGCCCCTGCTTTTGCAGCTGGTCTTTACGTACTACGGGCTGCCTTACCTCACGAATCAGGCCGTATCTTTTTCGCCGCTTATGGCCGCGTATGTGACGTTTATCATAAACTACGGGGCGTACCTGACGGAGATATTCCGCGGCGGCATCCAGACCATAGGCAGGGGGCAGTACGAGGCGGCTAAGGCGCTGGGCATGAGCCAGCGGCTCACCATGCGGCGGATAGTCCTGCCGCAGGCGGTCAAGGCGATTCTGCCGCCCATGGGAAACGAGGCGGTGACGCTCGTCAAGGATACGGCGCTCGCTTCCGCTATAACGGTGAATGAAACGCTCAAGCTTGCAAACCGCGTCATGTCCCGCGACTTTAACGTAGGGGCACTGGTGATTGCGGCGTGTATCTACCTGCTGCTGACGCTCATAGTCATCCAGCTTTTCCGCCTGCTCGAGAAGCGCTTCGCGTATTATTCGGTGAAATAGGGGGGCGCAGATGGAGATTGTTCAGGCGAAGGGCCTGCATAAATTCTTCGGAAAACTGCACGTGCTGAAGGGCGTGGACCTCAGCGTGAACGCGGGGCAGATTGTTTCGGTCATAGGGCCGTCCGGCTCCGGCAAGAGCACGCTTCTGCGGCTGCTGAACCACCTGGAGACGGCGGACAAGGGGAGTATCTCAATAGACGGCGAGTACATCTGTCAGGAAAACGAGTGGGGGCAGTCGGTCTACCGGCCCGGCAAGGAGGTGCTGCGCATCTGCAGCCGGCTGGGCATGGTCTTTCAGAACTTCAACCTCTTTCCGCACCGGTCTGTGCTGGAGAATCTCTGCGAGGCGCCGGTGCACGTAAAGGGCGTGGACGCCAAGGAGGCGGAAGCGCATGGCCTGGAGCTTCTGGAGAAAGTGGGGCTTTCCGAGAAGCGGGACGCGTACCCCGGACAGCTTTCCGGCGGGCAGCAGCAGCGGGTGGCTATAGCCCGGGCGCTGGCCATGGACCCGGAGATTATGCTCTTTGACGAGCCGACCTCGGCGCTTGACCCGGAACTGATTGGCGAGGTTTTAAGCGTAATCAAGAATTTGGCGGCGGAAAACACGACCATGATTATCGTGACGCACGAGATGAACTTCGCGCGGGAGATTTCCGACCGCGTCATTTTTATGGATGACGGTCAGATTCTGGCCGACGATGACCCGGAGCGCATCTTTGTTTCTCCCGACCACCCGCGTATACTCGCGTTCTTAGATAAGATTATCCGCAAATCCTAATGCGGCGCATCTGTATTTCCAACCGATTTGAAACCGTGATTCTGAATATGGATGAAGTTTGCTTCGTGCGCAAAGAGGGCAGGCGTACGTCTGTGGTTACGCCGGACGGAAGCTACTGGACGTATGCGCCCTTCGGGGAAGTGGTGCGCAGCATGCAGCCGTACATCTTCCTGTGCCACAGCCGGCTCGGGGTGAATCTGAGCCGCCTGGTGCTGATTCGGAAAGACGCCCTCGTGTTTCCCGGCGGGCTCACGGCTTCGCTCGGCCGCACCGCTCGGCAGCGCACGAAGAAAGCCTGGATGCAGACTCGTTAATAGGTAGAGGTTTCACGCGGCAGGGCGAGGGTTACGGTCAGTCGCGGATCTTTCGTTCTTACGGAAACTATACGGACAGCCGGGTCGGGGCTGTCAATCGAAAAACTTGACAGAGCGGCGGGAATCCCCTCGCCGTTTCGTTTTCCGGCTGCCTCTTTACTGGTCCAGACGTAAAAGAAGGCTTCCTCGTGGCGCAGGGGGTCTTCATTGGCGGCAATCAGCGCGCATTCCGCCGGATAAAAGAAGCGGCGGGCTATGCGTGCGTAGCGGGCCGGGTCGTACGGGGTTTTTCGAAAACGCCAGGCGCGGTCTTCTATGTCTACGCCTATGCGCAGGGCTTCCGAGAGGGCTACGGCGAGGTAGCGCCCGGAGTGAGAGACGGAGAGCGCCACCTGCTGCGCGTCTTCCGGCTGCAGGAAGAAAGGCTTTCCGTTTTTGGTTCGTTCGACGGGCGGAAGGGGGACGCCGGCAAGCGCGGGGATGCGGGAGGTGAAGCGCTCCCAGGCCGTGCGGATACAGGCGTGCGTGTCCGCCGGAGCGGTGGAGACGGGGCCGTGTTCTTCTTCGAAGAGATAAAGCCTGGTCATTCCAGGGTTATGCGGCCGATTTTCGCGGCGCGGAACTCGTCGAGAAGCTGCCGGGCGGTGCGCTCGTAGTCTATGCGCTTCCCGGGCAGGATGTAGCCGCGTTTTTCGGCAATCCGGTCCATGACGGTGAGGGCGAGGTCCTTTTCTATGGGTGCGCCATCCGCGTCATACAGCTCGTCCGGGTCGTCCGGCGTTTCGGCGGGCGTGAGGTCTATATCGTAGCGGGCAGCAAGCTGCTCCGGGTAGCCCGCAATCAGGACGCGCAGAAGCGAGAGCGCCAGCTCGGGGGTGTCCAGAATCTCGTCGCGAATGGCGCCGCAGAAGGCCAGGTTCTGCCCCACATTCGGGTCCTCGAACTTGGGCCAGAGGATGCCGGGGGTATCCAGGAGCTGCATGCCGTTTTCGAGCGTGAGCCACTGCTTGCCCTTCGTGACGCCCGGGCGGTCGCCGGTCTGCGCGCTCTTCTTCCCCGTGAGCCGGTTGATGAGCGAGGACTTGCCGGAGTTCGGCACGCCCACAATCATCAGGCGCAGGGGTTTGCGGCGGCGGTTTGCAGTCTGCGATGGCGGCAGCTTGTCCTTCTCGATTTTCTCGAGGCGGGTGAAGAGGGTCTTCACACCTGCGCCGGACTGGCTGTTCAAAGCCATGACCGCGAGGGGGCGTTTGCCCGCCTTGGATTTCTCGTTGCGGAGCGTCTCGAGCCAGCGTGCGGTGGCGTTCTCGTCCGCCAGGTCGCTCTTGTTGAGAATCAGAATCCGGTCCTTCTCCCCGAGAATCTCGTCAATGATGGGGTTGCGGGAGGAGACGGGTATGCGCGCATCGCAAACCTCAATGGCCAGATCCACCATCTTCAGGTTCGCGGCAATAAGCTCCCGCGTCTTCTTCATATGTCCCGGATACCAGTTAATGTTCATAGGGAAAGTATATCACAGGGCGACATCTCACAAATACCACCATCGGCAGATAGCATGTCGCGAATTGATTACGAAGTATACGGGGCTGACCGAAGACGAGGTTCGGGAGTTGTAGGCGAAAAAGCCCCTAAGTGCTCGACTGTTTTCCTGCGCAAAATTTCAGTATTTCGTGTATCCGGGCAGGGGATAAATGGATATTTCACACGAAATACTGAAAATTTGCGTGCATGACCGGCATCTCAGCAGCTGCAG